>CAZXCE010000164.1:0-14722 GCA_964639175.1 uncultured Clostridia bacterium
CAAAACTAGAAAAATAATTCACGAAACAGGATTTTTATTACGCGAATGGTGAGTATTTATCCTGCCTTATTTCTTTTTTGTACGTGAAAAATGTCATCGGGCGAATTGCACATCCTGGCGTTTGAAAATCACATTTCCCACCGACAGGGCGCCATCGCCTAAACCCGCCTGCGCGACCAGAGCGGCAATCAGAAACGCGATAAACTCCCAGCCACCGCCCGGTGCAGCAAACATCCAGCCGTTTGCCCAATGCACCATCAGGGCTCCGAACATCACGGGAATCAGCCCCAGCGCAACCCAGCGGGTTAAAAATCCAGACACAAGCAATGTGCCGCCAATCAGTTCCAGACCGAAAACAGGATAAGCGCTCCAGCCTGGAAAGCCGTGGGCTTCAAAAAATTGAGCCGTTCCCGGCAACGTGAAAACAAAGAGTTTTAAAAGGGCGTGGGCAATCATTACGCTCCCTAAAGCAACCCGCAAAACCAGCGTGCCATATGCGGCGCTTTGGTGTTCAATATTCGAACTGTTGTTCATGGTGGTGTCCCTCCAAAATAATTCAGATGATAAATGGCTGTTCTCAGCGACACCCGTGGTAATGACAAACGGTGTGCCAGATATCACACACGACAAGCGAATACCGGCAAGATGTTTTCCTTCAATATTTTAAGAACTTCATTCAGGTAGCCCCAAAGCTTTTTGCAAATCACCATTTTTTGGTGTTCACCAATTTTTTGGTGCAGCGCCACCAGAAATTTGGTGCAGTCGATGGATAGGAACTATGATTGACGCCCAAGCTCCCGCGCTCTTTCCTTCTTTTACTCAGGAACTCTTTCGCTCGGCCCTCGAAAGCCTGGCGGAAGGAATTATTCTCACCGATGACGATGCTCACATTGTCTTCACCACCACCGCCCGAGTCTCTGAAATTGTGGGCTATTCGCAGGAAGAAATGCTTGGACGTGGTATCTGTGAACTGCTTGGAAATCCAGAAGATCGCATCCGGGTCGGAATTTGTGCCAACCGACAATTGACGGCACCAGCAGAAATCTTTGAATCGCGCCTCGTTCTCAAAAATGGGGCTGAACAATGGGTCATTGTCCGAACAACGCCGATGTTGAGTTGTTCAGGTGCTTCGGCGGGAACACTCTGGGCGATTGATTGCATTCAGCAGCAAAAGGAACTGGAGTCCAAAATCGCTTTTTGGGAAGAAGAACACCAGATTGGATTTGAGCAAATCATCGGCACCAGTCGGTCAATCAAGCAGGTTCTGGCCCACGTCGCGACCGTGGCGCCGACTGATGCCAGCGTACTCATTACCGGCGAATCGGGAACCGGTAAGGAACTGATTGCCCACGCCGTCCATACCCGCAGCAAACGTGCGGCCCGTCCGTTTGTACGGGTCAATTGCGCCTCGATTCCCCGTGAATTGTTTGAAAGCGAATTTTTTGGTCACGTCCGCGGCGCGTTTACCAGCGCGATTAAAGATCGTATCGGACGGTTTCAGCTTGCCGACGGCGGCACACTTTTCCTTGATGAAATTGGGGAAATTCCAATTGATCTACAAGGAAAACTCTTGCGTGCCCTGCAAGATGGCCAGTTTGAACGGGTTGGCGAAGATTACACCCGGTCGGTCAATGTGCGGGTGGTGGCGGCGACCAATCGCGATTTGAAAGCCGATATCGCGGCTGGACGGTTTCGCCTTGATTTGTATCACCGGTTGAGTGTGTTCCCAATTCACCTTCCAGCACTTTCTGAACGAACCGAAGACATTCCAGCCCTGGCCAATCATTTTCTGGAGCAGGCGTGCAAAAAGTTTGGGTATCGCCGGTTGCAATTCAGTCTGATTGACCTGGAGCGGTTGAAACGCTATCGCTGGCCGGGAAACATCCGCGAGCTGCAGCACGAAATTGAGCGGGCGGTGATTCTTGGTCGTGGATTGCAGGTGATATTTTCCCTGCAGGATGAGTTTTCAAATGGCTCACAACCAGTGGCTGCACCACGCCCGCAACCGCCATCAGTTACAACGGCCTTCCCTGACACACTCTCACTTGATCAACTCGAAATTCGTGAACGTGAACTCATTGAGGAAGCGTTGCGCCGGTCAGGTGGGAAGATTTATGGCAATGATGGTGCAGCAGCACTGCTTCAGGTCAAGCCGAGCACGCTCCAGGCCAAAATCAAACGGCACGGAATTGGGGGAAGTTAGGGAAAAGGGACGGAAAAGAGGAAGAGGACCAAACGGACAAAAGGGACGAAAGCTCGAAAACCCGGAACCCGGAACCCGGAACCCGGAACCCGGAACCCGGAACCCGGAACCAACCGGCTCACCCCACGCTCCGCGTCGGCGTAAGCCAGCGGTCAATGATTGAGCCAAGTTCTTCAGGTTGAAAGGGTTTGCCCAAATAATCATCCATTCCAGCCTGGATACATTTCTCCGCATCGCCCTGCATCATATTTGCGGTTAACGCCACAATCACCGTGTGACGCAAAGCCCCTTCGCGGCGGCGGATTTCGGTGGTGGCTTCATAGCCGTCCATTTCCGGCATATGACAGTCCATCAGCACCAGATCATAGGGTTTGGCTGAAACTGCCGTAACGGCTTCACGACCATTGAGCGCCACCTCAACCCGGAGCCCCAATTTCTCAAGCTGTCGCCTCGCGACCCGTTGGTTCACCAGATTATCTTCGACCAGCAAGACAGAAAACTGGGAAAACAAGTGCGCTTCACCTTTTGGAGCCACCATTGGGTGGTCCCCAGACGCGCTCGCCACAGGCTTCATTACATTCTGAGCGGGTTGGGGTTCGGCCAGTTTCACAGGGACTGTAAACCAGAACAATGAACCTTTCCCAACTTCACTTTCAACACCAATCGTGCCCCCCATCAATTCCACCAGTTGTCGTGAAATGGTGAGTCCAAGACCCGTTCCGCCAAACTTTCGAGTTGTACTGCCATCTGCCTGGATAAAAGGTTGAAAAATATGGTGCTGGGCAACCGGGTCAATTCCAATTCCAGTATCCTCGACACAAAATCTGAGTTGAACTTGATCTTGGGACCGGTGGTCCGCCCGGACTGAAACTGTCACGGTCCCCTGATTAGTAAACTTAATCGCATTGCCGACCAGGTTGGTCAAAATCTGACGCAACCTGACTGGATCACTCATATAGGTTTGATCAAGTTCAGGATCAACCATTGCGGTCAGCGTCAAACCTTTGTCTTCAGCGCTTTTTCCAAGAATGGTTGTGGTTTGTTTGATCATCTGGTGCAGATTAAATTCAACCGCTTCAATCTTTAACTTTCCGGCTTCGATTTTTGAATAGTCCAGAATGTCATTGATGATCGTCAGCAACATCTCAGCCGACGAAGCCACTGTCTCGGCAAATTCTTTCTGTTCAGCGTTTAAGCCGGTATCCAGCAACAGGTTTGACATCCCGATGATGCCATTCATCGGGGTCCGGATTTCGTGGCTCATATTGGCCAGAAATACACTTTTGGCTCGGCTGGCTTCAAGGGCTGCTTCTTTGGCGTCAAGAGCCTGCTTTTCTGAAACTTTGAGTTTTTCGACGGTTTCTGCCAGTTCAGCCGTTCGGGTTTGGACTTTGGTTTCCAG
This sequence comes from uncultured Clostridia bacterium, assembly GCA_964639175.1. Taxonomy (GTDB): domain Bacteria; phylum Acidobacteriota; class Blastocatellia; order Chloracidobacteriales; family Chloracidobacteriaceae; genus JACQXX01. Next base: position 3,606 of record CAZXCE010000164.1, read on the forward strand.
CGCGTGGTTGAGTTCATCGAGTTCGCCATAGACCTGGGTAAACCGGTTGGCCAACGAAACCGCCATCGCCAAAATAACCACGGCAAATCCGATATATCCCAGGTTGAGGTGCGGCAAATACCCAAAAATGGCCAGTGCATCATACATCCGGGTTCCAACCAGACACAAAATACCAATGAAGATTGTTTGAGCCGTGGGGTTTCCACGCTTTATCTCTTTTGGAAGCATGACCAGCGAGAGCCACATAAACGGCAGCACACCAAGCAATACCGTCCAACCCAACGTGGTAAATGCCCAGCCTGGAAAGACGAGAACGATCACCGCCAGACACCCTGGCAATACCTGACACAACCGGATAACTCGCGTAAAGGGCCATCCAAAAATCAAACAATAAAACTGAACCCAGAAGACATTATTGAAAAAAGCGGGGCCCAGGGCCAGTCCCCAGGCCCGAAGCGGCGTCACCACGCCCAGACATAACTCTGAATTAAAAAAAATACTGATCGAAGCAAAAATTGGGATGAGTCCAAACCAGAAATATTCCTGAAGTTCACGGCGACGGCGAAAGAGTTGTAAGTGATAGAATCCAACCAGGATAAAAACAACCAGACAAATCAGTTGTGGAACATTGGCCAGCCAGACTTGTTGTTCCTGGAGCATCGCTTCGCGCCTGAGTTCGGGCAAAGCACCAAATAAAAAGCTCCCGACTGGCCGCTCTCGCATCAGGGCATTCACCCGTTCAAAACCAGGATCGCGCCACCCGCGGATCGCCACCACACAGATTCCATCCGGTCCAATCGCGGCAGCAGGAATTTCAATGACCTGTGTCCGTCCAGGCAATGTATGCAGAGACGGAGAAAAATGACCGTACCCGCCAATCAGCGTTCCTCCGGCATAAACCTGATAACAACCATATTCAAATTTGCCCAGCGCCACAGCTATCGCACTATGGCGGTGGGCTTCGCTGTGAGCCCAGGGCAATCGGAGTGTCAGCCGATACCACTGGAAACCGCTGGTGTAGCGCTCCTTTCCCCAGGCGTGAGTCAAAGAAACCGGTATCCAGGTCGTATCGTCAAACTCAGGTCGGGCCCAGCTCACATCATCACCGGTTTGAAATTTCCACGCCTGTGATACATCAACGGGAGATTCAATCCCTGCAACTGGAAGCGCCTCCGCCGCCCACACCGACACCACACTCCCAGCCAGGAGCACCAGCAGCAGAGAAAATCCCAAAATGTGGAATTGTTTGGTGGGCATTGGTGTTGGGAGGGACTCCTTGTTCTCTATCAGGTGGCGGCTGGGAGTGAATGAAGAGACCTCCATTGTCCATACTTTCCAGCAATCTTCAATCGGCGTACCGGTTGAGAAACAACAATCCTTCGTAATCAATCAGCCCGACCCGGACTTGATCCAGCCAGCCGTGGCGTCCCAACAAGTTTCGTGGGAAATAGTCATCAGCGGCAAAATACACCATCACATCAAAACTCAAATCCAGCACTGACAAGGTGACAAAGTGCCCGTAAGTTATGGCCGTTCCGTGAACGCTGCTGAACCGTTGCTCCTATCCTGATTCAATGTCCAATCCTAATGCTTCACCAATTTGGCGGCGAAAAATACAATTCGAACACCCTGTATCCAATTTTGCATTGGTCGCGATTGATTGATTCCCAAATGAAATCTTGACGGGTATCTGGATCCCATCACCATCTGGATATGTATATTTCACTTGAAAAGAAAGGTCATACATTGCCTAAATCCATCCTCCAAAAGTGAATTTCTCCTCTGGCTCAATTTGGGTAAAGAATGGACTTTCAACACCTTGACGCCGGGCTTCCGCAAGTACCTCTTTGGCATTGCTACCATGTGCCAGTAACTGATTTCCAACTAAAGCCACCCATTGCCCAACAAATTCAGCCCTGTTTTCGGCAATCCACCGCATTTCCAGTTGACCAGTCCAGCGTTCAGCCCGTTGGTTCTGTCGTTCGGAGTCTTCATCAGGCTTTTCAACCTGAGTCAATACTGGATCTATAACCCCTTGCTGTTGAGCTTGCCTGTAAACTTTTTGAGCATCAGAACCAGCAGCCAGTAGCCTGTTCCCCCACAGAGCGACCCATTGACCAGCGTACTCAACCCTATGTTGCTTGAGCCAGGCACGCTCCAATTCCCAACGTTTTGCAGCTTCATTCCCTTTGGTTTGCTCATCTGATTGAGCTGTGCTCGAAGACTGTTCTTGTATAAGCAATTCCTCAATCTGGCGAAACTCCTCAATCGGAATCAACACCGCCACCGGCTTCTGGTTTTCATCTACCACATATTGCTTGTGAATTTCGATCATGTGGCACCTCCTTTCAGGGCTTGGGGCTGAAGAATGAAGAATTTAGAATGTAGAAAACAAGTGGCTAAAGTCTCTTCATTCTTCATTCTTCATTCTTCATTCTTCATTCTTCATTTCTTCTTCCGCATGGCATCGCGGGCGTTTTTAAAGGATTCGCCTTCGTTCCATTCCGGCATTTGCGGATCATTGGCCACGGTGGCCGTAATCAAGAAGGCAAACTGGGCGTGCTGACGGCAACCGTTGAAATCCCATTCGGGTGTAATTTCGTCTGACGGCTGGTGATAGTCTTTGGCCGTGTATTCCTGCTCGCGTTCTTTCCCCCAGCCATCGGGTTTGCCGACAACGTCAATGCCATTATTGACCGAAACACAGGGCACGCCGACTTTGGCAAAGCAGAAATGGTCCGACCGGAAGAAAAATCCTTTTTCCGGAAATGGATCCGGACGCATCTTCAAATTGAGTTTGGCGGCCAGTCCGTCAATCGTCTTGCCCAACGTTGAGCGCTCAGACCCCATCGGCGTGAAGTCACGGGTTTCACCCCAAATATTTAACCCATCAAGGTTTACATTCGCGGCGGTTTGTAACAACGGATAGATTGGATGTTCGGCATAATACTGTGCGCCAAGGAGTCCCTGCTCTTCTGCTGTGACTGACAGAAAGAGAATTGACCGTTTCGGTTTGGTCGTCATCCGTGACATGGCTTCGGCCACGGCCAGCAACCCGGCCACACCGCTCGCGTTGTCGAGCGCCCCGTTGTAAATCTTGTCGCCGGGGTTGCGTTCGCGCAGGCCCAGATGATCATAGTGGGCCGTGAAGACGATAAACTGCTTGCTCAATTCCGGATCGCTCCCGCGCAGAAGTCCAGCCACGTTTGGCGAATTGAGTTGCGTTACCTGGCTTTTGAAACTGACGTTCAGGTGAATCCCCAGCGGAACGGCCTGAAACTCGCGCTTTTGGGCCTGCTTTTCAAGTTCCTGGAGGTTATGCCCGCCCAGTTTGGCAAATCGAAAGGCCGAATCATAATTCACCCACGATTTGACCTTAACCACCGGCGGCGAACTCGCATCCCGCGCCAGTTCTGAACGATTGCCGGTGTTTGAGCTTTGCACAACCTGCCACGGATACGAAGCCGATTCCGTTGTGTGAACCAGCACTACGCCCAGCGCACCGTGTCGGGCGGCTTCTTCGTACTTGTACACCCAGCGGCCATAGTAGGTCATGGCTGGACCACCAAAGAACTTTGGATCTTCTGACGGCGGGTCGTTTACGAGCGACATCACGATCTTGCCTTTGACGTCTACATTTTTATAGTCGTCCCAATTCATTTCGGGCGCCGTGATGCCATAACCAACAAAAACAACTTCGGCCCGGTGAATATCAACATCCGTCTCACCCAAACCACTCTGGACGGTAAACTCCTCGCCGTAGGTCAGTACTTCTTTTTTGCCGCCAGCCGCGGCTTCCATTTTGGCGGTTGGGGCTTCGGCCTTGATGTTGACGATGGGCACATTCTGGTAATAGCCACCATTGACGGCAGGCTCTAAGCCATAGGATTCAAACTCTGAAGCGATGTAGCGAGCCGCCAGTTCAGCACCACGCGTGCCAGGGCCACGGCCTTCGAGCAGGTCATCGGCCAGAAAGCGGACGTGTGCCCGGAGCGTTTCGGTACGAATTGACTTCATTGCTTTTTCGATTTCGTCTTCATTACCAGCCAGGACCCGAACGAAGCCCGATGGGAGCGACACCGTCAGGCAGACAAACAGGGCAAAAAACACCGTCAGCCGGCGAAGAATGGGGGGAACCGGGTTCCGGGTTCCGGGTTCCGGGTTCCGGGTTTCAGAACCTGAAGATTGATTTTTGAGGGCATTCCTTTGTATCACGGGCAAACTCTCCTTCTCAGTGGAATTTAGGTCTGGGGTTTAGGGTTCAGGGCTGGGTACTTTGAATGTTTGGCCTTATTTATCTGTTCTTGCTGAAAACCCGGAACCCGAAAGATTCGGTGAAATTGATTGTGAGCGGCCTGAAACTCTGACAATACTCAGTTTGTCAGCGGGAACGCAACCTGACCGAAGTGGAGCACGCAACCGATGGAATTATTTGAATCGCAAAAGCAGTTGGATGAAGGAAATCGCAAAATGACCCGCCGGGTTTTTGTCGGTGTGATTGTGGGCGGCGTGGCGGCAGTGATTGGAAAACGGTTTTATGATGATCTCGACAAACCGCCGAGCGGGATCAAAACTGATTTTATTTCGCGCATTGGTGAGTTTTACACGATTTATTTCAACGAATACCCGACCAATCTGACAACGGACGGCTGGTCCATGCGGTTTGCCGGTCCTGAGGGAAAATCGTTTTCGTTAGATTACAATGCGCTGAAGGCTCTTCCGAATAAACTGATCTATAAAACCTTTGAATGTATTGAAAACGGCGTTGGTGAAAACATCATCAACAACGCCGAATGGCGTGTCACGCCACTCCAACCGCTGCTGGATCGGATTCTTCCGGCTGAATTTTCAAGCCTGAATGTAATTTTCCGGGCCTATGATGGGTACTACACCGGGTTGCCGATTGCCGATGTCTACACCGAAGAAAGTTATCTGGCCTATGAAATGAACGGCCAGCCGTTGCCGCTCCAACACGGACGACCAGCCCGCGTGCTCTTGCCAGGAAAGTATGGGTATAAACAACCGAAATGGCTCAAGGAAATTGAAATCACCGCCGGACCACTCGTCGGATATTGGGAAAGCAAAGGCTGGGCGGTCTCGGGCGAAGTCAAACCGATGTCCCGCATCGACACTGCCGGCTATGACCCGAAACCGGCAGGTGACACGCCAGGAGATGCGCTGATTACCGGGATTGCCTACGGCGGCAGATTTGCCGTGGCTAAAGTCGAAGTCAGCCTGGATAACGGCTCAAGCTGGCAACCGGCTGAAGTCACCTCACCAACCGGGCCCAATCACTGGTCACTGTGGAAATATGTCTGGCCCAATGCCCCACGTGGCAAACACAAAATTTTGGTGCGAATGACTGATGCCAATGGAAAACTGCAACCCGAAGCCCGCAAAGGCTATTATCCGGCGGGGTCTTCGGGCTGGCATCGGGTGGTGGTGAAGCTGTAGGGGGTTCGGGGTTCGGGGTTCAGGGTTTTCAATTTTTCGTCCTTTTCGTCTTTTTCTTGCCTTTAATCCAGAACCTGAAACGATATCAACCAAGGATCTCCTCAACCTGAATGGAGAATGATTCAACAACCGTGACCGGAATTATTTCCCCACGTTTGTAGCAGGAAGCGGCGCTATATTTTCCAGTTTCTGATTGACGATAGACTTCAATCTCTTCATCAACCAGGTTGACGAGCCAGTACTCTGAGATATTTACTGATTCATAGAGATGGCGTTTGACTTCACGATCAAATTCAAGCGTCGAGTCTGCAACTTCAACGATCAAAAGAATATCGCTGGCAGTTGGGTGGTGGGAGGCATAAAAGTCGTCCCGCCCCTGAAGAACACATACATCAGGCTGTGGTTCTGAAAATTCATTGAGTCGGACTGGATTCTGAATTGCCACTATTGCGGTTGGTCCAAGTTTTTGATTGAGCAACCGATTCAGGCGATTGACGCACCCGGCGTGACGACTTCCAATTGGACTCATTTGAATAACCTCTCCATCAATCAATTCGACTTTATCGAATGGCGATAAAATACCGGCTTCGACCATCCGGTGGTAATCGCCGACTGTAAACTGGTGACGAGCAATCTGAAGCGCCATAGGACATACCTGGGGACTCATTTTTTTCACGATTATGTTTGAATCTAATCCGCTCTCCTTTGAAATTTCAAGCATACTTGTTACTCAGTTTTCACGGCTTCAGCCGCTCCTTTCCGTGATCGGAAAAACCGCCGGATGAGCCATCGGACCAGCAACCCAAGCGGCAAGAAAATCAAGATACTGATTGGAATGAGCAAGATCACGAGCCGAATAATCCCCAGCACAATATTTGCAGCTAAATCAATACTATCGGCAATAGTCTGTTTAACCTCTTGCAAGAATCCGGTCGGGCTGGTGGTGACAATCGGCGAGGGCTCATTGAGCGTGACAGTAAACGTTGACATGGCCGACTGGTTTTCCAGGTAGCGCCGACGTCCCTCAAGCTGTTCGATTTGGGTTCGAACTTCCGCAAGCTGGCGCTGGACTTCGAGCGCATCCGACACCGTGCGAGCGGTTTTCATAATTTCCAGAAACTGGGCTTCAAGGGCTTTTTTGGTGCGGATGCGGGCTTCAAGGTCAAGAAACTCTTCGGTGACGTCCTGTCCTGTCACTTTTTCCTGGAGCACACGCTGCCCAACCTGACGAACTTTTTCGAGCGTGTCGGCAAATGTCGCCGACGGCACCCGGAAAACCATGGTTACAATCTGACTTGATTGGGTTTGACTGCTGCGAACCTCTCTGGATTCAGAAGTTACGACAAATCCTTTTTGAGCTTCGGCAATCTGAGTCACCCGGCGCATTGCCTCGGAAGGAGCATCAACTTCCAGCGACAGTTCGGCATTGCGGATGATCATGCGTAATTGGGGTTCAACGGTTGGTGCTGGGGCATTTGGGGACTGAGGATCAGTACTGATGCTTTCACTTTGAACCGTAAGCCCTGGTTGAGACACCCGTTTACTGGCTGGTGCTGGTGAAGCCGGGGTCGTACTGAAACCTTCGGGGGCATTCCCACTCTTCCCTTTAAATGAAGAACACCCAACCAATCCCACCAGACTCACTACAATCAGCACCAGACTGAGTAATCGCATAGGTCACCTCTTTTGAAGAATACATGACGGAGCAGTTTTAAAGACTCCTGAAAAAGAGACTGGTTCCCATGCGGCACCACTCAACCTGGCTGATTGAAACCACGCTGGAAAGTCGCAATCAAACTCAATACTGGCTGAGGAATAACTTTCCTTCATACTCAATCAATCCGAACCGAACCTTGTTTAACCAGCCATTTCGCCCAAGAACATTGCGTCTAAACCCTTCGTGACTGGCAAAAAATACCATTGAGTCAAATTCCAATCCCACAGTTGAGAGTGTCACCATATGTCCGTAGACAATAAAGGTGCCAGTTGCCGTTCCGACAACGACGCGATCACCACGCTCAATATCAATCCCAAGCGCCTCACCATACTGACGTTGAAAAATACAAAAACTCGCCCCTGTATCAACCTGGGCATCAAACGTAACGGCCAGATCCAGAAGCCTTAACTCGACGCTGATGGTGATCCCAACCCGATCCGTGTCATAACGATACAAATGTTCAAAATTGAGTGAATAGGACATCAGGTTACCATCCAGCAAAGGGGAGTTCTTCAGATGGTTGAACTTGCATCACGTAAGGTGATGAATGCCCCAACCGTCGAGCAGTTTCAAAAACTTCACTGGCATTGAAACTATGACAAATCAACCGGTCTCCATCTAGAGCAACCCATTGACGAGCATATTCAGTGCGATGTTGCTCAATCCAGGCTCGTTCTTTCTGCCGCTTCAAGCTGGGAATTCCATCAACCCGTTGTAACGTAGTCAAATCTTCAGTCTCACTCTTCAACGTCTGAATCTCTTCCAACAACCGAATCGCCAGTACCAATTTTTCATCATTGGTCAATTGGCCAACTTGTTCGATAACTTCAGTTAACTGCTCTGCTGACATAGATGTATGGATCACCTCTTATTCTGGGACAGGTTTGCTTACTCCCTCATGGTTTGTGGTTACACGAGACTTGAGGAAAAGACGCTACAGCGGAGTTTTTAATCATGCAATCACAATTATAGAAAGGTCAAATTCATCTAACACTGACGTTGCCCGCAGGATCAGGACAACTCATCTTTCCCAAAACGCACCGGGCAAAGAACCTGACCTCCGCCGATGGATGGCTCAATCGGTTTTGGCATAAAACCTGGGTTTCGTGGCTTTCGTCGCCACATTCACTCAAGGCATTGAGTGCCCAGCACAGCGTCAGGTCCGGTGCCTCGGTTGGAGGACATTCGATCAGATCACGCAATACCTCGGTGGCTGGTTTGCCGACTCTTCGAAGCCCATCAATCGCCATCAATCGAAGTTCCAGGTCTGCATCACGGGTCACCGAATTCAGCGCCGCAATCACCGCCGGGTCACCTTCCCCAATACAGCCGAAACAATCCGCCAGCGCAGTGCGGCCACAGGTGTTTTGATGATGAAAGGCGTGGAGCAAAATCGGAATCGCGGCTTTGGCTTCCGGGCCAATCGCCGAAAGCGTTTGAACCACCATCGGTTGCAATTCGGGAATGTTCATCGCTTCGATGAGTTGGGGAACAAACCTTGCTCCTTTTTTGGATAATGCGTGTTGGATTCGATAGGGATAATCCTCATCGGAAATAATCTCTTTTGCCCACAGAAGCAAACCCCAAGCACCATCAGAGCCTAACTCAGCCAGCAATGACAAGGCTTTATGACCATAAAATCCAGGGTCATATCTCAAGCCACAACAAAGTGTCTTAAATAAGGGAACAGCTTTTCGTGCCTCTTCTCCATATCTCGCAAGTGATTTCAGAAGTATTCGGACGAAAACTCCTTCTTGAGAAGAGTAAACATAACCTGGGGTTTTCATCTTTGTGATGGTATTTTCAAGTTTGTTCATCAACACTGGAACAACTGTTTCAGCATTCCCTCCAATGATAGAAAAGGTTTCAAACCCTTCAGCCTGGTACCGCAGGTCTGGGTGGTCCAGTCGTTTCCATAAACCAGGAGCGATTTTTTCCAACAAATCAGCTATTCGCACGTCACGAGGATGAACCCTGGCAAGAACTCGAATAAACGAAAATGCATTCACTCCCTTTGCCCGGGCTCGGTGAAATCCCGATATAAGCAAGGGGACGTCCGATGGTTGATGCAGGCTTAATTCAAGTACTTTGACAGACTGGTGATGCAGTTTTTCATCGCTTTCAATCAAACCATCCAGAATGATGCTGCGACAGGCAATATCCCCGGTTTTCCACAATAACTGCCCAAGTTTCCTGCCTTCGCGGTTTATATTTTCACGATAAACTTTGGCTAATACTCCTCTCTGTAACTCATTGAAGTGACTACAATTCTCCAAAAATGGCAAGAAAATCCAAAACCTATCGCTATCCTTCTCAAGCGTTTCCCAAACAAAATCAGCCAGTTCCTGGTTTTGCTGAACAACCCATTGCACGCAAGGCAACACAGAAAATGTAAGTGAAGCATTTGTTGCCAGTGGCTCTGCGCAAGATTCCTGCAGGGCAAAGAATCGGCGAACAAACTCAACGGTACATAGTTCCTCAGGTAATTGCTGGTTTGACTTAAAGTGAATAGCTGCCGCCAGCATACCGACTTCCTCATCGGGGTCCATAAAAAACTGTTCCACCGGCGGTGGAACAAAATCCGTTTTCTCTATCAACCGCTCAAAGGCAAAGAGCACCAGGCAATGCACAACAGAGTCAGGTAATTCCAAGGCTGCCAGTAACCGTTGTCGTCCTTGCTCACCAGCCTTTCCTAATAATTCAGCCGCGACAATCCGAAGCTCTTGCCGCCATTCTCTGTTTTGAGTTCGCCAAAACTCACTCAGCACAGCATCTCTTTCACAATCAGCGCTTTGAACCAGAAATAAAAACAGTTGATCCAAATCCGGCAAAAACGCATCTGGATCGTCAACCAGTGCCCAGTCAAATTCGGTTGGTGTTATCTGGCGAACAATCCCTTCGGCACAAAATCGGATTGTGTAATCAAGTGCTTCTCCCTCAGGGGTTTGTACCAGTTGGAACGTAGCATCAAACAGGTCATCACCTCCAAATCTGGGGCGCTGATCCATCCAGTCAAGGTACCCGATCACCTGGACAGTCTGCGAGTCAATTACTGATTCACCAAAAGTGCTCAGGGCATCCAACCAGCGTTCTGGATAGGCCCAGGTTGGGTCAGATTTCAAATGTTCGAAAATCAAATATCCAATCGCCCGGCTTCCAAATGAAGTTTTGGTGGTGAGGCATTGTTTAACCTCATCAAGCACAGCATTCTGCCATCGGCGCAACTGGGATTTATTCGGCAAATCATTCATCAGTTTTGGTTTACCAGTGTCTATGTGTGAAGACACGGGAAGGCGAGCAACGGGTGGCTTCGCCGGTAATATCATTGAGGGTTCAGGGTTCAGGGTTTGGGGTTGCGGTGAAATGCAATATTTTCAATAATTTGACCTTCTCGTAATACAAGAGGGTTTATTGCAAAACGGTGTGCCAGGCAAGGCGGCACCAGGAAGGCTGTTTGTAACAAAACACACGTCGTTTGTTTGACCAGCTTTGTTTCAAGCTGGCCGCGCCTGACAACTATTTTGAGACAAACTTTCCCCTGGCGCCGCCTGCCGCCAGTCAGGCAGATTTCCGCCAAACCTGTCGTTTGGCCGGGAGTTTGGGCCTGGATTTGGGCTGATTGAGACGCGCCGCTTCGGCACAGTCAAAACAGGCTGTGACTTCGCGAGCAGGCTCGACACCAACCCCGCCAGGATCGTTCAGAATGCAGAATTTTGGTTTTCCGTTGATGATTTTGTAGCACTGATGCGCCCGAAAGCGCGGAGGATAGGTGGTTAAACGTGTAGCGACCGCAACTTTGTACGAGCGCGTGTGAGGCGGCTGGACCTTCCCACAAATTTCACATTTGAACATTGGATCAGCCGAGGTTCGTGAAGTCTTCCGGGTGGCTGAGGTCCGGAAAGCACGAGAATGCTGGGAAAATTTCCCATGATTGTGTAAGGCGCAC
>CAZXCE010000165.1:0-14634 GCA_964639175.1 uncultured Clostridia bacterium
ATGGCTAAATTTAATCGCAATCGAGGGTGAGGAACAGGGTTCAGGGTTCAGGGTTTGGGGTTTTCGAATTTATGTCCTTTTCGTCCTTTCCGTCCTTTTTGTCTTTATAAACCCTGAACCCTGAACCCTGAACCCTGAACCCTAAAGTCCTAGTCCTATACAATTCACACAGAAAGGGTTTTTATCGAATGGGGAAGCAATTTTTAGATAAGGTTGTATTGGTAACAGGTGGTGGTTCTGGAATTGGTCGAGCCACCGCGCTCGCTTTTGCTCAGGCTGGCGCTCAGGTTGTGGTTTCGGATGTGTCAGTCGGAGGTGGTGAAGAAACCGTCCGGTTGATTCAGGAAGCCGACGGGAAAGCCAGTTTTCTCAAGGCGGATGTTTCAGTCGTGGCCGAAATTCAGGCGTTGATTGAAAAAATCGTCGCAGACTTTGGACGACTCGATATTGCCTTTAACAATGCCGGGATTCCGGGTGATTTAGGGAAAACGGCTGAGTGCTCGATTGAAAACTGGGAACGCGTGGTGGCAGTTGATTTAAACGGGGTTTTTTACTGTGCCAAGTTTGAATTACAGCAAATGCTCAAACAGGGTGAAGGCATCATTGTGAATATGGCTTCGGTCGCTGGCCTGGTCGGAACACCATTTGGAGCGCCTGCCTACGTTGCCAGCAAACACGGTGTGGTTGGCTTAACCCGATCAATGGCGCTGGAATATGCCCGGTCCAATATCCGGGTTAACGCGGTTTGCCCGGCGTTTACTGACACTCCGATTTTGGACCCGCTCCGCGCCTTCGACCCGGCAATGGTTGACCGTTTTGCCGACCGTCAACCGCTGGGCCGGCTTGGAAAACCCGAAGAAGTGGCTGCCGTGGTCTTATGGTTGTGTTCACCAGCCGCCAGCTTCATCACCGGCGCAGCCATTCCCATTGATGGTGGAACGACAGCCAATTAAAACGCGAAGAGCGGGGAGTCAACCCATTGGCCCTTGAATTCACTTTTCAGCTTTTGGGTACTTCGCAAGTTACCAAAGCAAAATTTCAAACCACTTTCACTGAGAATCTTTTTCTGACTCCTCGCTCCTCGCTTTTTGATTGCTCCTTCACTCAAAAGAGGTTCTATGAATGATCCGATCCTGCGATTTTCCACCCGGGTGGAAAACTATGTGAAATATCGGCCCAGTTATCCAAAAGCAATTCTTCCCATGTTAGAGCAGGAATGCGGGCTCACGGCTGAGTCCATTATCGCCGATGTCGGCTCCGGCACCGGATTTTCAGCCACGTTGTTTTTAGACCATGGAAATCAGGTTTATGGTATTGAACCCAACCTGGAAATGCGGACCGCAGGTGAAGCCTATCTGGCTCAATATCCAAAGTTTGTGAGTGTGGATGCCCGTTCGGAAGCGACCACCTTGCCCGATCACAGCCTTGATTTTGTGGTGTGTGCTCAGTCGTTTCACTGGTTAAACCGTGAACAGACTCGACCAGAATTTGTGCGAATTCTCAAACCTGAGGGCTGGCTGGTGATTTTATGGAATGATCGGATTACAGACTCGACTCCTCTTTTGCGGGCCTATGAAGATGCCCTGCGAAAATACTCAACGGATTATTCGGTTGTGAATCACCGACGGATTGAATATGGGATGCTCGCTGAATTTTTTGGCGGCGATCATTTTCAGGTGCGGCATTTTGAGAACATCCAGGAGTTTGACTATACCGGGTTTATCGGTCGGGTGCTGTCATCATCCTATGTTCCCGAGCCGGGCCATCCGAATTATGAACCGCTGATGACCATGCTGCAGGCGGCGTTTGATGAGCACAATCAGGACGGAAAGGTCTATTTTGAATACGACACCCAGGTGTTTTTTGGGAGATTGAAGCCCGAGAACCAGCGATAACGAAAAGAACCCATATCTTAGCGCTCATGGGGAAACCAAATCTATCCAGGCCGCGACACGCCCCAGGCGTGCTCAATTACTGAATTGTTTGGAGGGAATCTCAGCATGTTGTTCAGAATGCTTCTGTGGCTTGGAGTTGTTCTTCTCTTATATTCCGCAACTGGTCAGGCGCAAACAAAGCCATCACCGCATGATCAACTGGCTTTTGAAGTTGTTTATCAGGTTCCAGCCATGGAACAAATAACAGTCAAATCCAACATTGAATTCAAGCAGGTGAACGGGCAGGGGTTGAAGTTTGATATTTATTATCCACCTGAATTTAAAGCCGGCACCCTTTTGCCAGCCGTTGTCTTTATCAATGGATATGGGAACGGGCCCGATTATCCCCCATTGAAGGAATGGGGGCAGTATCGTTCCTGGAGCCGACTGGTGGCTGCCCATGGAATGCTGGCAATTACCTTTGATTCACGTCAGCCCGATACATCTGAAGACATTCAAAGTTTGTTTGCTTTTCTCAAAGACAATGGCGAGAAATTTGGAATTGACCGCCAAAACCTGGCAACGTGGGCCTGTTCGGCCAATGTGACCCCAGCTTTGCCATTTCTGATGGAAAAAGCCGGGAAAGAAATCAAAGGTGCGGTTGTGTATTATGGCACCAGCGAGCTTTCAGTTTTTCGGCGGGATTTGCCGGTGTTGTTTGTTCGGGCGGGAAAAGACCGAAAACCGCTCAACGATCAAATTGACCGCTTGTTGACCCGAGTTGTTGCCGGGAATGTACCCTGGACTGTGATCAACGAACCAGCTTTTCATCACGGTTTTGACTGCCTTGATGAGACACAACGAAGCGTTCAGGTTGTGCAACAGACGCTCCATTTTTTGAAGCAACACCTGTTTCCAGCTCCAGTTGCTGTTTCCAAACCCTCATTTGCCCGGCAAGGTGTGGTGTACTTTAACAATCAAGAGTGGTCGGCAGCCGTCGAAGCCTACAAGGCATTTGTGGCGAAGAATCCCACAGATGGGTTTGCATTCCAACGTTTAGGTACCTGCCAGTTATTTGCCAAACAAACCGAAGATGGGGTCAAAAGCCTTGAAACCGCTGCCAAACTTGGACATGCGAATGATCATGTTTATTACAACCTGGCCTGCGGATATTCATTGCTTGGAAAAACTGAACTGGCAATGGACCACCTCCAAAAAGCGGTTACTGCAGGATTCAGAGATAAAAATCAGCTTCAAACGGACGAAGATTTAGCCAGTTTACGGGGTGATGCCCGCTTCCAGGAAATTCTTGCCAAAATGAAATGAAGTGAAATCCAGCCTTTTTTGGGAACTGGTGGGGTCAAGGGAATTGATAAAGCCAAAGCACAGCAGGTAGAATGTCTACCCGAAGCCGGGGAATGTTGATTTGATCAAAAACATCCCCGGCTTCGGCTTTCTCGCCGCAGGTTCCTCTATCCAGGGAAATTGTCTGATGTTGTTTGATAGGACTTCATCCCGTGACCAATCACATCCCACTGACACCAGAAACATTTTTCACTGCTCGTCAATTTGTTTTAGACCGCTGGCGCGCCCGGGCACGCGAGCTTGGTCGTCCAGAGCCCTCGGATCTTTCACGGGCCTGTTTATTTGCCTCCTTGTTTGCCTACCAGGTTTTTGGGGGAATGTTGCAAGGGAATCGCTTCCACCAATACACCATCAAGTCCGGGCATCTGATTGATTTAACAATTGGATCCGAGGATTTACAAAGGCTCCGCGAAGCTGGAATTGACCCACACGAACATGACCCACGCTGGTGGGCCAACCCGGTGCATTTGGAAGCCATGACGTCGTGTTTACCTCGGGTTGAACGCTGGGTCGAAGAGTTTCTGATGGAAATGAACGCTGGGGATGGCGAATTTCAACCCCCACAGTTCTCTGAACCAAGCCGGGATTTAAACAGCTATCGTCGGTAAAGCCAGTTCAGACTGGGCTTCACAGGCCAATATTGAATTTTTGAGTCTGATAAGCTTAGATAAAATTTCAATCAATGCTCACATCCATCTTTGCGACCCTACTCATGTCATTTCTTCCATTTGGACCCCAATCAAATGAAAAGGCTGCTCCTCCGCAACCGGGGGTTCCAATTGAACTCGCTCAACAACGCGCGTCCCACTACCATAAAGTTCAATATTTACTGGCCTTAAATCTGACACCAAACTCAGAAAAACTGACTGGCGCTGCGGAAATTTTGCTCACACTGGACAAAGATGTACCGGAACTGGTGCTTGACTGGCGACCACAAACATTTGCCGACCAGAGTCAGGCCAGAGTCTGGAATATTGAGGTCAACGACCAGCCTGTTTCCGATGCCCGGTTTGAAAACGAACACCTGATCATTCCGAAGACTTACCTTAAATCCGGCATCAATCGAGTCTCATTGAAGTTTGAATCAGCGGTAAAACGGTCTGGATCAGCCGTAACACGCTACGTAGATCAACAGGACAAATCGGAATATATTTACACGCTGTTTGTTCCATCTGACGCCAGCACCCTGTTTCCCTGTTTTGATCAACCCGATTTGAAAGCCCGATTTATCCTCGAACTCACTGTCCCCGAAGACTGGAACGTTGTTTCTAACACCGACGTGGCCTGGTCCGAGGTGGAAACCGAATCAAATCGGCTCCGTGTCCGATTTCATAAAACCGAGCCCATCAGTACCTATCTGTTTGCCTTTGCCGCCGGCCCGTTTGAGATATTGCAGGATTCCAAAGTCAAAGACCCCACTCGACTGTTTGTCAGAAAATCCAAAATGGCGCGTGCCCGTCACGATGCCGACGAAGTGCTACGCCTCAATCGCGAAGCCGTGGCCTACTTTGAAAGCTACTTTAAATACCGGTTTCCTTTTTCCAAATATGATCTGGTGCTGATTCCGGAATTTCCCTATGGCGGGATGGAACACGCCGGAGCGACCTTTCTGCGGGAAAATGCCATTCTCTTTCTCTCAACGCCCAGTGGAAATGACCTGGTGGGACGGGCGCAACTGATCTTTCATGAAACGGCTCATCAGTGGTTTGGTGATCTGGTCACCATGAAGTGGTTTGATGATTTGTGGCTCAAAGAAGGCTTTGCCAATTTTATGGCGGCCAAGGCGACTGAAAAAATCCTGCCGCAATATAATGCCTGGAATGCCTTTCACGCCGCCAAGACCAATGCCTATCGAACTGACATCACACCGGGCACCACGCCAATTTATCAGGTGATTCCCAACCTTTCGGCGGCCAAATCAGCCTATGGAAATATTGTCTACAACAAGGCGCCAAGCGTGCTACGCCAGGCTGAGTTTTATCTGGGAGCAAACGTCTTTCAAACCGCGGTTCAACGATTTGTCAAACATCATGCTTTCGCCAATGCGGAATGGAAAGATCTGGTCAACTCATTTGAACAGGCTTCAAAACGAGAACTCGACACCTGGGCTGATGCCTGGGTAAAACGCCGTGGATTGGCCAATATCCGTGCTGGCTGGGAACTCGATCAACACCAGCGGATCCGTGCTTTTACACTCACGCAGGAAAATGCACTGGGCGAAGCCGGCGTATGGCCAATGCGGCTTCAAATCCTGGCCCACTGGCGTGACGACAAGACCAAAACCTTCCCTGTGGTTTTAGATGGCCCAAAGACGGTGGTTTCAGAGTTCAATGGATTGCCAGAGCCGCTTTTTGTGTATGCCAATGCTGGTGATTATGGGTATGGCCGGTTTTTGCTCGACTTGCACAGTCGAAAATCGCTCCTGACTGAGTTTCAGCACGTTGAAGACCCATTTTTACGGTCATTGCTCTGGGGCGCGCTCTGGGATGCGGTTTTGGATGCTGACCTGGCACCACTTGACTACTTAAACCTGGTTCTGGCCAATCTGCCCATTGAACAGGATGAAGTAACCATTTCAGCCTTGCTCGGACGAACGTTTACCCTGTGTGAAAAATACCTGTCCCCGGCCCAACGCCAGCAAATGGCCGAACCGGTTGAAAAAATGCTGGCAGAAGGCATGTTGAACCGTTCGCACAAAGGGACACGGATATTATTTTTCCGGGCGTTTACCTGGCTGGCATTGAGCCCATCGGCCCAGGCAAAACTGATTGATCTGCTTAATGAAAAAGTTTCAATCCCCGACATCAAGCTCAGTTCCAGTGACCGGTTTGATATCGTGGCCAAGCTTATCCAACGCAAGCACCCTGACGCCGCAACCTGGTTTGCCAGACAAAGCCAGCTTGATACAACAGATGATGGCCGACGGGCGGCATTTGCGGTCAAAGCCGTCAGTCCAACGGTTGAAAATAAGCAGCAGTATTTCGAGGCGTATTTCAAAGATCAGTCACTTCCGGAAAGCTGGATCGAAGACAGCCTGTCGTTTTTTAATGTCCCCGATCAGGCTGAAATCACCCGGTCGTTCTTGAAAATGGCATTGACTGAAATTCCACATCTGAAAAAGAAGCGCAAAATTTTCTTTATCAATCGCTGGCTGGGGGCATTTATCGGAGGCCAGACCAGCGAGTCAGCTTTAAATGTGGTTGAAACCTTCCTGGCTGAGACCCAATTAGAGCCGGATCTGAAACTCAAGGTCCTTGAATTCCGGGATGGACTGGAACGATGCGTGAAAATCCGGGAAAAATATGCTCGCGCTGAGTAAAAAATCTGTAAATTGGAGTGAACTCTTTTTTTCAGAGGGGCGTATGGGGCGACGTCATCAAACACATCTTCCCAATTCAAATCAGCAAAAGATTCAGCTATCACAGAGAGGTTCTTCCCATGAAACGCTTATTTCCGACGATTCTTCTGGTGTTGTTCCTGGCCGTTTGGGCCGTTTCCATGGCTATCGGTCCCCGTCTGAAGGGCAGCGGAACATCCAAAGCCGAAACCCGGTCAGTCGCAACGTTTAATAAAATCGAATTACGTGGCGCTTTTGACGTCAAAGTTATTTGTCAGCGTGACCAGAGCATTGATATTCAAGCCGATGATAATTTGCTCCCGCTTATTTATTCCGAAGTTGACGGCTCAACCCTCAAAATCGGCACCCGCCAGAGATTTTCGACCCGGACACCAATTCAAGTGACCATTACCGTTCCAAATCTTGAAGCCCTCTCCCTGGCTGGCTCCGGCGATGTCGAAGTAATCGAAGTCAACAACCAGCAACTTGCCATCAATCTGGCTGGTTCCGGTGATGTCAGACTGTCTGGAACAACCAAAGCCGTGAACCTGTCCTTAGCTGGCTCAGGCGATATTGACGCCCAGGAATTATTCTCAGACAGCGCGAAAGTTTCAGTCGCCGGCTCAGGAAATGTGGTGGTCAATGCTGAAAAAGACCTCGAAACGCGCATCGCTGGTTCAGGTGATGTGACCTACTATGGCAACCCAACCAACGTGGTCAAGAAGGTTGCCGGTTCGGGCAGCATCCATCACGGATCAAGCGAAAACTAATCAGAACTCAGGGCTGAATCAGTTCAAGGGGTAACAAAAAACCGTTTGCGGAGTAAAAACTCGCAAACGGTTTTTTGTTTTTGACAACAGCACCAACTCCTGATACTACCAAACAGGTTTGCTTTTTTACTTGTTTCCCAAACAACCTTTTTTGGTACAGTTTTTATTTCCAGGTGTGCTCCAGACTCCATCTTTGCACAGTGGTGAATTTACGATGAGATTGCCGATTATTGAAGGGATTATCCGAAGACGCATTCTGGTCAATTTCCGAGTTGATCCAGAGGTCATTCAGAAAATACTGCCATCCAGATTCAAACCAAAACTCCATCAGGGACAGGCAATTGCAGGCATCTGCCTTATTCGCCTTGAATAGATTCGCCCGAAAATGTTTCCTCAGATTGTTGGCCTCAGCAGTGAAAATGCAGCCCATCGAATCGCAGTACTGTGGGAGGAAGACGGACTAACACAAAAAGGTGTCTTTGTTCCTCGCCGCGATACAGACTCTCAACTCAACCATTTACTGGGAGGCCGGGTCTTTCCGGGCGAGCACCACCTGGCAGAATTCAAGGTTGAAGAAAATGACCGCCGAATCGCGCTTTCAATGAAGTCAGCAGATAGGAACGTCGCAGTAGAAGTACGGGGAAGTATTTCTGAAGAATTGCCACAGACTTCAATCTTTCAGTCAAAGTCAGAAGCTTCGAGATTCTTTGAAACCGGTTCCCTGGGATACTCTGTCACCAATGACGCAAACCGCCTCGATGGGCTCCGATTGCACACCAGAGAGTGGCAGGTTGAGCCGTTAGACATTGAACAGGTTTATTCAAGTTACTTTGCAGATGAGTTGAAATTCCCGACCGGAAGTACCGAATTTGACCACGCGCTGATTATGAGAAATATCGCTCACGAGTGGCATACAGCCTCAGATTTGCATATCTGACATGGTATCAACCAGGGAACGTACCCAAATACGCAGAGCCGGCTGATTCGCCATCGGTTGCCAACACCTTCACAGCCCTGGCTCTGCGCGTTTCCACTCTTTCAACGCGCTGTTTATGATGGATTGGGCTTATTTAATTTTTTATCTGGAGGTGCATCCCCTGGAATCGGCCCATCTTCGGTTCGAATTCTGACTTTATCAACCTGGCTGTTTTCAAAAATAATCCATAATTCCCAGTTCGAAGCCCCAAATTCCAGAGGGGTAGATACACTTAACAGATTCGGACCATACCCAACTGTAAGTTCAGGAGTTTTGTATTTATTGACAATGGCTGAAGCCTCCTTAAAAGACATGCCAAGCAATACTTCGTGGTGGATGCGAGTGATTGCCTGTCGCTGAGGCGCATCTTGTTCCCATCTGTATTGCGCAAATCGAAAAACCCCCGAAATAGTCAAAACAATACTGAGACACACAATCAGTGGGATTTTGTGTTCAAACCAGGCCCTCATAAATGATGGTTCACCTGGGTGAGGCGGGAAAAAATAAGGATTGAGCTTCACGGGTGGAGGCAATGGTTTCATAAACTCACCTCTAAGATATGCGGAGAACATTTTAACCTTTTGGTTAAAGTTTGTAACTCACTGAAAAGATGCCTATTCGAGGGTGTCCTCTTGGTAAAATTCACCATAGAACTCAGCCGCAATTTCAATTTGGCCCACAATCGAAGTGTTCAATTTTGGTACATCATCCAAAGGAATCTGGTACTCACGAAAAGCGGTGCCGTCAACCGGTTCGGTCCGGTAGTTTTTGAGAAACTCAAGCGCTACGTCACATTGCGTCACAAACCCGGCTGGAGGAACACAAAACCGGGCAATCCAGTCGCGGGCAAGTTGCTCAGCATGGGCAAAGTGCAGCGACAAACACAACACCGGTTGATCAGGCAGCCGGGGTGGAAATCGGGTAAACCCACTGGCTTCAATCATTTCAAGTTCTTGTAAACTGATAGCGCGATAAACGGTAAGGGTTGACATATTTTAGGGCTGAGGGCTTGGGGCTTGGGGCTAAGGGCTCTTGGGGCTGAGGGTTTGAGGCTGAGGGCTGAGGGTTGAAGACATTGGTTGTATTTCATCCCTCATCCTTCATCCCTTATCCCTTCAATTGCCCCGAACTTGCGAGTCTTCAGCCCCTAGCACTGAGCCCGTGTTCTTCAGCCCGAGGATTTTTAAGTCCAGACCGCCAGACATTTCCTGTCCTGCCAGAACTGTTCGAGCGTCATTTTGGGATCTCCGATAACGGAAATGTGCAGCGGGCTCAGCCGGATACTGATTGCGTGTGATGCCTGCCCCTGCCAGCTTCCGATATCCACCACTTCTTTGCCATTGAGCTTGAGGTTCTTTCGCTGAAGATACTCCAAAATCGCCGGAACCTGCAGGTCAACGCCAGTGGTGGCTTCAGCATGCGGGTTTCTCAGTGTTTTGGCGGTCAAGATCAGTTCGGACAGATCTTCTGGATGGGCGGCGAAGTGGGCTTCATAACTTCGATAATAGATTGTTTCCAGAGCGTCTTCCTGCGTGACAAATTCGCCGTCAATGACATAACCGATTTGCCACATTCCGTCTCCGTATTTGTGATTCCACTCGCGCTGGCGGGCAGTGCGCTGTTTGATCCCTCCGGCACGTCCAATGCGGCGTTCAACAACTTTCCAGGGCATAAAAAAAGAGCCTCTCAATTTTTTAGATGTGAGAGGCCCAAGCATAAAGGATTTCAGTCAAAACTGACAGTTAGAAGAAAGAAGGAGAACCAACACATTTACAGATGAAGTATGAATGATGAAACCAACTGAACCTCACATCCTCACCACAGGCGAAACCTGGATATATAAAGGACTTCTCTGTGCCTGAGCCCTTAGCTCAACAACCACGTGAGACAATTGGCTGAATTTTCTCAGTCATTCATACTTCAATTTCTAGGTACGCTCACAGGCCCGCAACTCACGTTCGGCCAAAAATCCGGCGCCAATGCAGATCAGTACATAGATGTGAAAAACGACCGCCAGGGCGCTACCCAGGAAAGTGTACAGCAACCCGTCCAACGCATAGAGCGCTAACCCTGGTACAAACCCCCAGTAGGACCGATGGCGAGCCAATACACCAAAAAATACAAAGAGCCCGGCGACCATCACATCTAAAAAGATTGACACCACCATTCCAAGCGGACCGGTAAACATCCGAAACCCAGCATCAAGAATCTGGGTTGCCGCCAACCCAAGGACAAAGCTGACATCACCGCCCAGATGCTGTATCACTGAATTGATCAATGACAGACCAGCCACCCAGAAAAACCAGTTCCCGCCATTGTGAATCCGCTTGAGGAGCAATTCCTGCTTTACAGGATCAATGAGCGTCACTGAAACCGGATCCGGCTGGTATCCGGCATAGTTTGCCGGGACAGGTTGTTGATATGAATAGGGTTGTTGTTCCATAGCGATGGCTCCTCACCAGATGGAAATTATTTACAGTTGGCCAATGCCTGCTGCAGAAACCGGTCGAGACCACCTGTCTCACGCAACGAGAGCAACTGGTCGGCAAATTTCACTTTGAGTTTTGGCTTGACCACTTTCATCGTGGCGTACGCTTTGAGAATTCCATCAACCCCGGCCCGGTTCACAGCCACAAGATCACTCGCTTGATCGGGATGTTCCACGATGAACCGGGCCTGGCTGAATATGAAGTGACCAAATAAAAAGGTCGATTCGTCAGAATCAAGATCATTTTTCTCAGTGGCCAAAACGTCAGTACAAACCGTCACCGTCACATCCGGAGCATCTGCCAGCCAGGAAAGGACCTCGCTGGCCATCTTCTGTGAATCCGAATGATACGGATTGCTTTCCAGGCGATTGATGAGGGCAATCATTTTGGCTTTTTTTTCTGGTGAGGTTGGTTTTTCGGCCAAAAGCTCGGTGCTGCCAGACAGCACCAGAACCAGGCACCACACCCAAATCATTCGACGAATAAAACGCATGATCTTTCTCCGAATCTTGCAAAGGGCCTGCGATCAGGCTGAAATGAGAACTTCAACACTTTCAACCCAGCCTGTATACAGCGCTGTCAGCCAGTGGTTCATAAAATTCAGTGACGGTGTTGACAGGCGATTGAAATCAATGGCCAGTGCAGTCCGTTGTTTTCGGCTTTCGATGGTATCCATTTCAAGCAAAAGGTCTTCGACCTCTTTGACATCCATATGCCAGGGGTGGTCACCATCAATTTTTAAAGCCCCAAACCACAACAAAATCGAAGCACTCATCATTGGGGTCAATGGCTGATTATTGGCAAACAAGAGACCCATCAGAAAATTTGAATTTAACTGGACTTTTTCATTTCCAATCGGATCTTCCCATTCAATGGGCGTCTCCAGCTCAAAGAGCCCGTTTTCACGCATTTCACTGGCAACCCCA
Organism: uncultured Clostridia bacterium; assembly: GCA_964639175.1. Classification (GTDB taxonomy): domain Bacteria; phylum Acidobacteriota; class Blastocatellia; order Chloracidobacteriales; family Chloracidobacteriaceae; genus JACQXX01. The sequence goes on from CAZXCE010000165.1 coordinate 11,738, forward strand.
GCCAGTTCAATCTGCCAGGCAATTGCCTGCAGAAACAGTCTCCCTCCTAATGTGGTTACTGGCTCCAGATTTGAAACCAGCCAGCGCTCAATTTCAGCCGGGATTGGATATGACATAGACCGAAAACACCCAAATGGCTGACACGATGGATTAACCGGGCAGGATTTGCATTTAGTCCGGAAATTTAAAAGCCCTGCCGCTTCAGCTCGCAGTTCGACAAAGGGGAAGGGCTGGATTTCGATGCCAGTTGGCGTCACCCGCCGAAAAGTGACTGATAAGGTCAATGGATTCAACTGGTTTTGATGGGCAAAAGCTGCCATTTCATTTGAGAGGTGATGGGCACGGATTTTGGAATCGAGGACTCCAGTTCCATATTCGATATCACCCTTTCCCAAAAACATTTTGACTTCACAAGGGTAGTGAACAACGTAATCAAGCGCCACAAGTGTTCTCCTTCATATCTTAAAATTTTTTTACTGATTTACCGCGGGGCTGATCACGGGTTAGAAAAACCAGGATGGTTTCTTTCAAGCCGTGCGTGACGGCATATAACTATTCAATTTGTGTGCCAGAACTTGTTCAAAAACTTTACTTACTTTCTAAACTTCAATAAACAAAGAACTTAGATTTTATCTCCTATCATCTGCCTGTATTGAAATAGCCATTGATTGGCATTCAGGGGCTCATGATTTTAGCTTTTTGGTTAAAACTTTTAACCAAAAGGTTAAAGTGAGAGCTGAAAACCCAGGGCTAAAGACATCGGGCTGAAGAAACCGGGCTCGGGGCTCAGGGCTGAGGAATTGGTTTTATTTCATTCCTCATCCTTCATCCCTTCAATTGCCCCGAGCTTGCGAGTCTTCAGCCCCTAGCCCTCAGCCCAATGTCTTCAGCCTGACTTCTTCACAGCTTATGCGTAAATTCCGAGCGTCCCTTCAAACTTCAGACACACCCAATGAGCGGTGCCTCGGCCAGCCGACGCGGGGAAAAACCGCGCCCAATCGGCTGCGGCAGACAGACGTCTTCCTGGCGATTGCTTTTCCTGGAATCATCCAGACCAGGAACTGCCGCTATGTTGATCTTGGCTATGGTGAATCACCGATTACGACCCTTGAAACCTGGGAACGCCTGCAAAAAATCAATCCTTCAATTCGCGTTCTCGGGGTTGAAATTGACCCCCATCGGGTGGCTGATGCCCGGCCTTTCGCCCAGGAAAATCTGGAGTTTCGCCTCGGAGGCTTTAACCTGCCGGTGGCACCAGATGAACCGGTCAATGTCATCCGGGTTTTTAATGTCCTGCGTCAATATGAAGAGGATGCTGTCGAAATGGCACTCCAAACCCTTGGCCAGTCACTGGTGCCGGGCGGGCTCATCCTTGAAGGAACGTGCGACCCAACTGGGCGCTTTATGGCATTTCAGCTCTTCCAGAAATGTCCATCTGGCGACCTTGACCACATCGGCCTGGTGTTTGCCCCGCGGCTACGAGGTGAATTTTATCCGCGCCAGTTGCAATCCATTTTGCCCAAAAGCCTGATTCATCATGCTGAGCCCGGAGGTGCCGTAGACCAATTTTTTTCACGCTGGCATATCTGCTGGCAGACGGCACGCGCCCAATTTCCAGGGCAGGCTCAAAAACAGATTTTTGCCCAGGCGGCACTGAGATTAAAACAAATTTACGGCTATCACCTTGATCAACGGCTGACGCTGCTCAAACGCGGGTTTCTGGTGCTTTCTCCAAAACACTTTTAACTACGAAATACATCAGGAAAATCAAATTCCAAAACTCCCGGAAGCAACCGAATTAACCGTGTGTTCAGGTACGATGTGCTAGGGTGACAGGTACCGGGGGATGGTCTCTCGGGTATGCGTGCCTGCACCTCAGCGGGTACTGGAGGTTCATATGAAAAAAATTGTTATTTTCTCAATTCTTGTTGCCTGTGTGTTGATCGTTTGCGGGCTCAAATCCACCGCCCAAACACCAGTTATCACCGATCAACCGATCCGTGACGCGCTTATTTCAGCAATTGACGATGAGCGCCAGGCTCAGGCGTATTATGCTGCCGTGATTGCCAAATTTGGTCAGGTTCGACCCTACACTCAACTGGTAAAGGCCGAAGCTCGCCACGAAGAAATTCTGGTCCGGTACTGTGAACAAAACGGCATTGAAGTTCCGGCCAACCAGTGGGCCACCCCCACCATGCCGCTTCCAGCCACGCTTGAAGAAGTTCGTCAGCAAAGTCTGACCCGCGAAGTCAAAAATGTCGAAATGTATGACGAATTTCTGAAAACCATCAAAACACCAGCACTGGTCACGATTTTCGAGAATTTGCGGAGTGCGTCGCTCGATCATCATATTCCAGCCCTGAAAGGCGAACGCATGGGCAAAGGCCGTGGGGCTGGTCGAAACGCTCAGACCTGTCCACTCTCAGGAGATCAGAATTGTTGTGCTGCCAGAAAGTGCAAATGATACTATTTAGGGCTGAGGGTATCGGGCCAGGAGTTGAGGGAAATACAATTCTTTCAACAATTTAGCCTTCCCTTAATACGATGTTTTCATTACATAATGGTATGAGGAAACATCGCACCGTTTTTTGATCTCGTGGTTTACTCGAGTTTGGACAAAAGAGGGGGGTCAGGGAATTGATTTTCTCTAATTGCCTGACTCTCATCCCTTTGAAACTCCAGGGACTTTTACACTCCCGAAAGTCGCCAAAGTGCGAGGAGGAATGTTTTGTACGCCGACGGTATCGGCATCAGCGGTGTGACCACAATGCCGACACAAAAATATCGTTACAGCAGGAAGGATCAAGTTGTTTTGAAGCAAAGCCTAATTGCCTGTAATGCACTGACTCGAGTGTTGTGTTTTAGATTTACCCCCGACCAGGAGTAGGGTAAAAAGG
>CAZXCE010000166.1:0-14523 GCA_964639175.1 uncultured Clostridia bacterium
CCGGAACCCGGAACCCGGAACCCGGCCTTTCCGTCATTCCGCGGCTGGTTCCAAAACCACATCACGCGGGCGGCGTTGTGGGTCAAGCCGGGTGCTGATTTTAGAGCGCACAAGATGAGCTGCTTCATACGATTTCACTTTTACTTCTTTCGGTGTGGCGGTAAAGATTTGTGGCTCGTGAAAGTAAACCCGGAGCTTGCCAGGACGAGGCAATGTCCGGTTAATCGGCCAGACTTCGTGAGCACCGCTGAGCGTTACCGGGACAACCGGCACCTGCATTCGAATCGCCAGCCGAAAGGCACCGGCTTTGAACTCGTCAATCGTGCCCGAAACGCAACGTCCTCCTTCAGGGAAGATCATCAGAGCTTCACCGTCAGCCAGAAGTTGCTGCGCCCGGCGAAAAGCCGATTTATCAACCGGGGTGTCCTGGTCCACCGGAAAACAGTTGAAAAACCAGAGCATCGGACGCAGATAGGGGTATCGAAAGACCTCGCTCCAGGTCATGTAGTGGAGCACTCGCGGGACACCACACCCAATCCAGAACGGATCCAGGTAGGCCACATGATTTGGCGTCAAAATGACCGGTCCTGTTTGGGGGATATTTTCAACTCCATAAAATTCAATTTGGAAAAACGAATGAAACACTGCCCGGAAAGCAGGTCGGAGACAATGCTGGATGAGCAGTGAACGGACTCTCACAATGGCGAATTCTCCTGCGGTTTTTCAAAATTGAGTTGGAATTGAAAGCGGTGACGAAAGAAACGAGGCGGAATTGTAGCGAAATGTTGCCAGGGCAACAACTCCCATTGCTCCTTAACTTCCAGCCGCAGCCTTACTGGATTATAAGCTGCTCATTGTGTTCTGGTGCACGCGATTTGCTCTGATAGGTCAGAGTTGGTTGAAATTAAATTTATATTGAACAGCCCATGACAAACCATTCCCTGTCCGCATCTGTCACACACCTTGAACTTGGCCAATGGGGAGAAGGTCTGGCGGCCAACTACCTCAAACAAAATGGCTACCAGATTATCGCCCGCAACGTTACCCTGCCCCTGGGTCGAACGCCGGAAGGCACGCCCATCACCGGCGAACTCGACATCGTTGCCCTCGATAGTCAGACCCCTGGTGTTTGTCGAAGTCAAAACCCGTTCATCAGACAAACTGGCGCTCCCAGAAGCAGCCGTCACCCCCGCCAAACAACGCAAACTGGCCCGAACCGCCAGACGCTATCGCCGGCTGATCGGGCCAGTTGACCTGCCATATCGCTTTGATGTCGTCAGTATTGTGGCTTCAGGTCACAGTCAGCCGCAGATCCGATTACTCAAAGACTTCTTTCAAGATCTGGTTAAAAATCAATCTTGACGCCAAACGTTCCCCAGAATGAATAATACTCTTCCTGAACCGGTCGCACGTTGATGCCTTCAAACCGACGGAAGGGTGAATTGGTCAGGTTGATTAACTGACCAAACACACGAATTTTCGGCGTAATGGCCTGGCTGACTGATAAATCAAGCTGCAACCGGTCATCAAGGAAAATATCCCGATTGGGTTCAGCGCCGACTTCATTCAGGTATTTCCCCTGATAGTTCCACGAAAGACTTCCGGAAAAACCTTTCTTTTCATAATTGATCGAGGCATTCCCGGTGTGTTTGTTCTGTCCAGGCAGGCTGATCACCCGACCATCCTGGAGTTTGGCATTGGAATTGGTGTAGGTGTAATTGAAGTACAACCCAAATCCATCCAATGGTCCGGGCAGAAATCGCAATTTGTTTTGAAAGGCAAACTCGAGCCCGTACAGGTCGGCACTCTTTCCATTCTGGGGTTGGGTCACATCAAAGGAGTCGCCGTTGCGTTGCTCGCGAAACTGGAACGGGAAGATGAAATCATCAATTTTCTTGTAGAAAAACCCTCCCGACACTACGCCGACCGTGTTGAAATAGTGTTCGGCCAGCACATCCACATTCCACGAGCGGGTCAGGTCCAGATTTGGGTTGCCACGGGTGATTTCCTCGTCCTCTTCAATAATGAGCTGGGTTGGCACCAAATCAACATAATTTGGACGGGCGAGCGAGCGCGTAAAGGCGGCTCTCACATTGGTGTTTTCACCAAGCCGATATTTGGCGTGAAGTGCCGGCAGGAAGATTCCGGTTGAACTCTTCCCAGTAACCGGCGTGTTCGAAACATAGTCACCATCAGGGTTGAACAGAACATCAAACCCTTTGTAATCATATGAAGTATGCTCATAGCGAAAACCCGGCAGCAGGCTGAAGCGCTGACCAAAGTAAAATGTCGCCATCGCATACCCAGCCCCAATCCGTTCGGTCGCCAGAAAATCAGCCGCGTCGGCTTCGAAATCCGTTTCCCGTTCCAGGCTCAATGAGGTGAGGAAAGCACGGGCAGCGGCGGCATTCACCTGCTGACCAATCACATAGCGACCATCAATGATGCTTTTCTGGGCAAAAAACTGCCGGTCCAGATTGTCCTTTAAGAAGACATCGTCCTCTGGTTTGAAGATGGTGGTTTCATTGTTGCGAAACTTGCGCTTGCGCCAGAACTTTCCTCCGGCTTTGAATGACCCGCTGATTCCATCGCTCACCAGAAACGCATGCGCGATGTTGCCCCAAAATGAAATATCGCGGTCCGATGTGAAATTGAAATCATTGGAAAGTTCATCAAGCTTGAACTTGCTCACATCTTCATTGAGCGCATTGACCCGAATATTGTCCGGGTCAATCGAAGTTGGCGTCACATTTGGCCTGAATTCAACATCTTCCTGCAAGAAGGCAGTATTGAGCGCGTTTGGCTCATCTTCTTCGGCATAGCCATAGCTGAACCGATAGTCCACCTGCCAGTTTTGGGGCAGAAAATGTTTCCCACCAATTGAAAACTGGGCAATCCGTTGAACTTCGAACCGGTCCTTTAATTCGCGCTTGATTTCATTGTCCTGGACCTTGTTGGTGACCCGGCGTCGGTATTCCTGGTCGCTGTAATAATTGTAAATGCCGTTGAAAAAGAAGGTATGGCTGGCGTTGGGTTTTAAATCCAGCGCCAGATTCGTGGCGTGGCGTTTGCGATTGATCGAATAATCCCGTAGTTCGAAATCTTCGATCTCACCGTCATCATAGGAAGTTTCAAAGTTCTGTGAGCCCCGGTTGGTGTTAAAGAAACTGCCTGACGCCACCAACCCCAGCTTGTTGTCGAAAAACCGCTGACCAAAGGTCACATTTCCATTTTGAATGGCGCCTTGAACAAGGTTGTTCAACCCGGCGCCATAGGTGATGGAAAAAATGCGGCGTTCGGGTGCCTGTTTGGTCACCAGGTTGACCGATCCACCAATTGAATCAGCATCCATATCCGGCGTCAGGGCTTTGGTTACTTCGATGGTTTCAAGCAAATCAGCCGGAATGACATCCAGAGCCACCTGACGGATATCTCCCTCTGGAGATGGAACCCGCTGGCCGTTGATCATCATGGCATTGAGCCGGGCTTCTGTTCCACGGACCAGCACATAGCGCCCTTCTCCCTGGTCACGCTGGATCGTGATGCCGGGAATGCGTTGCGTCGCCTCAGCCGCATTGGGATCGGGAAACCGTCCAATCTGGTCCGCCGAGACCACATTTTGAATGGTCTCAGCGTTTTTCTGCTGGTTGAGCGCCCGACTCTGCCCTTGCAAAATCGGCTCGCCATACACCGTAATCACTTCCTGCACACTTTGTTTCAAGGAGATTTCGAGCGCCAGCGAATCGCCTTCCGGTACGATCACTTCCCGACTTAACAGGTCATACCCAAGGTAGGAAAACTCCAGCGTTTGGGTGCCAACTGGCACTCGCTCAATTCGAAAAGCACCTGTCCGGTCGGTTACACCACTAATTGAGGTTCCCTGAACCACCACTTTGGTGTTGGGTAATGGATTCAAGGTCGTTTCATCAATGACCTTCCCGGTGATAACGCCGGTTTGTCCTGACTGAGCCAGGGTACACCAGCTTACAGCAACAATGATCAGTGCAGCTTGAAAGAAATTCAGCACTGCCTTCTGAGAAAACATAAGTCCCCCAAATGAATGAAGAATGAAGAATTGCCATCCTGGAACAAATTGCGGCGAGTTATTTTTCAAATCCCAATTCTGGAATCCGGAACCTATTTCCGATCAATCAGTTGCCACGGTACAAACTTGAAATTCTGGTTCCCTTGATCGTTGGTTCCGTCCTGGGCAACAAACACCCCATGTGGAAATCGGGGTCCCAGATTGGCGGTTGAAACATCAATGCCATCTGTTTCCGAGGTTTCATCAATGCCGTTTCCAGCCACAATTCGAAAGGTCTTGACGTAGGCATTTTGACCGTCACGCCGATACATGACATAGGTGTTGTTGCCTTGACTCGAAGCAATCAAATACCCGCTGCCATCTGGCCCACAGGCCAGTGTCACCCCTTCAACATCAGCCACCAGATGTCCGCTGCCATCTGATGTATCAACCAGCGTCCGTGCGGTACCGGCATTTGGCTCGGCGCCATACTTCCAGAGCCCGACATCTTCTTCTGATATATAGAGATATCCAGGTTCATCGTCAGCCACGCAGCCTTCGGCGACTGTACCGATATCAAAGCGGCGAACCAGTCTGGCGTCCACTTTTCCCTTGCCGGCATCCAGTAATTCATACTGCTCAACCAGGCCATCTTTACAGGTTAAAATATAGTAAAATTTCCCGGTTCTGGCACTACGATACATACAGGAACCATAAACGGTATGGGTTTGTATCTTTCGGGCGGCAACTGATTTCAATCGCCGGGTGGTGGGGTCAATCACATAGATGGCAATTGAATTGTTTGAGCGATTTCCGGCGGTCACCAGTGCCACGGTTTCAGTCCCAAGCCTGAACCCGGACCGGACGTCCACATTATTCATCCGCCCGTCTTTGAGGTACTGCAATTCTTTTCCGGACAGGTCATACACCACGAGTCCGCCTTTTTTATTGGTGCCAATCACTAAACTTTGGGCAGGATCGTGAGGGTTTACCCAAATTGCCGGATCGTCAGCCGAATCCCCAGCTTTCTGGATTGGTGTTGTTTCAACCGTTGCTGAAACCTCCTGGATTGGGTCATTGGGCATTCTCACACCAGGTGAAGGCGTAGACTCTTGGGCCCAAACCGTCCCAATCAGTATCAACGTTCCAACCACAGCCCACACTCCCGTGCGCAGAAACCTGGGCCGCTCAAGGCAAAAAAACATCGGTATACTCCTATAATATTCCAGCCCAATTTTACTGTCTTTGAAGATGAAATCAGTGCCTTACTGCAATCAAATCAGTTATTTCCAGGGAGGGAAAATGGGCAGGATCAAAAGTAATGAGGTTGCCAGAGGAGCATCATTCCATTACAAAGTTACAGGAGAGTTACAAGAAAGTAACAAGTTGAGGGCCTGATTTTTTGAGCTTGTGGAAATCTGGAGTTCGGGTGACCTGTCGCAGCAGGACCAGAGCACAACGGCGACAGGCACGGCACCTTCATAACTATGAATCTGAAGAAGGCTATATCATTTTGGAATAAAGCGGTTGTATGAGAAAACCGTCAAGTCATTCAGTTAAATAAACTTAGTGAATTACTGACTACTGGCGCAGCAATTTTTTGTTTAAAGCGCCTCTCGATTTCAAGCCAAAAAAGATGGCGAGTTGGAAGACCTGACACCTTCAATCAAGCGGGAAAAGTCAAGAGTTCCGCCTTCAGGCGGGTTGTGTACCCTAAAATTTGATCTCAAAGGACAGGCTGCCGCCTGAAGGCGGGACTCTTGACACTATCTTCATTTCCAAACAAAGAATTGCGGCTACTGGCGACTGACTCCGAACTGGTATGAGAATCAGTGGGAGTTCGTGAAAAAATGCGGAATTGACCGTGAAAGCTCACCTTCCAGAAACTGTTCAATTGCTCGTGGGGTATCAAGTTCCATCACGCGGGTGACCAGTCGTTCAGCTTCTGAAATCCGAACGCTACGCACCAGCCGCTTGATATTTGGAATGGCTGACGGCGACATACTGAAGTTGCGCAGCCCCAGACCCAGCAACACCACGGCACAGGTTGGGTTGGCGGCCATTTCACCGCAGATTTGCACCAGTGTTCCGGCAACTTTTCCAGCGTCAACCACCTGTTTCAGACTGCGAATCACCGCCGGGTGAAGCGGTTCATACAGATGGGCAACTTGCGGATTAGCCCGATCAACCGCCAGGGTGTGTTGAATCAGATCATTGCTGCCGATACTGAGAAAATCGGCTTCCCGTGCCAGCAGGTCAATAATCATGACCGCCGAAGGAATTTCCACCATCACACCGACCGGAAGATGTGCCGCATGGGGAATTCGAGCCTGTTCCAGTTCAGCTTTGACTTCGGTAATCAACTGACGCGCCGCCCGAACTTCACTGACACAGGAAACTTTCGGGAGCATCACGCTCAACCGACCATAGGCGCCGGCACGGAAGATGGCCCGCAACTGATCCCGGAAAATCTCTTTGGATTTGAGTGTAAACCGGATGCCCTGCAATCCAAGGGCCGGGTTGCGTTCTTCTCCAAACAAATCACTGGCTTTGATTTTATCGCTTCCCAGGTCAATGGTTCGGATCACAACTCCTTCAGGTCCAGTTGATTCAACCAGTTGGCGATACACCTGAAACTGCTCTTCTTCGGAAATCAACCGGGGGAGTTCATTCAAAAAGATAAATTCTGATCGAAACAACCCGATGCCATGCGCACCAGACTTTTGCAGCGAGGGCAGTTCTGAAACCAGTTCCAGGTTGGCACGCAAGACACAGGTTTCACTATCGAGGGTAATCGCCGGCAGGCTGGCATGTTCGAGGACATCCCGTTTTTGGCGCTCATCCTGATCCAATCGGTTTTGATAGTGGCGGCGCGTGGCATCTGTCGGATTCAAAATAACGCAATCGTGCGTGCCATCCACAATGATCGGGTCACCCGTGTGAACCTGAGCCGCAAAACTCCCCAATCCCAGCACCGAGGGAACACCGAGGCTGCGGGCAATAATCGCCGTGTGTGAGGTCCAGCCGCCGGCATCGGTTGCAATCCCCAGCACATTGGTCAAATCAAGTTCGGCGAGCACCGTCGGCAGCAGGTCTTCGGCCACCACCACCGATGGCTGGGTCAGGTGCAGGTTGCTCGTCCGACGGCCTGACAGGACATCAATCAGCCGATTGGCAACGTCTTCGATGTCGCTGGTGCGTTCGCGCAGGTATTCATCCTGGATCGACTCATAGGCGGAAAGCCACTTCGAGACAGCCAGTTTGACACCCCACTCGGCGTTGACCTGATTTTCGTTGATTTGTTCTTCGATGCTTTTGACCAGGAGTGGGTCTTCAAGCATCAGAATATGTGGATCCAGAATGTAGCCGTGACTGACCCCAAACTCACGCTGCATACGTTGTTTAATGCGCTCCAGGTGATGGCGCGCCACCTGGACAGCTCGCTGCAACCGTTTGATTTCGTGAGGGATTCGATTTGGGAGGATTCGGACAAAGAGTGCCTGCCGGCCATGGGCATCCATCCGCACTGCCGTCCCAATCGCAATGCCAACCGAAACGCCCAGTCCCTGGACACGCTGTTCGATTTGCTCTGGGCGGCTAGTAGACATCGGTTTCTTCTCCAAACTTATCCCACACCAGTTTGGCCAGAGCGTGCACAGCGGCGGCTTCATCTTCGCCAGATGCCGATATTGACAACTCAGTCCCCATCGGAGCCGCTAAGAAAATGACGCTCAGGATACTTTTACCGTCAGCACTGTTCCCGGTATCAGTCCGGGTCACGGTAATTGCACTCTTGAACTGGTTGGCGAGGTTGACAAGTCGGGCAGCCGCGCGGGCGTGCAACCCAAGTCGATTGACAATGAGCACTCGAAGTTCTTTTGACACGGTTTCTTTACCCAGCCAGCACCAAAGCTACAAAAAGTTTTCGCTCCGGCAAATCCGACTGGTTCCCCTTGAGACAACCACCGACGGAACGTATGAAGTATGAGACAGTGTGCCATTTCATATTGCCTCAACTGGCTTTATCTCTTCATTCTTCATTCCATTCGGGTATTGGTTCAAAATTTCAAAGAAAGTCATCTGGACGCCGCCATCACTTGAAAGCGACAAAAAGGGTGAAGGGTGACTATTTTTCTTTTTCAGCCGTCTTTTTTCCCATCAGTTCACTGGCCAGGTAGATGTTTTTTTGCCCCTGGTCACGCACTTTGCGGGCAATGTCAACCAGGGATTCGTCCCCGTCTTGCGCCGCCAGCTTGATAACCATTGGCAAATTCACGCCGGTTATGATTTCGATGGGGGTTGACCCGCTGTAGGTCATCACCAGATTGGTTGGCGTTCCGCCAAACATATCGGTTAAAACTACAACGCCAGCCCCACGATTGGTGTCGTCAACAGCCTTCGCAATCGTGCTTCGGGCCTGTTCCACATCGTCATGCCAGCCAATTGAGACCGCCTGAATATGGTTAATTTCACCAACCACCATTTCAGCCGCACTCAACAATTCATTGGCCAACTGACCGTGCGTCACAACAACACCTCCAACATGTGGCATAGTGGCATAGCTCCCTTTTCTAATTTGTGAATCGTTTGTGATCAAGCTGCAACCAATATCATAACTTCGCCGCAGAATGCTAGCCGCCCTTTCGGGGCATCACAGGTTTTCGGCATGATTTTTTCACCGCAACTGGACCAACCTAAATTCTGGCTGAAATTTTCTTTTCCTGGATGTAAAATTCGTCATAAATATAGAACAACCAACGCTTTCAGCTCTTTTTTGATCTCACTGCCGCACCTCATTCTTTCCGCTTCAAGCAGACCACACTCAATTTCATAAAGGACCATTTCAGGTTATGCGCTTCCCCACCTTTTGCTGTCTTTGCGGACTGATTTTCCTGTTGCTTTCGGGGCCGGTGGTTGTGGTTTCCGGGCAGCGTGCCGTTCAAAAAAACAAGCCGGATCCGTTTAAACCTCTGCACAATGTAGCGTGTTGTGTCACGGTTGAACCGGATACGTCACTGTGTGCGATCAACACCAATGAGGGTGCTTACTGGTTTTTGACTGGGGGTTCATACCTCAATTCAAAAGCCATCACGGCTTCCGAACTGCACCCATCGTCTTCAGTTGACGCGCTGGATGTTTCACCCGATGGGAAATATCTGGCGGTCACTCATCACGGCGAAGGCCACCTCTGGCTCTATGTGCTCGATTTACAGCAACTCCTGGCAGATGAGTCCAAATATGTCGTGGTGCAGGAAATCAACCCGTATCCCGGCGGAGTCTATGTGACGTCGCTCGATCAGTCCTTTCTGTACTTTGAAAGCGATTGGGCCATGCATCGGCGGGTTCAAGGAGAACATGCACTGATGGCCCCGTCGGAACTCGCCTTGTTAAAGCTGGAAAAGTTCCGGATGGATTTAAAAACCGGCCAGGTGACACCGATTGACCCAAAACTCAATGATCTGGGCAGCTATTACGGAGCGGCACTGGTCAACCCCCAAACAGGAACGTCTGAGAGAACCTACACGGTGTTGCCGGCGCTGGCTTTCCTGAAAGAAAAATCCAGCCTTCCCTTTTTGAAACAGGCGCTGAAGCAAAAATCAAACGAGCCACTCCGGGCAGAGATTGAGGCCTTAATCGAAGCCATTTCAAAATAGTGTGGAGTGCGGCGGCTTGACGCCGCTTTTCGGTATGAAAACAGCGTCAAGTGGACCGCACTCCGAAAGTTGCCGCCCAGGAGTTTCAAGCCAGATATGGCGAAGCCAGCACCATTCTGAACCAGTTGTTCAGGTATTACCAAATGGAGGGATTGACCATGCCGTACACGATGGAAGATTTCAAACGCGATGCGAAAGAAGAATTTCTCAAAACCCTGACACCTGAAGAACGGCTCAAAGGCTTACCCCCTGAAGAACGGCTCAAAGGATTGCCATCAGATGAACTCTTGAAGCACCTGGCTCCAGATGAGCGGCTCAAGGATTTACCCCCGGAAGAGCTTTTGAAACGACTGACCGTCGAGGACATTCAAGCCTATTTGAAGAAACTGCTCGACCAATCTGATTCAGATTCATCAGAAAAGCCCTGAAAGACAGGCCCGGTTGAGATTATTTCTTTTTCGAGAGAGCAGCGAACTGCTTGAAATAACTGGATTTTTCTGAATCCAGAGCCCTGAATCCTTTCAAAAGTGTATTTGACGATATTTGGCAACGCCTTTGTCGAATCCGGAAAGCACGCTGGCAACTTCCCGACCGGCGCTGAGATGAAGATGAAGTAATTTGGACTACGGCCCACTTGACGCCGCTTTCAGATCAACTCGAATTCAGTACAAAATTCAGGATGCGGGATCCTATCGCGATGATCATCCACGATGAAAACTCAAACCTTTCAACCCTTAACTTGCCTGAACAACAATTTTGTATTTGCCTTTATGAAGAACATTCCAAAAATCTTCTTTGGCGTTTGTCTTTTTTGCTGCTCCTGAAAGAACAGGTTCATCTATTTTTCGGAGCAAGACAGTAACGGTTAACTGATATTCGCCGTCAGGAACAACTGTAAAAAGGTTTTCTCGTCGAATCGTTGATGAAATAGCTCGATCCCATCCAACAGAGTTGATTGGATCAATTTCAATCAGTTTCGTTTCATTCGGTTGAAGTTCTTCAGGTTCACGCCCTTGTTGTCCAGGTACAGAGGTTGCCTCTGGAATAGCAACGGTAGATCCAAATTGATTCCTTTGTCCTTCTAAAGTATGAGGATCTATCTCTTTACCATTGACTGATTTCACTAAATCGAGTCCGACCAAACCGTCAAGCTTTATGGCTTTGCCTGAGTGGTTTGTGAGGTTCACCTGTATTTTCGCTGGAGTTGTTTTTGACCAACGCTCAGAGCGAATACTCACTGAACATTGAATTCCACGACTCTCCACTGAAGATTGCTGTTTACGTGAATTTGGCTTGTGGGAATCCACTTGCTTGACAAAACCATCGGTTAAACTGAAGTTAAATAATATACCTGCAAGTAAAACTATAAGTATTCCGGCGAGTGAAATACCCAGGTAAACTTTTGGAGATTTCCAGTCTCGTTTCATTTTACACCTCGCAGCCATTATCAAAATGACAGTATTGCTTGCTGAGCCAAATAAGTTGCTATAGTTCTTCAGATAAATATTTCCTGGGAACGCCGGTATCTTGCCGGCACCAAACGGTTCATATCCAATCAGTTGCCGGCAGGATGCCGGCGCTCCCAGGAAGAAATCTTTTTCTCACTGATTCATCCTGAACTCAACCACCGTTCCCCCCGGTTCTTTTTGCGTCCAGGCAACCTGGGCTGAAATCAAACTGGCGCGGGAACGGATATTGGCCAGGCCACGCCCGGTTTGGTGACTGGTTGGCTCCGGGTCAAACCCGAGGCCATCATCTTCCAGCCGAATCACAAGTTGATGATTGTCTGGCGTCAGCTCAACCGTCAGCATTACCTGTTTGGCCTGGGCATGGCGACAGATATTATTGAGTCCTTCCTGAACAATCCGGTAAATCTGAATTTGGACATTCGCATCGAGGTGCAGGTGGTCTTCCAGATCTTCCGGGCAGTGAAACTCATACCGAAACCGCAAACTTTCCGGAAGTTGCGCCGCCGCAGTTCCCAGCGCCCATTCCAGCGCGGCGGCCAGCCCGACATTGCTTAACACCGACGGGCTCAAATCTTCGCAAATCCGGCGGATTTCCATTGAAATGGATTCGATCTCGTGGCGGAACATCCGTGGAATCACCTGTTCATCGCCCGTTTCCTGGGCAGGGACCGGCAATTTATCGGTCATCAACTGCAGCCGGCGCAAATCAGCCAGGGTTTGATCGTGCAAATCACGCGCAATCCGGCGGCGTTCGGTTTCGGTTTCAGTTACAAGTTGCAGCCGGGTTTCCGCCAGTTGCCGGTTGGCATTGGCGACGGCGTTGTTGGTTTGGGCCAGTTGCCGGTTCTGGCGATAGCCCCACCAGAGCGCGCCAATCGAGAGCAATAACAAAACGCCGAGCGAAACCGTCACCAGCGGAAATGGCGCTTTCATCACTTCAAACGCCAGTGGAAATGGCCCGGATACCACCCGGTCATTCCCGACGGCCACCACGTCGAGCGAATATTTTCCTGGAGTCAGATTCACCAGCGAGAGCTGCCCATCTGATGACTGGCCGGTTTGAATCACCCGCCCGGCGGCATCACGAGCAACAAATTCATACTGAAACTGCTCAGGAAACGTGCGGCTGCTTGAAGCGCCAACCTCAATTAACAGGCTGTTTTGCGGATATTCGAGCTTGATTCCGGCCAGGACTTCGCTCGCCGTGTAGGTTTTAGCCCCCAGTGCCCGCACCACCCGCAACACCGGAGACTGATCAAGCGGCGTGTAGCGCGCCAGTCCCCGGTTGGTTCCGACCCAAATCAGTTGGGTTCCATCCGATTGCCGGGCCGAATGCAACGCAAACACACTGTCTGAAGGCAAACCGCGTTCACGATCCAACAGAGAAAAAACCATCTCTCCCCTGGCCTTCTTTTTCCAGTACAACGCGCCACTTCCGACCGTAGCGCACCACAGACCCGATCCGGTTGGGTCTGCAATCACACTGCGAACATCAATCTCGGCGCCGACCCGAACTAACTCAGCGTCCCCAGCCGCAAACAGTCCTTTCTCGGTTGCGACCCACAAGGTTCCCTGCCGGTCCCGCATCATTTCCCAGATTGCTTTTCCCAGCAAAGATTTGGCATTGGTCAGGGGTTTGACAGCAGTGCCGTCATATTCAAATGCCCCAGATTCAGCCGTTCCGATCAGGAGCCGCTGCTCACCATCAACCAGCAGGCTGGTCACTTTCCGAAAGGCGTCTGGCTCCCCTGGTTTTGGCCAGACGAGGCTTCGGCGATTCTCTTCGATCACTTCCACGCCACGGCCATAAACAGCAAGGTACCGCTTCCCACGAAATCGCCCGATGGCACGGCAGCTTTCACTTCCAGGAGGTGCTGGCAGTTCCTCACGAACCATTTCAACTGGAAGCACTGCCAGCGACCGGGCATTCAATTGAAACAATCCTGAGGATGTTCCAACCAGCACCACTTCCGGGGATTCCTGGGACAGCGCATGAATTGCCCGGTTCCGACAGGCGTCAACTGGCTGCCAGGTGGTCTGGTCCAAACGGCGCACAAACAAACCGCGATTGGTACCACACCAGATTCGGCCATCCGTAGCCTGCAGAACAACTCGGATAAAATTGCTTTCCGGGTCGCTTGAAATCGCCTCAACTGCCGGGCTAAACCGATCATAGCGACAGATGCCACGGTCAGTTCCAAACCAGGCCACGCCTTCCCGATCAAGAAATACCGCATTGATCCGATTGGACCGCAAGCCTCCAGCGGTATTTTCAAAGGTGAGGTGTTCGATCAACTCGCGGCCTCTCAGATGAAAAACCCCCTGATTTTCGGTTCCAACCCAGGTTTCACCAGTGTCACCAAAAGCCAGTGCCGTGACTGGCCCGGTTTGGAGCGGCAGACGTTGTGCCTGTTTGAAATCCGGTCCTTCCAGTAACCCGCTGTCCCGTGCTGGTGACTCGCCGCCAAACCAGAAGGCTCCGGCTGAATCCTGGCCAACCGCGTTGACAAAATATGCCCGTGGCTGATTGGTGAGCGGCTGGAGTTGCGTCCCTGACACCAGCAGGACCCCGCGCCCGCCGGTGCCGATGACCAGCTTGCCGTCCACTTCGCCAAGCGACGTCAACGGCAAGAGGGAATCCGGATCACGTTCGCGGTGCAGGAGCGGATAGGTACTGGCCGAAAATGAGATAACTTCAAACTCTGAATTTCCTCGCTTGCGAATGTGCAGCAGCGTGCCCTGCTCACAGGCCACCGCCACCTGACCGTTTTTCAGCAAACGAATGGCCCGAATTGTCAACCCAGCCGATCTGGCCACCAGTTCGCAACGGTCTCCCTGAAACCGATACAGTCCAGATTCACTGCCAATCCACAGGCTTCCATCCGGGTCCGGTTGCAAACAGGACACCCGTGACGAGGGAACCCCGACGGCGGTTATTTTTTGGGTTCGTCGCCCATCAAACCGGGCCAGGCCGTTGTCTGTCCCAAACCACAACACACCTTCCTGATCCTGGGCAATGGCCCGTACCTGGTCGGAAGGCAGCCCGTGAAAGAGCGCCACGGCTCCCCACTGATGCTGGTTGAGTGACGAGATAGACGTGGGTTCAGACGGTGATTGGGCCAGCACGGGTCTGCCTGGCGCCAACATAGTCCCAGCCAGACTAAAACAGATCATCAGAAAAAGTGTGCGCATCGGAGAACCAGGAAATACGAATAAAGAATGAAGTCAGTACCACCCGCGTCAGTGGGTGGGTTTGCTTTCCAACCCCACCCACTCACGCAGGTGGTACTGACAACCCGGCGTGTCATTGGAAGGCAAAACCAGCTTGCCCGTCAATGTGACTTGCCTCAAAGTGACTCCAGATGGAAAAAGGAAA
>CAZXCE010000167.1:0-4181 GCA_964639175.1 uncultured Clostridia bacterium
GGGCTGACGGTCGCCATTGAGATCAATCCGGGGACGGGTTTGAAAAATGAATGGGCTGCCCGCCTGTTCGTCAAAGCCAAGTGTGGTTCGGCCAAATGAAACACGCACCTGATTGTACATCGTGGCTGTGAGCGTCGTGTCCAGAAAGAGCGAAATGTTGTGCGTTCGGGTTCGTGACCCGAGCGACCCGCGCAAGGCACCACCCACGGAAGGAATCAACGTCTCATCATCTGTCAAATTATAGCGTCCAGTGAAGTTATGGTCTTTCCCAAAGAGCTTGAGTTGATGCGTGAGCCGGGCAGAGAAGAGCGTTCCATCCGCATCTCCCGGCAGAATCTGGGTAAAGGTGCTGGTCCCATAGGGGCCGCCGCCGTTGTTGGGCAACGGAAACAGATCGAAAATATCCTGGGCCAGTGTGGTTTGAATCAGGCTGGAGTTGCGTTCGGCTGGGGTTGGAACCGCGAAGTTCTGCTCCAGTTGACGAGTGGCGTTTTGGCGCTCAAACGAGAAAAAGACGTGTGTCCGGTCTTTCACAATCGGGGCCCCAAGCGCAAAGCCAAACTGATTCCGGCGGTTCTTGTTTTCTTCGCCAGAGGGGCCACCGGTCAAGTCAAAGAAATCTCGTGCCTGCAGGCCGTCGGTCGTGAAGAAATCATAAATTGTTCCGTGGACAGCATTTCCGCCTGACCTGGAAACCACGTTGACCTGTCCGCCAAAGTTACGTCCTGATTCGGCATCGCCCAGCAGCAAACTGATTTGAAATTCGTTGACGCTTTCAATGGATTGCGAAACCGGAGCAAAAAAGCCTTGCCGCCGAACGCCTACATCCTGGTCATTGTTGTCTGAACCGTCCACCGTGAAATTATTGGCTCTGCCGCGTTGACCATTGACTGAAAACTGGCCGGAAGTTCCAACACCAGGGCCAAGGCCGGGGCCGTTGGCGCCAAACGTTGCTGGCGGAGGCAAAACGCCGGGGAAAAGAAAGGCCATCACGTCAAAACTGCGAATTCCCCCAATTGGAAGCGCCAGCAGGGTTTGCGAATCAATATTGCCACGCAGGGTGGCATCGGTCGGATTGATTTTGGCCGCTTCGGTTTGTGGTGTGGTGGTCGGCAATGCGGTGCCTACCGGATATAATCGAATTGGCGGCACGTTGAGCGGGGTCACAATGTTGAGTGGAATCCGAACCGTATCGCTCTGGTTATCCTGATATCCTTCGCGCTGGGCTTTGACCACATAGCGGCCCGGCTCCAAAAACGGCATCCGATATGACCCGTCCGGGAGCGTTCGTGTCGCGCGCGTGGTGCCGTTATCAATATTGACCACCGTCACAATCGCGTTTGCCAGCGGCTTGCCATCTGGATCAATCACATCTCCGATCAATGTTCCAGAGGTTGTTTGGGCATAGAGTAATGGTGAAAACGAGGGTGAAATCGTCAAAATGAGCAGACTCAATGTGATCCAGACTCTAAAAGAAGACAAAGCGGGTTTGAGAAAACCGGTCATGCGGCCTCCGCGACCTGAAAAGATGGGTGGTGCTGTGGTGGGGTAGAACCGTAGGGCTGAAGAAACCAGGGCTGAGGGCTGAGGGCTTGGGGTGACTGAAACAATGAGGGATGAGGGATGAAATAAAACCAGTTCTTTAGCTCTCAGCCCCTGGCCCAATATTTTCAGCCCGATGTCTTCAGCCCTGAGCCCTGGGCCTTGATGTGGACGCTACGCGAGGCGATTCAGAGCGTCAAGTGAATTTTCGATTCTGGCAACCTAAAGCAGTTGCGACGCTTTGCACGAACGTGGTAGGTACCCAGCAGAAAAAGTACAAAAGAAAAAGGTTCAACTCACCCGCGGTGAAACCGGTGTACCTGGTAGTTTGAATTTTCCATAAAGGTTTTTGTTCGAATGAAAGAATGCCCAACTTGCAATTCCTGCTATGACGACTCGGCCCGATTCTGTATCCAGGATGGTTCTTCCCTGGCTGAATCACTCCCCGGAAGTCGAACCTTTCACAATCGGTATCAATTGATTCGGATGATTGGCCGTGGACGCCTCGGAGATGTATATCAGGCCACGGATTTAACCAATCAGCGTCAAGTCTCAATTAAAATCATTCCACCCAATTTATTTACCACGCGTGAAGCTGAAACGACCTTTCAACAGGAAGTACAGCGATTGATCAATATTTCCTCGCCGTATGTAGCTTCAACCTTTGGCTACGGCTTGTTGCCCAATGCCGCCAGTTATCTGGTCACTGAATACATCGAAGGCCGAACATTGAAAGATGAGCTTGAGGAAGAAAAAATCCTTCAAACACCGCGGGCGCTTGAAGTTATCCGACAGTCTGCAATTGGGCTTGGCGTAGCCCACGATGCCAAAGTCCTGCACCTCGATCTCAAACCAGGCAATTTGTTGCTGATGGCTGATGAAGTCACTCGTGAATTACAGGTCAAAGTGGTTGATTTTGGGCTGGCCTGTTTGAAGGATTCGCTGGGTGGAGCGGTGGTCACCGACACGGGATCAGTCATTTTCCGGATGCCTCACTACACTTCGCCGGAAGAATGCACCGGGCAGGCAACCGACCAGCGGTCAGATATTTACAGCCTGGGGATTATTCTCTATGAGATGCTGGCCGGGCGCGTGCCATTTTCTGAAAAGCAGCCCATGAAAGTCATTCTGGCGCACGCCACCAAAGCCGCTCAGCCGCTGCGTGATCTCAATTCCGATGTTCCACCCCCGGTTGAAGCCCTGGTGATGAAAATGCTCGCCAAAGATCCGGCCTATCGCCCGCCGTCAATGGCGGCGGTCATTGCCGCGATTGAACAGGTACAGCCCAGCAAAAAGGAATCAGTAATGTACAAAGACGCCGTCAACCCCCAGGCTGAATCTCCCCAGCCAAAAGTCGAACCTGACCCATCTTCGCTCAATTTGCCGCTCCGGTTGACGATTATTGATACCGATGATGAAGGCAACAAATCACGAACCATCCCAGGTGTGGTTCACGATGCGTCGCCACAAGGCATGCGCATCCAGACCGGTACCGTGGCAACCGGCCATCTCAACATTGTCAAAGATCACACCGTAGCCTTTAAAAACCGGCTCGACATCGAGGTGGACATTCCAACCGGAACGGTTCACATGGATGGCTTTGCTGTCCGCTACAACCGGGCTCCGGATGGAATCAACTGGATTGTTTACATTTATATCAAGGAAATGCCCCGTGCTGATCGGCGGCTGTATGAAGCGTACTTGAAGACGGTTTGATTAGGGTTCAGGGTTCAGGGTTCAGGGTTCAGCGCCAGGATAAGGGTTTTAGGCCCGAAGGGTCGCCGTGCAATAGACGTGGTGCGAAGCCCATGGAAACAGAGCCAAAGAAGATAAAATGAAATCGATTCGAAAACCCTGACCCCTGACCCCTGACCCCTAACCCCTAACCCCTGACCCCTGACCCCTAATTCTATGTCTCACCCCATGCGACGGCGAGGCGCCGATGTTGGCAGCGGATTTCAGGAAGCCCTGAACCGCACCAACGAAGCCTATGAAAAAGCTGGACTGGCCTGCATCACCCGCAAAGCCATTCCTGGCAAATACACGGTTTCCCGTGACAACAAACGGCGTGGACTCTCACTCCCGTCGGTTGAAGGGCTCAATGTGCTCCAATCTGGGGCCAGGCTGAGTGCGGGCGATTTACAGAGTATCCTCAAGTCGGAAGGCGCACGCGACCCGCGCCAGTTTGTCCCCGAATCGCGTGCCGAACCCGATTACGGCGGATGTATTGCCCCAAATGGAAGAGCGATTTATTACGACGCCAAAAGCACCAGCCGCGAACAGCTTGATTTTGACAATCTTCACCCACATCAGGTGAGTTATCTCGAACGAACGGCTGCCGTTGGCGCCGTGGCTGGATTCCTGGTCGAATTTTCCGCCCATCAAAAAGTGTTTTTTATCCCAATTCAGGTGCTGGTCAATTTTAAAGCTTCAACGACCCGCAAAAGTGTCCCCTACCGTTTTTTTGAAGCCAACCTGATTCCGGTCAAGCCTGGAAAAGGGTTGTTGATTTATGACTATCTGGAGACGATTGCCGAGCAAGAAGCAAAGTACGGGAAGGATTTTTCGGGGCTGAAGACAGCGGGCTGAAGTCTCGCAAGCTCGGGGCAATCGAAGGGATGAGGGATGAAAGAAAACCA
>CAZXCE010000167.1:4191-14518 GCA_964639175.1 uncultured Clostridia bacterium
CGGCCCCTTTCGAGGCGGAGGCTGTAGTCTCGCATGCTCGGGGATATCGTAGGGATGAGGGATGAAAGTAAACCAATTCTTCAGCCCCTGGCCCGCTGTCTTCAGCCCGCAGTCTTCACCTCAGGATTTGGCCCGTGTTCCACCAAGTGTCAGTCCCCATTCCAGATTCTTCATTGAAATGGCTTCTCGGATTTCCTGACACCACCACGGTTGAGGTTCTTTATATTTGGGGGTACAGGGCCCGGTTGATTCGACGACACCCCAGTTATTTCCATCTTTGCCCTTGATGAGCACAATCCCTGGGCCGTCTTCACTCCAGGATCCTTCCTCCTGGGTAGCTGGTCGCCAGTTTCCACGAATAACCGAATTATCCAGTTGTGGCCAGACATACGTTCCATCGGCATTGATGGTGAGCGACTTGTGCTGTGACGAATACAGTGGAATCTCGCGATAGGTTTTGTCGCCTTCGTGGACGGTCTGAACACCGCCCCACTGGGTCAAGTCCCACTCACCGACAAAAAATCCATCTGCGGCACCGGCTGTGGCCGAAGACGAACTTGAAGCGGGCGATTCGCCGCTGTTCGCGGTTGACTTGCTACTCACCGGCCCGGTTTCTGAATGTTCGGTGGTTTTTGAACTACCAGACAATGCCAAAACCAGAAGAATCAGCCCAACGACAGCCACAAATCCAAGAGCGCCAGCTCCGCCAATAATCAACAAAATCACTTTGGTGGTGAAAAAAGGTTTGGGAGGATTTGGCCCCGTTGGTGGTGGTTGGGGTGGAAGTGGTTGACCAAAGGGCGGTTGCGATGGATTGGGTGGATAGTTCATGATGAATTCCTTTTCTGCCAGTATGGTTTCAGACCGATCTGAGAAATCCTTGCTTTCAACGGAAATCTGCTTCCTCAACCCATGCGCTTTTGATTTTTGATTTGGCTCACTTAAGTGATAGAAAAGTAAGGGGACCTCCATGTCAGATGAAATAACGCGGCTTTTACATCAGTGGCAAACCGGTGACCAGCAGGCACTCGATGAACTCATGGCGCTGGTTTATCGCGAATTGCACACCCTGGCCGGCTCATACCTTCGGCGCGAGCGTTCAAATCACACCCTGCAGCCAACCGCACTGGTCCACGAAGCCTACCTCCGGCTGGTGGATGAAAATCGCATCAACTGGCAGAGTCGGGCACATTTTTTTGGGGTAACGGCTCAGGTCATGCGCAACATCCTGGTGGATCATGCCCGTGCCCGGCACCGTGACAAACGCGGTGGCTATGCGGAAAAACTCTCGCTTGACGAAGCCCTCGGTGTTTTCCAGAAACAGGATGTGGATGTGATTGCGCTCGATGATGCGTTGCAGGAACTGGCTGGTTTTGACCCACAACAGAGCCGCCTGGTTGAATTGCGGTTTTTTGGTGGATTGACAATTGAGGAAACCGCCGAAGTTCTTGGGATTTCACCCGCCACCGTCAAACGCGAATGGACGCTGGCAAAAGCCTGGTTGCACCAGCAGCTTGTCCCAGATGAAAGATAAGGAAAAATCTTCCACGTTGTTGTCACCTTATGGATGCTCATCGCTGGCAGCACATCAAAGCAATTTTCAATCAGGCGGTTGATCTGCCGGTTCAAGCACAGTCTCCATTTTTGGAATCAGCCTGTCAGGGCGATCTGGAATTACAGCGAGAAGTTGAACAATTACTGGTGCATCACCATCAAGCTGAAGCATTTATTGAAGCCTCGGCTATTGAAATGACGGCCCAGGTCGTAGCCACCCAACTGAATCCAGCGTTGAATGGACGGGTGATTGGTGCCTATCGTGTGGTTTGTGAACTTGGGCAGGGAGGCATGGGCGCCGTCTATCTGGCGGTTCGGGCCGATGACCAGTTCCAAAAACAGGTCGCCATCAAACTGATTCAGGCCGGGTTGCACACTGAACAATCAATTCGACGGTTTCGGCGTGAGCGCCAGATTCTGGCCGGGCTTGACCATCCGCATATTGCCCGCCTGCTGGATGGCGGCGTCACTGAGCAAGGGCTTCCCTATCTGGTGATGGAATTTGTAGCTGGTCTTCCGCTGACTGAGTACTGCCGCCAGCATCAACCCACGCTCCGCGAGCGGCTGCGATTGTTTTGCGACGTGTGTGCCGCAGTTCAGTTTGCTCACCAGCATTTGACCGTTCATCGTGATCTCAAGCCAGGAAATATCCTGGTCACGGCTGAGGGAACCGCCAAATTGCTGGATTTTGGAATTGCCAAATTGCTGGATGAACCAGTTGAGACGGATGGGGAACCCTCCACTCCGGCTTCAACCGGCCTGATGATGACGCCGGAATATGCCAGTCCTGAACAAATCCGCAACGAACCCGTGACAACCGCCAGTGATGTGTATTCGCTCGGCGTTGTGCTCTATGAATTGCTGACTGATCAACGGCCTTTCCAGATTTCGCGGTCAGCCTCGCCACTGGAAATCGCACAGGTAATTTGTGACAGCGAACCACCGGCCCCGAGCCGCCAAAAACCGTCCATTGCCGGTGATCTGGAAAATGTCATCCTGAAGGCGCTCCAAAAAGAGCCATCTCGCCGGTACGCCTCGGTGGAACAGTTCAGCGAAGATATCCGCCGGTACCTGAACGGGTTACCGGTTCTCGCCCACAAAGACACCTTTCTCTATCGAATTTCAAAGTTTGTGCGCCGCCATCGTGGTCTGGTGCTGTCGGTCAGTATGGCGGTGCTGGCGCTGGTTCTTGGCAGTGGGATCGCCCTCTGGCAGGCCCGGCTCGCTCGTGAACAGGAACGGCGAGCCTTGCGGCGATTTGAGGATGTCCGCCAACTGGCCAATGCCGTGGTATTTCGCTATCACGATGCAATTGCTGATCTTCCCGGAGCGACACAGGTCCGGGAAATGCTGGTCAAAGATGCGCTCGGGTACCTTGATCGGCTCAATCAGGAAACAGGAGACGATCCTGCCTTACAGCGTGAACTTGCGACGGCCTATGTCAAAGTCGGTGATGTGCAGGGCTGGGAATGGACGTCCAATTTGGGAGACTCAGCGGGCGCTTTTCAGAGCCATCAAAAAGCCCTTGCCTTGCGGGAACGCCTCAATCGCCAGTTTCCAAACCAGGTAGACCTCCAAACCGAAGTGGCTGAAAGCCTTGGGCGGGTTGCCGATCTTGAGCAGGAGCTTGGGAAGTTAACTGAAGCCTATACCCGTTGGACCCGAGCGATTGCGATTCGTGAAAAAATGGTTGCGGCGCAGCCAGCCAGCCTCCAGCAGCAAATTGGGCTTTGTGATGCCTATGTGAAATGTGGATCGCTCCTGGGAAATACTGGACGTGCCAATTTGGGACAGGCCGAAGCCGGGCTGCGATTGACCCAAAAAGCACTGGAGTTGGCTCAAGATATGGTGTTGAGATTTCCTTCACGCGCTGAAGCGCAATCCAATCTGGTGGATGTTTATTTAAATCACGCCAGTTTGCTGGCTTCGACCTCGGCTATTGACCAGTCGCTTGAATTCGCCCGCAAAGCTTTGACCATTCAGGAGAAACTGGTGGCTGATGATCCGGGAAACGTGACGAAGCGACACAACCTTGGCTATGTATCCACCAAAGTTGCCGATCAGTTAGGTGAACGAGGTCGCCTGGACGAAGCCTGGACATTTCAACAAAAAGCCTTTGAAATCTTCCAGATTCTTTCCCAGCAGGATCCACACAATATTGGTTTTTTAGAGTCGTACGCTGGTTCAATGGAACGGCTCGGCCAGCTCAAACAACTGATGGAACGGCCTGCCGAAGCCCGGTCCTGGTTTGAGCGTCAATTTGAGGTACTTCAAACCCTGATGAAGAACTATCCCGCCGATTTAACCTATCGTCAGGACCTTGCCACGTGCCATCTCAGTCTGGCCGAAACCCACGAAGCCCTGTCAGCTTTTCCCCAGGCCGCCAAGGCGTACGAGCAGGCGATTCGACTCCTTGAACCTTTGTACACCGCCCAGCCTGAGAATGCGCAAATCCAAAATAGTCTGGCATTGACGTGCAACAATCTTGGCAATCTGGAGCTGAAACTCAACCGGCCAGAAAATGCCCTGGCCCGATACACCCGGTCATTTCAGTTATATCAAGTCTTATTTGACCTGAGCCCTGGCAATAATTTTGCCCGGCGGTGCGTTGCTGTGGAGCAATTTAAAATGGCTGCTGCCCATGTCAAACTGGCCCAACAGTCTTCCAAAGCCATGGGAGACCCGGCACAGCACTGGCAGGTTGCCGGGAATCTCTATCAAACCAGCCTTGACCACTTTACCAAACTGCAAGCCGAAAATGCCCTTCCAGAGTACTTTGCCAGCAAACCAGAGGAACTGGCGAACGAGCTTGAAATCTGTCGGCGCAAATTTATGGAAAGTACCGAGGCAGAGAAGAAAAGGGCTGAAAAATCAAAGAAGTAAGTCATCGGACACAAGATAATCCCGCTTCTTGCGCTCTGTAAGAGACTGGTTGGAAATTCAGTGCTTAAACCTGCGAAGCGAGTGGAAGGCTCGTCGCCCAGGGTGAGTCTTCGAACCCTGGGACCACCTTTTTCAGCCCGAAGACTTCAGCCCCAGGATTGCTTCTGGTACACCATTTGCCCTCTGAACTCTGAAGCCATTGAAAACAGGCTGAATGGCGAATTTTTTCACGTTCAGGAGGGCTTGATATGACGTCAAACAGATGTATCGAGTTGGCGGTGTCAATCCTGCGGCGAGCCCCTGGAACGAGCCTGCTGCAGATAGGTTTGGTTCTGGTCTGGGTTGGTTTTTTGGGTCCGATGATGGGCTATGCCCAGTTTGTGACCATCCACGAGTCATTGCCACAACCTGAAATTTCAAAACCTCTGGTTGGAGTTCAATTTACCGACTCAGTCTTTGGAACAACTGTCCAACGCTTGACTGATGCTCGTGCGGCTGGAGTTGACGGAGTCTTTCCTGACTACTCCAAACGACAGGCGTGGAATGCCGATGAAACGCTGCTCTTGCTGCGCACGGGTGATGGCAATGCACTGCTTTATGAAGGCCGGACCTATCAGTTTCTCAAGCGACTCGACATCGGTGGCGAAGACGTTTTCTGGCATCCGACCAATCCGTTGCTGCTCTATTACAATCCCGACAATGCGTTGCACTCATATCACGTCTTCACCGGCGAAGATGTAACGCTACATACCTTTGCCGCCTATGACTTTGCCAATACCCGAGGCGAAGGAAATCTCTCAAACGACGGGCGATATTACGCACTGGTTGGGCAAAAATATAATCAGCAAACCGGGGAAGTTCGCTTTCAGGATTTGATCCTCTTTGACCTGATTTTGAATCAGGTCGTCAAAACACTTGCGTTGCCAGAAAACCTGCCGGATTTCGACTGGGTTTCGATTTCTCCTGGTGGAAACTTTATTGTGGTGGATTATGCCAGCGTTGAAACCGGGCCGTTTCGGGGCGTTGAAGTCTATAACCTGGAGTTTCAGCGACTCTGGCAAAAACCTCTTGGTTCAGGACATAGCGACCTGGGGGTGGATGCGGCTGGTGAGGACGTACTGGTGATTGGCGTGTATGAACCGGAACCGAATCGGAATTACATCAAAAAGTACCGGTTGTCAGACGGCCAGGAAACGGTTCTGCTCGATATGGACTGGTCATTTTACAACCACATTTCCTGCCGGAATGAAGCCCGCTTTGACTGGTGTCTGGTCAGCACCTATGATGGTGAAGGCCGACTGGAAGACTCTGCCAGTTCGTGGCTGCCGTTTGAAGATGAACTCTTGCTGGTCAAACTCGATGGCAGTCAGGAAGTTCGCCGGCTGGCCCATCATCACAGCCGCCGGTTTTCACCCCAAACACCCGATAGCGATACCAGCGTGTACTTTGCCGAACCACATGCCACGATCAGTCGCCGTGCAGAGCGGGTGCTGTTTGGTAGCAACTGGCGCCAGGACCTTTCGCACACATCAAGCGTGGATGCCTTTGTGGTGGATTTTCGGAATTTGCTTGAGCCGACCAGTGATTTTTCGCTGGCACTTGACCAGATGCAGATTACCATTGAACCTGGACATTCGGCTCAGGTTGTAATTCGGACTCAGGCTATCAATAACTTTGCGACGCCAATTGTGCTCAGTGCCAGCATTCGGCCTTTGGAATCAGGTATTTCCGCAACGTTTTCACCAAATCCAGTTCAGCCCGGCGAATCGGCGACGTTGACCCTATCCACCACGCCTGCCACGCCGGAAGGGAACTATGTGCTGGTGGTCACTGGGATTTCAGCCGGACTTCACCATCAGGCGGCGGCGGCACTGCAGGTGGGTGTGGTTGAAGACTTCTCAATCGGATTTGAGGTGTCATCCGTCGTGGTGGAACTTGGTGATGTAGTCTCAGTGACGATGCGCATCCAGCGAGTTGGCGGGTTTGCCGGGATCGTTAAAATTACCCCGCTCAACGCAAAAGCTCTGAAACTCAAAGTCGTTCCAAAGAAGGTTTCAACTATGGGTGATGAAGTTGTGTTTCGCATCAAGCCCAAGAAAGGGGCTTCGCTTGGAAGCCATCCGCTGGAATTCGAAGCCCGTGATTTGTTTGGGAAGGTCCGAAACGCAAAGCTGGACGTGATGGTGGTGATTACAAAGGCACAGTGAAAAAACAATGTCAAAATGTATCGTTGGCGTGATGGGCGCCGGAGAAAACGCCCGGTCTGAAGATGTCGCAAATGCGTACCGACTCGGGGAACTCATTGCCCGTGAAGGCTGGGTCGTTTTGTCTGGTGGGCGGGCGGCGGGTGTGATGGAAGCCGTCAACCGGGGCGCCAAATCCGTGCCCGGAAGCCTGACGATTGGAATTTTGCCGTCGCGGGAAAGTGTCGCTTCAGAATTTGTGGATGTGGCGATTGTGACTGATTTGGGCAATGCCCGAAACAATGTCAACGTGCTCTCCAGCCACGTGGTGGTGGTCTGCGGTAAAGGCGAAGCCGGCACCGTTTCGGAAATCGCACTGGCACTCAAAGCCCGAAAACCAGTTGTCCTCTGTCTGGCGGCAAGTGATGAAACTCAATTGTATGAAGCATTTCTGAGGGAATTAGGGCGTGAGTTATTGACTGTTTGCCGGACTCCCGAAGCGGTAATTGACTGGGTGAAACATCAGCGAAGTGGCGAAATCGCGAAGTAGCGAAATCGTGTCTCAACTTTCTGAAAGTGTTGAAAAAGGAAGAAATATGCTCCAGGTTGGAAAACTTTTGGGAGTGATAGGATTGGTTTTGGTCATTGCAAGTTGTGGCCAGGTCAAAAATCTCACCGCAAAAAACAAGTACCTTGCAAATGAATTTAATGGGGACCGGCTCCTGATTTGGGATCTACCGGACAATGAAATTATTCATCGGTGGTCACTGACTGACAACGGTTTTTCTGAGTGGGGAGAATATTCACCAGACGGTAAATATCTTGCGACAACCTCGGATGGAGGTAACGAACTGGTTCTTTGGGATGCCCAGACAATCCAGGAAATTCGGCGGTTTCGAAACGATGGTGTTTTTGCTTTTACGCCTGATTCGAAATATCTTGTAAGTGATTCTGATAGTGGAGGGTTAACACTTTGGGACGTAGGTACTGGAAACGCTATTACCAGCTATAAAGTGCCTGACCATCCACACCAGATTGTCTTTTCGCCTGATGGAAAACAGGTTTTATGTATCGGTTTTTTTGCAGGGCCGCTGATCTTTGAGACCCAAACTGGCAAACTGGTTCAGTCTTTTTCTAACGTTGGCTATGGTTTTCCCTTCCACAATGCTTTTCTCAATTTTTCAATTTACCGTACCCTGGATCACAAAGAGCGAACGTGTTTGATGGAGCTTTCGACAAGAAAAAAAATCTGTACTTTGGGCACAGAGTTAGAACACTTTAAATATATATCGATTGCTCTTTCTCCAGATGAAACCAGGCTTGTTTCATGCCCAAACTTTACTGAGAAACAAAGCAAAATCATTCTCTGGGATGCCAAAGCTGGAAAGAAGATTTTCGACCTGACTGGTCCAGGCTGGCAGAGAGTTTATCTGGTTTTTTCACCAGATGGCACGAAGGTGGCGGCTGGAGCCCGAGGTGTCAGGGTTTGGGATGTAAAAACAGGTAAACTGTTACATCAACTGGATTGGGAAGAAAAACTGCTTACCCGTAGTCTTTCCTTTTCTCCAGATGGGAAGAACCTTCTCATTGGCCGGGATGATTGGCGCAATCCTTGAGTGTCTGATAGTTAGTATGATTTTTGCAGATGTTCATTCTGTCGTCGTACCACGCCAGGAGACGCTCCCATAACCCGTTTGAACGCACGGCTAAAGGCAGCTTCAGACTGATATCCGAGCCGTTCTGCCACATCACTCAGCGGTAAATCGTTTTCCTTCAACCACATCAGCGCCAGATTCATTCTCCATTGCGTCAGGTAGTACATCGCTGGTTCACCGACAATCTCCGTAAATCGTGCCGCAAACGCCGAGCGGGACATGGCGACTTCTTCGGCCAGTGTAGCCAGCGTCCAGGGATGCGCCGGGTCACGGTGAATCAGTGAAATGGCCCGTCCAATCTGTTGATCCTTGAGTGCGCCAAGCCAGCCGGTTTGGGCCGCCGGCGCCTGTTCGATCCAGGAGCGAAGCGCCTGTATCACCAGAATATCCGCCAACCGCGTGATGATGGTTTCGCCTCCGGGCCGGATGTGTCTGGCTTCATCCCCCATAAAGCGCAAGGTTTGCTGAATCCATTCAGCTTGCGGCGAATGATCGAGTTCAATGCTGATGACTTTCGGAAGCAGTTGAATTAGCCGATACACCGCCGGATGATCAAACCGAACCGCCCCACAGATCATGCTGGTGGGTTCACCACCCTGGCCATGTCGAAGGATTTCGTAGCGTTCGCTCACCAGTTCGTGTGGCAGATCAAACAATTTTGCGGCTGGAACCCCAGGCGCACTGCTCAGGAGATGCCCTTCGCCGTGCGGCACCAAGACAAAATCACAGGGTTGTAATAACCGAGGTTCATCACCTGGAACATCAAGCCAGCACTTGCCCGAAATGACCACGTGAAACATCAGGCAATCGGGCATGGGCGGGAGTTCCAGGGCCCAGGGGGCCGTAAACTCTGACCGACAATAGAGCGTGCCACTCATGCGCAACAGGTGAAGGACCTCGCCCAGCGGATCCACTGATTTCCAGCATTCTTTGATATCGTGCATGTTTCCCAAAATAGCGATGTGGATGAGTGATGTCCAGAGATTCTGGACGAACGAGCATAAAATAGCGACTTTTGAGTATTGTAAGTCCTGAGGTTGTCCGCCATAGTGTGACCCAGCCAGAACGAACGCTCAGCCGTGAGTCTGAAATCGGTCTGGTTTCATTCAAAAACAACAAATTTGGAGGACGACATGAAAAATTCTGAAAAAACAATTCTGGTCCTTGGCAGTACCGGAAAAACTGGCCGCCGGGTGATGGATGGGCTCAAGGCACGTGGCCTGTCAGTCCGGGGTGCTTCACGTTCCAGTGAACTCCCATTTGACTGGAATAACCCGTCTACCTGGGCACCAGTTCTCACCGATGTGGAAGCGGTTTATGTGGTGTATTCACTGGATCCGACCGCTCCAGCCGCCGCTGACACCATTCGATCATTTGCCGAACAAGCTGCCAACACCGGAGTCAAAAATCTGGTTTTTCTTTCAGGGCGAGGCGATGAGGCCGCCCAACCTGCTGAACAGGCAATTCGTGAGTCTGGACTTGACTGGACAATTGTCCGGGCAAGCTGGTTTGACCAGAATTTTAGTGAGGATTTTTTGCTTGGGGCGGTGCTCAGTGGCGAAGTTGCCTTGCCAGTAGGCGCGGTGGGTGAACCGTTTATTGATGTTGAAGACATTGCCGACGTCGCAATCGCTGCGTTAACAGACACCGCCCACACCGGGCAAGTGTATGAATTGACTGGCCCTCGATTGCTGACGTTTGCCCAGGCTGTTGGAGAAATCGCTGATCTGGCGCAGATCCCTGTCCGATTTACCGAAATCACGATGGAGCAATTTACAGCCGGGCTGCTGGCCCAACAGGTCCCCGCCGAGTTTGTCGGACTGGCGGCCTATCTGTTTGGTGAACTTCTGGATGGCCGTAACTCGTCGGTAACTGGTGATGTTGAACGTGTTGTAGGCCGCCCACCGCGTGATTTCAGTGACTACGTTCGAAAGACAGCCGCCACCGGGGTGTGGCAGATTGGGGGCTGAAAACCAGGGCTGAAGAAGTCGGGCTTGGGGCTGAGGGCTGAAGATTTTCGGGCTGAAGAACTGGTTTTCTTTCATCCCTCAT
>CAZXCE010000168.1:0-14509 GCA_964639175.1 uncultured Clostridia bacterium
CTTAACCAGTAGCGTTCTCAACTGGTTCACAATCCCAACAATTTCATCGTTCCAGGCCGAACTTTTGTTCTTGTAAGGAGACGTGTCTATGCCGCGAGTGTGCCATTTTGAAATCCACGCCGAAAACCCCGAACGAGCTATGACCTTTTATACCAGTGTGTTTGGCTGGAAATTCCAGCAGTGGGGAAGCCAGCCGTACTGGTTGATTGAAACCGGACCCAAAGAGCAGTCAGGAATTGACGGGGGGTTACTGCCGCGTCACGGCGTCCCGCCGGTTGGTGGTGAGCCCGTCAATGCCTTTGTTTGCACAGTTGATGTTGATGACCTGGATGCTTATATTGCCAAAGTAACCGAACACGGTGCCACGGTGGCCGTCCCGAAAATGCCAGTTCCAACGGTTGGCTGGCTGGCGTACCACAAAGACACCGAAGGCAATATTTTTGGGATGATGCAGTCTGATCCCGAAGCCAAATAACCAGGCCAAACTACAGAACCAGTTCTTCCATTCTTCTGAAAAAGAAAGTTGGGTGACCCTGGGAAATCGTGTTTCTTCTGGTTCTATTCTGGTGAAGTTGGAAATGTTTGTCTCTGATCCTCTGGATATTATTCCTTCTGGCCAGCGATGGGCGACTGCCCGGCTGGTCCGCAAGGGATTGTTGTTTCGTGAAGTGCAGGTGATGACCCAGGAGGGTGAGTTTTTGGTTACCTATGATGGGCGCGGGGCCGGATATGAATCAGTCTCTATCAATCAGTGTCTGGCTCAGCGTCAATCTTCGATGGCCTGGTTTGCTCCGGAATTCTTTTTCACCCTCGGGATGTCACAGGCGATGCTCAAGGTGAGGGTCTGGCCCTGGCTGGGCTTTCGTTCGTTTAAACTGTGGATTGATGGTGAATGTGTGTATGGGGAAGGCTGGGAGTGACAAAATGACAGGATCACATAGCTTTTCAGATAAATATTTCTGTGGTGTGTTTGCGGGTCATAATTCAGAAACCATTGAAAAATTTGGATTTATTTTTCGTGTATTTCGTGTATTTCGTGGTTTCTTATTCTGAGAATCCAACAGAACGTAAAGCTGGGTTTCTTCAGTTTGTCACTTTGACATCTCCTGCACTGTGATACTGCAAGAATGTCTGCGTTTCTTGTTTTCCAAGATACCGTTCCAGATTTCGGCGAGGCGTTTGGGTGAGATCAATCAGAATCAACCCATCCAATACCTGATGAAACCCTGGGTCAACATTAAATCCGAGGAGCTTTCCACCCAGCTTTAAATATTGACGGATCAGAACCGGAACTCCCTTATGATCGGGTTCAATCTGGTTGATAAAATCTGAAACGTGCTCAAGTGACGAGTCAAACGATTGAGCCCAGGCTGGGAAACTGGCTGGTAAGTCGTTTGGTTGGAAGGGATGTCGTGGCTGTACCAGAGGAAAGAACCCTGGGAGGCTTTCATGGTGTGTCAGGTACCGAACCAGCATCTGGCGCGAAACATCTGAATATGCGCGACTCATGCTAACGGCGCCCAGCAGGTGTTTGTATTGTGGATGCCGGCAAACAAACGCCCCGATACCTTTCCAGAGCAAGAGCAACGGGCTGAATGATTTCTGGTACTCTGGACGGACAAACGACCGACCAAGCTCCAATGCCTGCGGAAAATGCTGAAACAATGTCTTTGAAAATCGAAACAGCGTCGAGGTGTATAAACCCCTCATACCTTTTGATTCAAGAACCTGATCAACCCTGGCGAGACGGTATGCACCAACAACTTCCGAAGTGGTTTGATTCCAGATAAATAAATGGGTGTAATGCCGATCAAACTGGTCAAGATCAAGCGCCAGACCGGTGCCTTCGCCCGTCAGCCGGAAGGTGAGTTCGCGCAACCGGCCAATTTCTTGCATCACCCTGGGAATTTGGGCGAACGGGGCTGCATAAACGGCAAGTTCGCCAGATTCGGCAAGCTTTTGAGACGCATCAAGCCTGGAAATTTCCAGGGCAAGCTGGTCTGGAGGGAAATACTGGTTGGAAACTGGTTTGGTCTGGGGTTGAAACAGCGACCACTGACTCAGCCCGGTGACCAAGGCTGGACGGTCCTGATGCTTCAGGTGATAGGTCCGAAACCGAAGGTACTCAATCAGTTGCCTGTCAGTTTCAAAACGGGCGAGGTGGTCAAATCCAATTGACCTGCCAACCGTGAACGAAACTTCCGTTTTTTGTTTCTTAAGGCATTCACGCGGAAGCAGCAAGGTTCGGAGCCGTGGATGGGCCAGTCCAGCCACTTGAAACAGGTCTGAGTTGCGACCTTCAAAAAAGACTGGGACGATGGCAGCTTCTGATTTGCGAATCAATCGGGCAATGGTTGGACTCCAGGGCGGATCTGAAACGGCCCGTTGATCAAGCGTAAGGTGCGAGACTTCACCCGCCGGGAACACAATCAGCGCGCCTCCATCTCGAACCCATTGAATCGCCTGCCGGAGCGGTGCCAGGTTGTGACGCGGAGAGTCTACGGTTCCAAACGGATCAACAAAAATGCAGTGTGACCGAATCGGGGCAAAAGTGCTGAGTAACGAATTGGCCATCAATTTGGCATCTGGTCGCTGTTTCAAAACCTGACTGCACAAAATCATGCCTTCAATCACACCAAAGGGATGATTGGCGACAATCACCAGCGGACCCGAAGGAAAAACAACCGGCTGGGCCGAGGTGGCCTGATACTGAATTTTGAAATGTGACAGGGCCTGATCAAAAAATTCTTTGGCAGAAACTTCAGGATTGGCGGTCAAAATATGCTGGTAGTGGTCAAAAATCTGATCGAGCGCCAGTATTTTCTTAAACCAGCCGCTGAGGGCCAGGGGAATGAAATGGGGAACTGGATGCAGGGAAAGGGTTTCGGTCTGGGAAACAAAGCTTGATGGGCGGCTGCTCACAGGCAAGATCCTCCGGCTTGGGCATTCAACTTTGAAACCAATGCCGAGTGTGGCCTGGAAGCGTTACACCCCTGAGGCTGAACCTTTACGTTTATGTGAGGTTGGTGTTACGGGGAATGAAGAATGATCCAGTTTTTGTGCCAAAGAGCACGGCTTTGAACCAGCTCTCACCTTGCCCTTGATGTTCTTTGTGTCTTTGTATAGACACCCGGTAGACGCCCCTGCGATTTATTGATTGCGGGGAGGATGCCAACCCTGAAACACTGGAGGAAAAATATGTTTGTGAAGGCTGTAAAGGTCGTTCTGGTTGATATTAACCCGCAGATGATCCACGCCTGGGAAGAAGAATTCAGGCAAAATCCGGAAATCCAAATCGTTTTGGGGTCAATTCTTGACCGGAAGGTTGATGCCTGGGTAACTCCCACCAACTCTCGGGGCAATATGGATGGCGGTGTGGATGCGATCATCAAAAAACACCTGGGGGCGGGAATCGAAAAACTGGTCAAAGCGGAAATTGCGATGCGCTACAGTGGTTTTATGCCGGTCGGCCACGCCGTTTGTGTTGAGACTGGGCGAGCAACCCCAAAATATTTGATCTCAACTCCGACCATGCACGCATCTTCGCAGGATATAAGTGATACGCTCAATGTGGCGCTGGCCTGTGCGGCTGCTTTTCAAATGGTGGATATGCAAAATGCCGAGGTGTATGGCTCGATTACGTCGGTGGCATTGCCCGGACTTGGGGCGAACACTGGCCGGGTGCCGGTCAGAAAATGTGCCGAGTTAATCGGGATTGTGTACCAGTTGTTCCGAAGTCGTGATTTTGTTGATTTTGGCGAGATGCGGATTGCTCTGGAGCAAGTTCTCAAGGGGTAACAGAAAAAGGCTCTTGCCCAAACTGGGCTTATCGTTCAATCCAAAGGAGACGTTGTGACCGTGGAAACCCTGTACGGCCTCACCTGTTCTGTTCTATCTCGAACCAGTCCCACCACCGTTGAGGTATTGCTTCGCTTTCGAGCTGAGAGCCCGGCAAAACAGACCGGTGATGGAAGCCGCTCACCGCTTAGCCTGAGCCTGGTAATTGATAAATCGGGTTCAATGGCCGGGAAGCCGCTTGAAAATGCCATCAAAGCCGCAGAACTGGTTCTGGAATATCTTGGCCCCCAGGACCGAATCTCGGTGGTGGCTTATGATGACATGATCGAAACCGTCGTGAAGCCCTGTCAGGTCACCGACCGCCTGGCCATAGCAAAAGACATTCGCAAAATTCGACCTGGACGGGCGACAAACCTCTCTGGCGGCTGGCTTCAAGGGTGTGCCTATGCCCTTGATTGTCCCAATGATTTTTTTATTCGCCGGGTGATTGTGCTGACGGATGGGCAGGCAAACATTGGAATTACTGATTTCGGAAAGATGTGTTCGGCTGTCAAAGAAAAAGCCGGAACGGGCGTGAGCACAACGACGATAGGGCTGGGGCGTGACTTTCAGGAAGACTGGTTGATTGGCATGGCCGAAGCTGGAGGTGGAAATTATTACTACATTGAGACACCGGAAGATGCGGCCCAAATCTTTCAAATTGAAGCTGAAAGCCTGATTTCCGTTGCTGCCCAAAACTTGAAGGTAACGTTGATTCCCAATCGCAATGCTGGTGTCAAGATCGAGGATATTGTCAACTGGGTTCCCTCAAATATCCATTCTGATGGTTCCTGGAGTGTTTCGATTGGGGATGTGATCAGCGGTGAGGACAAATTCCTGGCCATCAAACTGAGTGTTCCGGAATATCAACGGCCTGAAGGTATCTGGGGGCACTTCCTTGAACGCCTGGAATCTATGACTGGAGGAAAATCAGGGCCAGCTTCAGATGTATTGTCATTACTTGAGGTGATCTTTACCTGTGATGTCTTGACCACCAACCACATCCAACAGGTCTCTTCAGGGCAGTTTGGGATTGAAGTCCAGTTAGGAACACCAGACCAGGTTGCCGCTGCGTCGCCAAATCTGGATGTACTGCAAGTCTTTACCCGAATGAGTCTTGCCCGAGCAAAGGATTTAGCCCAGGGCGATGCTGACGCGAAACGATTCAACTCTGCGGCGGCAACGCTTCGAGAGGCAATCAAGCGTGTCCCGCCCCAGCTTGTGGACAGAGATTATGAGTTTGCCGAAGATCTGGCTCAGCTTGAGTACTTTGCCGCATTGCTCGAACAGGGCAAATATGATGCTGCGCTTCGCAAGTTGCTGCGAGATCAATCACATCAGGCCCGGACGCGAAACCGCTCGGATCTCGCTATCCGGGGGACGGGTGGCGGTTCGGCGCAAAGCCTTGAGACAGCTCAGGATCTGGCTGGGGGCGTTAAAGTTCAGTGTGTGCGCGAAGGTGGGAAACTGCGACTGAAAGCTCTTTCGGCAGGCTATGATTCGAGTCTGAATGTGTTGTTCCCACGGGCTATCCGGGAAGAAGGGACACACTATGTCGTTGATGGGTTGGAATTGAATGCGACTGGTACGTTCTATCGTCCGGTTGGAAAGATTCGTCGGTTCACCAACCTCAAAACACCCAAAGCTGAGCCTGCCAGCAGTGACCCGACCGATGTGCTGGCACTGACTGAACTGTTTGCCGGAGGCGGTGAACCGTGGCTCCCGCTTTTAAAGTCAACGATTGAAGCCCAACCAGATGCCGCTTCGTTTATTGGTCCATCGCGTGACAAAAGCATCGTCCCGGTGCGCGAACTCACCTTTCAGGCACTCAAACCAAACCCGCCAGAGAAATGGAAAGTGGTGATCTTTGGGCAAAACCCCTACCCACGCGTGGAATCAGCCACCGGGATTGCCATGTTTGACAATACCTTTAGCCACTGGAAAGACAGCCAGTTCGGCAAGGTGACCAGTATCCGGTGCATCATCAAAGCGGCCACCATGTGGAAAAATGGAATTCCAAAGGCCACGCCAATTGCTGATATTCGGGCACTTCTGGCCAAACAAAACACGGTTCAACCGCCAGAATGGTTTCAGGCAATGCTGACCCAGGGGGTCCTGTTGCTCAATGCGGCATTGACGGCGAGCAGTGACGCGACTCGAACCAACGCTCAGGAAATTGCCCGCCATACGGCATTTTGGAAACCGGTGGTGGAAAAAATTGTGGCCGAGATTTTAAGCGCCAAACAAACTGCCGATCAGCGAAATAAAGGGGTGGTGTTTGTCTGGTGGGGAAGCCATGCCAGAGCCCTTCGCACACTGGTTGAGCGCTTGCAAAAAAAATATCCAGGCGTTCCCGTCAAACACATTGACCATCCCAATCCAGCCGCCCAGGGCGATATCTTCTGTGACGGAAATCACTTTGGAGATGTCAACCATGCCCTGCAATCACTGGGAATGGACACTGTTGACTGGCTGCCAGCCGTGGGCTGGAACAAAGGCGCGGTTGGAACCATCACCACCACTGCCAGTCAGTTGCAAGACGCCGACCGGATGGGTGACTTCATCACCAAAACGATGGAGTTGCACAAGTTTTATCTCGAACGACTCCAGGAAGTAAAAGACGAAGGCAAGGTCGAACTCCCGGCGATTTTCGGGATTATGGAAACACCACTCGTCTCGATCCGGGATGCGATTGCCTCGGTTACCAGTCTGATTCAGGGAATCGAATATTATGGCACCCGCTCAGTTGAGTTTGCCCGCCGAAAAATCAGCAGTGCTGGTTCTCATTCATCCATTTTGACTGAAGATGAAATTGCCGCGCTGTATCTCTATACCTGTGAATCAGCCTTTTACCGGCAAATGAATGCTGCACTTCGTGATCCAGACCGGGGGAAAGTGAAACCGTACTATCGTTATTTGCGGCTTTTGCTTTCCGCTTTGAGCAAGCTGGAACGGCAATCCTCCAGTCTCTGGCGGGGTGTTGCTATGGATCTCAGGGCGCAATACCCAAAGAATGGCCTTGTTACCTGGTGGGGTGTATCGTCGTGTACTTCAAAGCTTTCGGTGGCTCAGTCATTTCTGGGGAGCCGTGGTAAACGGACGCTGTTTGAAGTCAGGCCAGCCACGGCTGTGTCAATCAAACAATTTTCTGCTTTTACAGGCGAGGAAGAATACCTGCTTGCTCCGGGGACACGGCTAAAAGTGCTGGATGTCGAACTGGAAAAGACTGGTTTGTGCACCGTCAAACTGGAGGAACAGATCGAAGAAAAAGGCATCTTCTGAGTGAATGAAGAATGCAGAATTGATGATACAGGGGAAGTGCTTTAAGAAGAAGGTTTAGCAAAGAAAAAAGTCGAACAGTCTCGCTCATACGGAAAAAATAAACTTTTGACTGTAATTAGTTGTAGCAAAACATTCTCAATTCTTCATTCTTCATTCTCAATTCTCAATTCTTCATCAGGTGATGACGCGCAGATAACTCCAGCCACCGGTCAGCAAATCTTCTTCAGAAAGACCATCCTCGGCGCTGCCAGGGATAACAAAAACACCGTCGGCCAGGATGGTTTCAGGATCTAAATACAACAATCCATCGAGCAAACTCCGGAGGGTTTCGCGCCGCCAGTAGAGTGCTTCTTCTGAAACATCGGCTGGTGGATAAGGCTCAGTGAGGTGGAAAATCAATGTTACCGCAACATAGTCTTTGGACTTTGAGAGGCGGCGCATTCCGTCTACGTCGTGGTCGAGTTCTTCGTGTTCGGTGGCGGTGCTGGCAGAAAGTTCTGTGGCCCAGGTGTTAAATTCGGTTTCAGATTCCGTGTGGTCAGTTTTGTAATCCCAGAAAAGCTGGCTCCAGTAGGGTTCCTGCTCCATCAGGAGCGCGATAATACGTTTGATATACCGCCGTTTCGCTTCAATATCTTCCAGCGTGCCATCCGGATCGGAAATCACACGGGCAAATTTAGCCCGGAGCGTGTCTTCGCCAAAAGCGCGAATGAGGACTTGAATGCCAAGGAAGTAACTTTGTTCGCCACCACCAAAAATGCGAGAAAACCAGGATCGTCGAGTCATAGGGTTCGGGGTTCAGGGTTCAAGGTTCAGGGAGCAATACAAATTACTCGCCAGTTTGCCATTTTTACCACAGAGATTGCAGCGGGTCACAGAGGCAAAGTTCGTTTCAATATATGACTTTCACCAGGTTGGAATATTTCAAGGTGAGGGGCTACTCCTGAGCTGGGTGATTGGCCCGGCTCAAGAGTAGCTGCCAGAGCAGGTTGGAGGGTTAATGGGAGTTTGCCAAAAATTGGCATTTTGATCAAAATCTGAATTGATAACCCCCTTAGAATTAACCTTTGTACCTGGAGTTATAGTCGTCTTGCCAGGCAACTCAAAGAAACGGAATCAAAGAATGCCTGGACTTCGGAATTGACCAATTGAACTCCCCGTTCCACCCAGCAATTGACCTGTCCCTGCCGGTAACGGAAGAGCCAGAAGGCGATTGTTCCCTGTATCGCTGACAAGCAGAAGGCCGGTGTTGGCCAATGGTCCAGTGGTAAAGAAAGCTGGTTTGATACCTTCGGGGAGTCGTACCTGATTCAATCCATTGCCAGCGCTGGCCAGGATGGTTGCTGTCCCACCGCCAGATGGAATCATCTGGATCCGGTTATTCATTGTGTCGGCGACATAGATATTGCCAGCAATGTCGGTGGCAACGCCTTTCGGGCCTCTTACCTGACCTGGTGATGTTCCAGTATTGGCAATAATAGTAGCCGTGGGTGAGGTGGTCGGGGTAGAGATTTGCTGAAGTCGGTTGTTGATTGTATCGGCAACAATCAGGTCACCGGTAATTGTGATGGTCAAGCCTGAAGGTCCCCGGACCTGACCAGTCGCACTTCCTGATGCTGCCACAACCAGTGGGGTGCCCGGTGTCCCTCCAATAAAACAGAGCACCCGGTTGTTGCCAGTGTCGGCGACAAAACAATTGCCTTCAGCATCCAGTACCACTCCCTGCGGGGCCTTGACCTGAGGTGAACTGGTGAGAACCGACCAGCTTTGTCCGCCATCGGTTGATTTCTGAACCCGATTATTCCCCGTGTCGGCAACAAAGACAGTGAAGCCATCGGGACTGATGGTCGTACTCTTGGGGTTTCGGAATTTTCCAGGTGTTGAACCGACACCCAGGCCGATAAGCGAAAAATTCTGACCATCAAAGCTCTGAACCCGGTTGTTAAGCGTGTCGGCAATGAGTAAGCCATTGCTAGAAGCTTCAGTAAAAGATGCTGAGAGTGAGACGAAAACATCAGATCCAGGGTTGAGATGGGTGGGTACCAGGTTGGTTGCATTGCCTGAAAATGCCGCCGCCCGGCCATCGCTGCTGATGGTGGGTGAGAGTAAGCCACCACTGTCGCCATCACCTGTGGTTAGAGGTGAGTCCGCGGTGTGGGAGGCAAGTGTTGTTTCACCCACGAGCCGGTCAAAAATGAAAATATCATTCAGTCC
Organism: uncultured Clostridia bacterium; assembly: GCA_964639175.1. GTDB lineage: Bacteria > Acidobacteriota > Blastocatellia > Chloracidobacteriales > Chloracidobacteriaceae > JACQXX01. The sequence goes on from CAZXCE010000168.1 coordinate 9,334, forward strand.
GTTTTCATCAATTAATCCCGTTACAAGGTCCGTCGCCAGGCTCTGAAAAACAATAAACTGCCCGGAAGCACTGATACCTGGTCTCCCTGACGGGAAATTTCCCGTTGTTGTCATCGAACCGATTGAACCGCTGACCAGTCGGGTTGTTCCCGTAACCAGGTCAAACAAAAAGATATCGGTAAAACCATTTGGGTCGGTTTGGCCAGTAACAAGATTGGATGCCTGGGTTTGGAAGGCGATAAACTGCCCCGTAGCGCTGATGACTGGAATTTCCGAGACTCCATCTCCAGTTATGGTTGTTGACCCGTTGACTCCGCTTACCAGCCGTAACAGCCCATTGGTTTGGTTGAATACAAACACATCATTTCCAACCAGGTTGGTATCTGCCTGCCCGGTAACCAGATTGTCAGCCGCGCTTTGGAAAGCAATAAATTGTCCATCCGCACTAATAACCGGGTTTTGTGAGCTTCCATTTCCCGTCGTGGTTGATGAAGCAGGCACATGACTGGCCAGTTGGGTAAGTCCAGTGGTCTGGTTGAAGACAAAGATATCAAAACTTCCAATCGAATCCGTTTGCCCTGTGACGAGGTTATCAGCAATGCTTTCAAAAGCAATAATATTCCCATCAGCACTGATAGATGGGTTTTGGGAAACTGCATTTCCAGTCACTAAGTTTGACCCCCCCACACTGCTTACCAGGCGGGTTGTCCCTGTATTCAGGTTAAAAAGAAATACATCATTGCCAAAGGTATCAATCTGTCCAGCCACAAGATTGGTGGAAGAGCTTTCAAAGGCAATGAATTGTCCACCAGCATTAATAACTGCCTGTGGGCCGGAGCCTGCATCACCAGTGAGTGTGGTTGATCCATTGACACCACTGACAAGGCGTGTGACACCTGTTATCTGATCAAACAAGAACACATCATAGTTAGCGTTTGTATCAGTTTGGTTGGTGACCAGGTTGGTGCTGGTGCTGTAAAAGACGATATAGCGTCCGTCAGTGCTTTGGGACAACCCCATTGAGTCGCCGTCACCAGTGGCAGTTGCCGAACCATTGATTCCACTTGCAAGCCTGGTTGTATTGGTAACACGATCATAAATAAACACATCAGTGGAGTTGTTGGTGTCTATCTGACCAGGAACAAGGTTGGTTGCAAGACTTGAAAAAACCGTAAACCGACCATCCTGGTTTAGAGTGATTTCCCCTACCAAACCACTCTCGCCGGTTGCCACCATTCCAGCCGTAGCCGCTGAAGCAATCGTTACTGAAGTGTTAATGTGAGACTGAGGCTGGATTGTTAACCGATTTTTGGTTTCAGCCGAACCAGTTTGTGCAGTGGTTTTGGAGGATGCTCCAGCTTGAGCAATACCAAAAAAGCAAACCTGTCCGGTTACTAATTGAAAAAGAACCCCGATTGTCAGAGCATACAACAAGCCCTGACGGAAATGTTTGTCAAAGTACATACAGATTCCTCAAAAATTTTCTATTTTTTGCGAACCGGCGAACCATACACCCGAGGAAACGGAATAACCGTTTACAACGCTCCCGCCGAGATCCAGCTTAATACAGGTTTTTCTGCCCAGGTATCATTTTGCAAGAGCAAAAGCACTGGCAGACAGGTTCTGGTTAAAAGATTGAAAACTGGTTTTCAGGAACGGGTTCGATGGGATACTGGCTGGAGATAAGAGGGTGGAAAGAAAAATTTTTCCAACGGTGACATAACTACGGGGCAGAAAATACAATTGGATGATTGATTTATCAGAAATTCTGGATAATTGAGTGTTGGTAAAAAAGAACGACCACCGTTAGTTATTAAAAGCGACAGAATCACTGACCAAAAGTGTTGAAGGGTGTCGTTGTACCTGTAAATCCACAACTGAATCAAAAAGGAATGTAGCCTATGAACCCCAAACACCTGATTTGGATTGGAATTGGATTGAGTCTGGTCGTGGGGCTGACATTTGGCACCCCAACCGAATGTGCTTCACCTGGAAAACCATGGAAACAAACAAGTTCCTCGTGGACCGTTACACCTGATACCGGATTTTCAGTTCCTGGATCAACCCCCAATGTGGGGTGGGTTGATCATCAGGTGTGGTTGATTGTCGGGACACGGGAAGGCCAGCGGTTGTATCGGTCAATGGATGGCACAAACAAAACCCAGGCTGAATCCATCAAAGGGTTAAGCACCTCACTGACTGGGACAGATTTTGTCCCAACTGAAACGGTGCCTCGGGAAGCCGCCGATGGCACCAACGAACTGTATGTCCTGGGGCTTGGCCGACCAGAGACCAATTCGGCTGTTTTGTTTCGGTTGCGTGACAATGGGCAGGGGCAGTTTGCCAGGTCACCGGAAGCCGCTGTGTATCGAGGCTCTGAGGCTGATAAAGATTTTATTGGTGTCCCAGATGTGTATCCGGCACTGGATGGCACCTTGCGGTTAATGTACGTTGCTCGTGGTTCCTCAGTAAATTCCAACACCGCTGTGTCCACCGACGGCGGCGGCTCATTTCAGTTCGAATTCAATAATCCATTTCAGGACTATGGGTTGCCCTTGTCAGCTCAAACCAACAACGTAGACCCCGCCGTGGTCAAACTGGCGAGCGGCGGCTATCTGGCCGTCACAATGCGGGCAACAAAACTGTATTTGTTTACCAGTTCTAATGGGCGTGAGTTTACGCCAGTGGATATGCCCGCGCTTGAAGGTTCGCTGTTTGGTAGTCCATCGCTCGGGTTTTTTGACCCGACGCTGGTGCAACTCCCGGATGGTCGGGTGCTGATGTTTGCCACGTTGGGGGATTTTCGGTCACCGGGAAATGAAAAGGTGGTGCGCTTTGTTCTGACTCAGAACCAGCCGGAACCAATGCCTCCAATCGTGAAGGTAACTGGACCCAATGGCGGCGAAACCATTCCGGGTGGCTCTTCATTGGCTGTGAGTTGGAGCACCACGGCAGAAACACCAGTTGCCAGCCAGAGCATTGCCCTCTCAACCGATGGCGGGACGACCTTTGCACTGAGTTTGGCCACCGGACTGGCGGCACCCCTGACCGAATTTCAGGTAGCGTTGCCGGTTGGGCTTTCCACCACTCGGGCCAGAGTGCAGGTGACGGCTCTGGACACCGCCGGAAAGAGTGGTTCCGATCAATCAGATAGTGATTTTTCGATTGTGACGACCGAAACTGATACTCAGCCACCACAGGTTCAGGTGCTCTCACCCAACGGCGGTGAAAAAATCAAAGCCGGGCAAAGCGTGCAGATTCAATGGCAGGCAGCCGATGAAACCGCACTTGCCAGCCACGAGATCAGGCTTTCGACCGATGGCGGCGCCAGTTTCCCAACCGTGGTGGCCAGTGGGTTACCTGCTGATGCCCGTGGGTTGGTCTTTGTCATTCCAGCCAGCCAGTCAAAGACCAAAACTGCTCGCATCCTGGTTGTTTCTGTGGACATGGCCGGTAACCGTGGTCAGGACGCGAGTGATGGGAATTTTCGAATTGCGAAAAAGCGAGGCTGAAAATACCTGGGCTGAAGATTCACACGCTCAGAGCTGAAGATGTCGGGTTGAACCCTTCGGGTTTGGGGGTGAACCACGACCTGTCTTCTTCAGCCCAGCTTTTCAATGGGCTGCCAGATCACCTTTTCCACCTTTGACTTTTTTCAGTAAAAACGGAATTGGGATACACACCAGGCATAACACCCCGATCCAGTGCAAGGTATCAACAAAAGCGAGAAGCGATGCCTGCTTGACCAGAATGCCATACATGGCACCGTACGCCTGCTGCATGCCCGTCACATTGTCTGAAACAGAAGCAAACGTCTGGTGCAGCATGCCCAATGTGCGAGAATAAATTGGGTCATAGGGGGTCAGATTGGCCACCAGTTGTGCTTGATGGGTTTGAGCCCCACGCGCCAGAAACGTCGAAACCAGGGAAATGCCAATGCCGCCGCCCAGGTTGCGCATCAGGTTGTAAATGCCAGTCGCACCTCCGATTTCTTCAGTTTTGAGCGTCCCGGTCGCCGTGGTTGAAAGCGGAACAAACAGGAATCCGAGAGCACAGCCACTGAGGATAATCGGCGCCAGCAAATTGGTGTGCGAAATCGCAAGGTTGATATTCGATAACCAGAGTCCGGCCAATCCAAGTAAGGCGAACCCTCCGGCAATCATCACTCGAATGTCAACCAGATTAAATAACCGTGCCACCAGCAGCATTGAAAACAGTGCCCCTATCCCACGCGGACTGACTGCCATCCCGCTCTGCATGGCCGGGTATCCCATCAGATTTTGTAAAAAGAGTGGCAGCAGGGAAGTCGTGCCATAGAGGACCATGCCCACCACTGTAATGAGCACCGTCGAGGTCGCAAAGTTTCGATTGGCCAGCACTCGCAAATTCACAATCGGGTTTTCAACGCGCAATTCGTGAATCACAAACGCCACCAGTCCAATGATGGCTGTCACCGTCAGAAAAACAATCAACGATGAGGCAAACCAGTCTTCTTCCTGGCCTTTATCAAGCAGAATCTGGAGCGCTCCCAACCACAGCACCAGCAACCCAAACCCAATGTAATCAATTTTGACGCGTGGCGCATTTTTGATGAAGGGTGGGTCTTCGAGAAACCGCCTGACCATCAAGATTGCCACGATTCCCACGGGCAGGTTGATGTAAAACGTCCACCGCCACGAATAATTGTCGGTAATCCAGCCGCCAAGTGTTGGCCCAATGATGGGGGCCACAATCACACCCATCCCGTACACTGCCATCGCCACGCCGCGTTTGGCCGGAGGGAAACTTTCGAGCATCACCGCCTGCGCAATTGGTTGCAGCACTCCGCCTCCAACGCCCTGCAGGATTCGGGCAAAGACCAGCATTTCCAGACTGGTCGCGGCGCCGCATAAAAACGAAGCGCCTGTAAACAACAAAATACAAAACAATAACAGTCGTTTGCGGCCAAAAAATGAACTTAACCAGCCGGTTGCCGGCAGCACAATGGCGTTGGCGACCAGATAGCTGGTCAAAACCCAGGTAGCCTGACTCACGCTGGCAGACAGATTTCCCGCGATGTGGGGGAGCGCCACGTTGGCCACCGACGTGTCAAGTACCTCCATAAAGGTAGCCAGCATGACTGAAATGGCGATGATCCAGGGATTGACGGCTGGCACCCAGGGTTGATCAATGGGTG
>CAZXCE010000169.1:0-14483 GCA_964639175.1 uncultured Clostridia bacterium
CCGGCTACGATTGATACACTGAGTCGGGAATCCGTTCCATTACAAAAGTCCCTGCCACCAAACTGGGTCACGGGCAAGAAAAATATTGACCCGATTATTCACCAAATCAGTCAGGAACACCGGCTGGATCCATTTCTGGTGGCGGCTGTTATTCGTCAGGAATCTGGTTTTAAACAATATGCCCTCTCAAACAAAGGTGCCTCGGGGTATATGCAATTGATGCCCGGCACGTTTCATCGCTTTGGAGGGCGTGGAAAAAATATTTTTGACCCGGTTGCCAATATTCGCGCCGGTGTGGCCTACCTGCGATTTTTAAGTGACCGATACAACGGGAACGTGGATAAAGTCCTGGCTGGATATAATTCTGGCGAAGGGAATGTTGATAAATACGGCGGCATCCCTCCGTTTAAAGAAACAAGAAATTTTGTCGCCTCAGTCAAACAGCACTATCGTCAATTTGTGGCGCTGGCGCAATCGGCAGCCACGCAGTCAGAAGTGGCAATGCGGTAATCGCCAGGCGGCGGTTGTGATCTTGATGCCGACACGTAACACAAGAACGGCCACGGGAAAAACCCGTGGCCATTCTTTTTGGGCGGATGAACTCAGATCATTGTTGGGGTCCGGGTATCGGGGCCGATGCGCCAGGGGAAGAAACCTGGCCTGCCCGGTCAGGACTGCATTTCGACAACTGACACTTGAAATGGATGACCAGCACAGGCAAATGAAGCCAGACAGATGAGCTGGTCCCTGGATGCAAAGCCATCATTGTCACTGATCGCGACGTTGGTTTGGACCATCGGCAGGGAAAGCAAACTGGGGCCGGGCAGGATTGGTTTGAGATTGCCGCTGATCATATTGGTGAGTTCACCAACCACATCGTCGAGTTCATCGTCGGTCACACACTCAGGTGAGCACTCAAGAATTCTGGCTGCAAAGGTTCGTGCGACCGTGACCGGGCAATGCAGGCAGACGCTGCCATTCCAGGTGCCGGTAATGTGAACCGCACCCGTGAGGATGGGTTCGCTCAAGATGGAATTGTCGGCAACAGGTTTGGGTTCGAGGTCAAATCCTAAAACCGCTGACCAGATACTTTCGGTGATGGTGGTAAGTTCGGCGTTCATTGGGATGTACCGTTTCATAAGGTTTGGGGCAACGATTACAAGGTTCAGGTCTATTGGCCTGGGACAGGCCGGTTTTTTCTGGCGCGCGATGCCCCAACCATCACGGTTACAAAGGCGATAGCGCGACTTTTTCCTTACCGGGGTTTGATTTGGTAATAGGAAGTTTGCTCAAACTGGTTGCGAACAAACGAATCATCGAGGTTTAAAGTGGTTTCGGCAGTTCCCAAAAACAAAACGCCGTCCGGTTTTAACCGCCTTCGGGTTTTTTCAAGAATTTCTTTTTTGGTTTTAATATCAAAATAAATCAGAACATTGCGCATCAGGACCAGATCAAGCATTGGAATATAGGGCCACTCTTTGGCGAGATTGATTTCGCGGAATTCAATTTGGCGGCGGAGCTGATCTGAGATTTGCCACTCCAGGCCCTCGCGGTGGAAATATTTGACCAGCATCGAGGCGGGAAGCCCCCGATTGACTTCGAGCTGGCTAAATTTTCCCTGTCGGGCGCGGGCCAGAACTTCGGTTGAAATATCGCTGGCCATCAAGTACAGCTTCCAGGAGTTGAGCACCGGAAAATGTTCGCGCAAGAGCATGGCCAGCGAATATGGTTCCTGACCGGTTGAGCTGGCAGCACACCAGATAGACAGCGTTTTCTCAGCCGCCCGCCGGGCAATAAGTTGTGGAATCACTTCTTTTTTGAGGGCTTCAAACGGTGTGACATCCCGGAAAAAGCTGGTCTCGTTGGTTGTCATGGCTTCAACGGCGACCCGATGCAACCTGGTATTTGGCTCCAGTCGCAACCGGGTGATCAAGTCTGAAATCGAGGCGCAGCCGGTCTGATGTGCCAGTGGCGACAATCGGGCTTCGACCAGATATTCTTTGCCGGGTTCGATGACGATAGCTGATTGCTCATAAATCAGCTTTTGAATGTAAGAAAATTCAGAACTTGAAAAAGATACCATAGCAAACACATCGCCTTCAGTTTGTTGGGTTCTTTCCTGAATCGGAAAGGTTGAGCAGGCACAGTTTTTCAAAAATTATTTCTCGGGTGAAGGGTTTCATCACATATTCGTCGGCGCCGGCATTGAGCACACTGACCATCTGGCTCAGCTCTGATTCGGTGGTGACCATCATCAAGCGGAGGTTGTTGTAAGCCGGGTTGGATCTCACAGCACAAACAAACTGATATCCATTCATCTCCGGCATATTCCAGTCAACCAGGGCCAGATCAATTTTTCCGACTTTGCGAAGCTGATCCAATCCATCCAACCCCTGACCAGCTTCAAAAACTTCAAACCCGAGTTCTTTCAACATTTTGGTTAAAACGGAGCGAATTGCTCGTGAATCATCAATGACTAATGCGCGCATAAATCCTCGTTTTGCTCACAGAGAGTGCATTCACCAGAACCAGCGGCAGACAGGTCTGAGCCGGGGAATAACCGTCTGGTGAGATGTCAGGTTGCTGAACTGATTGTACGGAGGCCACATCAGATTAAACGTGAAGCGGACGGGGGACTCTCACTCCACCCATTTACCCTCAGGTCCTGCGGCTGGTGCCCAGTGGCATCAACTGGGTCACAGTGTAGGTGATGGTTGAATCCAGATTTTCAGGCAACACGATTTTCTGACGGGGTTTGACCTCTGTTGTGAGGGGTGCCCGACTGACAACACTGCCCAACATCGGGGGTGATTCGACCGCTTGCTTCAGGATTTGTCCCCCGGCGGTGGCAACGTCGGTTAAGCCAAGCGAATGGTCAGCCTCCAGGCTATTCATAATGACGGCCAGACCGCACCGACCAAAGGCCAGTGCCAGGCTGCGAAAGAAGGGATCCACCGGGAACGGCGCATCCTGTAAGCGCATCCGAAGCGTGCCCGGCTCGATCCGAAGGTGCCGTCCGCCCGGCGTTACATAAATTTTCCCTGGATTGGCACAATCCCCGTCCTCCACCATTCGAACGGGCAACGGTGTGTCGCGCTGCAACCGGCTGGCAAAATCTCTGGTCACCCAGGCCGGGCCGTACAGCGTGATGAAAAATGCCGCCGGCAACGTTGGGGGAATTCTGCGAAACAACTCGCATACTTTTAATGACCCGTTTGTTCCCGCACCAATACAAACCCCGGCAAAAGATGGCTGGACATACGTGGCCGGTGCGTGATGGGTGGTCAACCGGGCCGGCTGAACTCCCTCAAGGCTGGCCAGCAGTTGTTTGGGTGAGATTGGTTTGGCCAGAAACTGGTTGGCACCGGCGTCCAGGGCATACTGACAGCTTTCGTCGGACCCAAGCGCCGTCATAAAAAGAATTGTGGGATTGGCTGTCGTTTTTGATCGTACCTGGCGGGTCAATTCAATGCCATCCATCTTGGGCATCATCCAGTCCACAATCAACACATCAAATCCGATTTCTTTATACAGGTTCAGGGCATCCAGACCATTTGTACAGATGGTGGTCGAATAGCCGGCATCGCTCAGAATCTTTTCCAGGAGTTTGGCACTGAGGACATCATCTTCAACGATGAGAATTTTCAAGTCAGCCTTTGAAAAACTGACCCTGGTTGAGGTCGAGGCCGGTGCGCTCAGGGCCGATTTGATACTTGATAAAATTGCTTGTGGTTGAAAGGGTTTGGCAATAAATGAAGTTGCCCCGACCTGGAGGGCATACGCCTGGGCCGGCCCTGTTTCAAGAGCGCTTAAGAGAATAATGGGCGGGCAGGGAGAAACTTTTGACCGAACCTGGCGGATCAATTCAATGCCATCCATCTCGGGCATCATCCAATCCACCAGCAGAAGGTCAAACCGGCTTTGCTCGATCAAGTTCAATGCCGCAAGGCCGTCAGCGGCCACTGTGGTGTGGTACCCGTTCGTTTTCAAAACGATTTGTAAGAGTTGGGCGCTGAGTGGGTCGTCTTCCACAATCAGAACATGCATAGTGTCTCCTTCCATCGCCACCCATTTGAATCAAAGCCCGCGTTCAAAAACACAGCCAGGCCAGGATCAGGGCTGTATCCTGGCGCTGATGACCGTGAGTCCCTTGATCTGAAAATGTTCCAACCCTGTGGGGTTCAACCTAAATCAGTCCACACGGGATTTAAAACACTCGGGCTTGATTCCAAATTCAGACCATCGGGTTGAGCCTCGCTGAATCGCTGGCCAATTCGACGGCTTCGGATCAAACCCTGAACCCTGAACCCGATGTGTTCCAATCTCCTGTGGTTCAACCTAGCACTTGAATTGTCGAACCAGCCGTTGTAGCTCAACCGCCATCCGGGCAAGTTCCAGTGAACTGGTGCGAATCGTGCCAGCCCCGATTGATGTCCCACGGGCGGCCTGGGCGACACCGACAATATTTTGAGCAATTTCAGCGCTGCCTTTGGCGGCTTCGTTGACATTGCGGGCAATTTCATTGGTGGTTGCCGTTTGTTCTTCGACCGCACTCGCGATGGTGCTCTGGATATCATTGATTTGATTGATGATGGTGCTGATCTGGTTGATAGCGACAATCGCCCCTTTGGTATCCGATTGAATGGCTTCGATTTTCTGGCTGATGTCCTCGGTCGCTTTGGCAGTTTCCTTGGCAAGTTCTTTGACTTCGTTGGCGACGACGGCAAACCCTTTTCCGGCTTCGCCAGCCCGGGCGGCCTCGATGGTGGCGTTCAATGCCAGAAGGTTGGTTTGCTGGGCAATCGAAGTAATGACCTTGATGACCTTGCCAATTTCAGCACTGCTTTCGCCGAGTTTGGCCACGGTGGCATTGGTGCGCTCGGCAACTTTAACGGCTGAGGTGGCAACTTTGGCGGCTTCGCTGGCATTTTTGGCAATTTCTTTGATGCTGGCGGTCATTTCTTCGGTCCCGGTGGCCACCGTTTGAATATTTTGGCTGACTTGTTCTGAGGCCGCAGAAACGATGTTGGCCTGGGTGCTGGTTTCTTCAGCCGTTGCGCTCATTTGCTGGCTGATAGTTGCCATCTCTTCAGATGAATTGTTGAGCTTTCCAGTATTGATGGTTATGGAGTTGATACTGGCGCGTAAATCGAGGAGGAATTTTTCCAGCCCTTCGCCCATATAGCCGATGGCATCTGTCCCTTTGACCGTGACCGGACGGGTCAGGTCGCCTTTGGCAGCGGCTTCAACGACTTCAAGCAGGGTATTGACTTTGAGCGAGAGTTCCTCGGCTTGAGATTTCTCGCGGTCAGCCATTTCTTTGGCGCGGCGTTCGGCGGCCAGTTTTTCAGTGATGACTTCCCAGGTGACCATTGGGCCGAGATAGTTTCGTTGCTGGTCATAGATGGCGCTAATCATCAGCGACATCGTCTCTGGCCCCAACTGAATGATGGCTGTGTGGGGCAAATTTTTTGCGTCAGCCAGCATTCGTCGCTGGTGCTCAGGGTGTTTATGGAAGATATCAATGGACTGGCCCAGGATGGCTTCGGTTTTGACCGGTAAATACTGTTCCAGCGTTTTGAGGGTCTTGATGGATGCCGGGTTGATATATCTGATGATGCAATCACGGTCAGCAAAAATCATATTGATGGGGGCATTTTCCATCATGGACATCACCCGACCCAGTTCTGTTTGCTGCAGGATGCCTTCTATCTTGCGGGAAACCAGTTTGCTGGTGTTGCGCAAAATCTCAAGTCGTTCCTGGGTTGGAGCAAAAATGTCGGTGGTAAAAAAATCAAGCGCCCCAAATATCTGACCATTGACGATAATTGGAATTCCAAAAGCAGATTTCAGTCCAGCTTTCTGGGCGGCTTGTGCACGCATAAACCATTGAGCTGCCTGTACTTCTGGAACAAATACCAGGTCACGGGTTTTCCAGGCCCGGCCACTGATCCCCTCACCTTCATGAAATTTCGTGGCCCAGGTTGACTGCCGAAATTCGAGACTGCAATTCCCTGATTCGGCTGAAAAGACAAGCGCATTTTCTTTTGGATCCAGCTTCCAGTGGGTGCCATAGGCCCAGCCAAACCCGGCTCGGATCGAATCTAAGGCGGCCATAAAAACATCGTTGAGTGTGGTTGCCCGGTGAACGCTATCCACAACGTGAAAATAGGCTTTGGTATTGGTGTGGGCTTCTTCGATCTGTTGTTCCAGGGCCTGGATGGTTTCTGCTTCCTGGATTGCCAGGGCCTGGGCTGAACGCATTGCCGCCTGATGAGGTCTGGCCTGGACAGTTGCTTTGGGAGAGAGATTCCGACTTTTTGAAACTGGCCCTGCCTTTGGCGGCGAGGTGGTTTCTGCGGATTGTTTGTGCCCGGTGCGGCCTGGCTTTGGGGTTTGTGGGTCAATGGTTTCCGGTGCCAATGGCGCTGGGTTGGATGACTCAACAGAAGATGTGGATTTTTTTGGCATAATATCAGTCCTCGCTCAAAATGATGAATGAAGGCATCGTATGACGGGAAAGCGAACTCATTGAAAGAAAAGTACTTCCCTGACCATTGGCCCGATACCCTGGTCCTCAAATAGTATTAATTCCTTCTGGCTAAACATTCGTGGGCACCATCAACCGCGGTCACTTTTTCGGTATCAAGGATCAAGAGCAACCGGCCTTTGAGTTTGTACACACCGCGTACCAGTTCGCGAATCAACGGGTTGATGGTTTCTGGTGGACGTTCAAAACAATCTTCGGCCACATCCAGCACATCGCCGATTTCATCCACCAGCAGACTCACCGCACCATCATCGGTCTGGATGACGACATTCATGGGCAACTGATCGTCAAACCGGTCCGGCATCTTGAGTCGCCGGCGTAAATCAAGCGCCGTGACAATCTGGCCACGCAGGTTAATGAGTCCCCGGACGTCGGCGGGTGCCAGTGGTACCCGGGTCATCTCTTGATAGCGGATGACCTCCTGAACTTTGAGGACATCAATTCCAAAAAAGCCGTGGTTCAAGAAAAAAGTGCAATATTGATGTGACTTCGACATACCACCTCGCGATTGTGCGTGCCTGGTCAGACGGCGGCCATTTGAGTGAAAAAGCCTGGGTCAACGGACCGGATCAATCCATGCACGTCAACCAGATCGGTGACGCGACCCTGGATCACGGCAGAACCCAGAAAGCCGGCGACTGGTGAGCGCCGTTGTACCGTCAGGGTTTCGTCCACGATGTCCAGGATTTGATCAACCACAAGCCCAACGCTATGCCCCTGTTCCGAATAGACAATCACCTGCAGCGGGTTGGCTTCGGCTTGCCGGCTGGTGGGTCTTCCCAAAATTTTAGATAGCCGAATCAACGGCATGATTTGTTGGCGATATTGGACGACTTCCTGGCCGCCAGCACGCTCGACCGCCGTGCCAGAGAATTCTTCCAGTCGGGCAACCATTGACAGCGGAATGGCCAGGCGATCAGCTTCACCAAGCTGGAACAGCAGCAGGGTTTGCCGATCACCCGAGGACTCCTGGTATTGGAGGGTTTTTTCAGCAATCGCTCGATCTCGTAATTCCGAGACCACACTGGCACGTTGGGCAATGCCAAGAACATCCAGAATGAGCGCCACCCGGCCATCGCCCAGAATGGTGGCACCGGCAAAGGTGGCCAACCCTTTCAACTGTTTGCCCAGCGGCTTGACCACAATTTCTTCGGTGTCATTGATTTCATCAACCACCATACCAAACTGCCGGTCATCTGCCTGAACCACAACAATATTGATAATTTCGGTTTCAGTTGGTGCCGAAAGATCCTGAACCTGTAATTCGCGATTGAGATAGACCAGCGGCAACAGATTGCCGCGCAACCGGTACACGGGCGTTCCCTGGATGGTTTCAATGCCGTTGTGGGCCTGGGCACCTTCGAGGCGAACCAGTTCCAGCAGGCTGACCTGGGGAATCGCATAGCGGTCACCGCCAGTGGTCACCATCAGGGCCGGAATAATCGCCAGCGTGAGTGGAATCTTAATTTTCAGCGTTGTGCCTTCACCCGGACGGTTGATGACATCGAGCGTTCCACCGATTTTTTCGATGTTGGTTTTCACCACATCCATGCCCACCCCGCGTCCAGACACATTGGTCACTTTTTCGGCGGTCGAAAACCCAGGGGCAAAAATCAGGTTGATCAATTCGCGGTCTGTCAGCCGATTGGCTTGCTCAGGAGGAAACATCCCACGTTGGATTGCCCGCGCCTTAATGCGTTCCGGGTCAATGCCTGCGCCATCATCTGAAATTTCAATATTGACCTGACCACCTTCGTGAAACGCGCGCAGGAACAGTCGTCCTTCCGGAGACTTGCCTCTGGACTCGCGGACTTCGGGCAGCTCAATGCCATGATCAATTGAGTTGCGGACGATATGCGTCAGCGGGTCTTTGATGGCTTCAATAATGGTCCGATCCAGTTCGGTCTCTTTGCCCTCCATATCAATCTGGACACGTTTGCCGCAAGCCAGTGCCAGGTCGCGAACAATGCGCGGAAATTTACTCCAGATGTTGCCGATAGGCTGCATCCGGGTCTTCATCACGCCTTCCTGTAATTCGGTGGTAATCAAATTGAGTCGCTGCGACGTGGCAATAAATGCAGTGTCTTCCTGCGTGGCCGTAAATTGCAGAATCTGGTTGCGTGCCAGGACGAGTTCGCCGACCAGGTTCATCAGCTTGTCGAGCAATCCCACATCAACCCGAATATTGGTGTCGGCAACGCTGGTTCGTCCATCGGCAACCGGCTGGGCACTGGCCAGGTCACCTCCAAAAACTCCCGCGATAGTATTGATTTCAAACAGATTGAGATGACCCGATTGCGGATCATACTCGTCAGCGGGAGGCGGTACGGCTGGCTTGAGTGACAGGTCTGGGAGTGATGGCGATGGTGGCGGCAACTGGACCACTTTTATCTCGGGGAGTCCCGCCGCTGGCTGTGGTGTGTCACCCGCTGGTTCTCGTAACCGGGTCAGGTGTTCAATAATGGGTGTGTAATCAGTTGTTCCTTCATTTTTTTCAACCTCGATACAGGTCAGCGTTTGCCGAATGGCATCCACCATTGACAGCAACCCCGAAGTTCTTTCAGGGGTTAAGGCGAGTTGTCCGTCCCGAAGTTGACTGAGCAGGCTTTCCCCGGCGTGCGCCAGTGATTCCAGCCTGGAAAAACCAAGAAATCCGCAGGTGCCCTTGATGGTATGAATCGTGCGAAACACGCTGGCCAGCAGATTTTTGTCACCAGGGTGCTGTTCGAGTTCGACCATTTCCTGATCTAATCGGGCCAGGTTTTCATTACTTTCGGTTAAAAACTCCAGTACAATTTCCGGATCTTCAAACATAGGTTCCACCTTCACTGACAGCTTGAGCGGTGCTCGTTCACTTTCCGAATGATTTCAAAAGCAATTTGATCCAGCGGAATAATTTTATCGGCCAGCCCGGCCTTGCTTACAAACCCAGGCATTCCCCAAACAACGCTGGTGGCTTCATCCTGAGCCCAAACCTGACCCTGGGCCGCCTGTATCAGCTCGCTTCCGGTCAATCCATCTTGCCCCATGCCGGTCATTACCACGCCCAATGAATGATACCCGTACACCTGGGCGACGGATCGAAACAGCGGATCAACGGCTGGCCGGCACGAGTTTTCCGGCGGTCCCTGGTTGAGTTCGATTCTGACGCCACGGACACCCTGCCCCACCACCATATGAAAATCACCGGGTGCAATCCAAACGCCGCCCGGATGCAGATAGTCGCCAGACTGGGCTTCGACCACGGCCACCTGCGATTTTCGAGCCAGGCTTTCGGCCAGCATCTTGGTAAAAATCGGCGGCATATGCTGAACAATCACAATTGGAACGGGAAAATCTTTTGGAATTTCCGGGATGACGAGGGCCAGCGCATTGGGGCCGCCCGTTGAAACGCCGATGGCGACGATATCAACCCGCCGATGGGCTGGCGGCACCTGCTTTTTGATGAGAGGTTGATGGCCGTTGGACACTGGCGGTACCAGCGCTGGGAGCCCGGTCAGATTGACTTTGGCCCAGAGGGCTTTGATCTTTGGGATGAGCTGTTCGCTAATGTATTGACCCGCATTACTTACCTGGGTGGAAGGTTTGGTGACATAGTCGTTGGCGCCAAATTCAAGTGCCTGGAGCGTTGCCACCGCACCGCGTTCAGTCAGACTGCTAAACATAATGACTGGAAGTTTGGGATAGACGCGGCGCAGTCGGGTTAACGTTTCCAGCCCATCCATTTCAGGCATTTCCAGGTCGAGCACGACCAGATCAGGATTGAGCTGGGGGATTTTGGCCAGTCCGATTGATCCATTTGCCGCACTGCCCACCACCAGAATCTCCGGGTCTCTGGCAAGGATTTCCGCCAACACCTTGCGAACCACAACCGAATCATCAATGAGGAGAATGCGAATTTTGCTTGCCATGAGGTTATTCCAGCGTGAACCGACTCTTTTCCTGTCGAAATACCTCTCCGCAACTGAGATGCCAGAGTTATTCAAGCGCGGCAATCAGGTTCGGTGTCTGGTTCAAATGGTTAAAGCGGCTGGTTTTTTGGCAGGAGGGGAACTTCCTGGCACCGGGCAGCACCAATTTGTGTTCAGGGAAATGGGAACCTTGCCTGGTGGAGAGCCATCAACATCAAAAATCTGGAAAATTTGATGTCGGGTGTCCGACAGGTATGCGAAATCCCGACAGACCCGAGCTGGATAGAGCCTTTCAGATAAATATTTCCCGGGCTGGTATTCGATGGGAATTCAGAAATGATTGAAAAATTTGGATTTATTTTCCGTGTATTCTGTGTATTCCGTGGTTTCTTTATCTGGAATTCTATAGTTGAAGGGCAATAGCAGCACCGTTGAACCTGGTGGCTCAGGTGCCGTGGGCTCACCCCGTGTGATCCAGAGCAATGGATTTTGCTCCGGGTGTGTTCCCAAACCGATTTAACTGGTTTTGAACCTGATCAAACTGAGCTTTTTCATTCAAAATCGCTTTCCGTTCAGAGACCAGACAGTCAATCGTTTCCTGGTCAAGGCGTTGGATTTTGAGTGACAGTTGTCGAGTGTCTTCGGCCACCACACTGGATGCAACATTGCTTCGCAAGGAAGGGTCGTGGTGAAACAGCTCTAATAATTGACGTTGATAGGCTCCGAGACGGTGGGTGACTTCTGACCGTTGGGCTGACCATTCACCGACCAGATCAAAATTCCGGTCTTTCGCTGCCAGTAACTGCCAGCCAGCCAGTAAACACAGAAGGTTCAGATCGTCGAGCTGTGAGGTCAGCAGGGTGTCAACTGAGATCCTCAAATCGTTATCGAGTTCGTAGGTGTCCATAATTTGAATATCCTGAAGGCGGTGGTTGATGACGTGTCAGCGGTGTTGGCGCTGGCAAGGGGGCGGTTGGCACTGACACGGGTGCTGGTCGCTGGTCGCTCAGGTCGGCATTGGTGGCCCAGGCTTCACGCACGGGAGAGAGGAGTTGAGCGGCGTGGCGCAACGTCGTGGCATCGAGCGTCAGACTGGCCTTTACCACCATTGAGGTCACACTGGTGTAGAGCCGATCATAAATGCGTGCAATTTCCCCGCCACGATCAAAGTCGAGGATTGATTGTAAATAACTCAGGATGTTCACTGCCCGGTCAATGTGTTCGGCTTTGGCCGTCAAATTTCCTAATTCAATATCTGAGGCGGCCAGATTGAGAAATTTCATCGCGCCATCAAAGAGCATGACGACCTGCCGCAACGGGTTTGACTCCAGATTGGTCATCTGCTGGTAAGCTGAAATTGCCTTTTTCCCACCGTACATAGCGTTCTACCTCCCTCAAACAAATGCTGATTTCTTTTTCTTGAAGTGGTTATCGGCGGGATTTCCACAAACTTGAGGCAGAATTCCGAAAAAATGATTGGCCCGATCATTCATTTATAGATACAGGTACCGTTCATCGGTCATTTTTGCGGGTCCATCCAAAAAATGAGCCTTTCATCAGGTGAGATATGTGATACCGCTCAAAATCGGATAGGGTTGTCGCATCGAAAACGACTTTAACTGCCTGAGGTGATACTGATGATGCGTTGTACCCTTCACATACCCACACTATTGAGAGGTTTTTTGACCATTCTGTTTTTCGGCTGTCTGTCCGCCGCCAGTCCATTTACCGCAGCGGCTCAGCAAGCCGGGGCGATGCCAGCCTCAAAGCTGGCGGCTACGGTTGAGGAGGATTTTCGCGCTGGAATGAGCGGCAATCAGGAAGCCTTTGACCGGGCGATGAAATCAACCGAAGAATTGCTGGCGGGCAACCCTGCCCACGCCGAAGCGCTGGTCTGGCACGGCTCCGGGCTGGTCTCAAAAAGTGGAAAAGCGTTTATGGCGGGTGATTTCCAGCAAGGCAGCTACTTTATGGACAAAGGGCTGGCGGAAATGACCAAAGCGGTCGAACTGGAACCAGGAAATGTCCATGTCCGATTTACTCGGGGTTCAACCCTGCTGGTATTGAGCAAAGTTTTTCCAATCCCAGACACTGCCCAGGACTGCCTGGCCAAAGGACTGGTAGATTTTGAAACCGTAGTGACGACCCTGGGTTCAACTATCAACACAGCGCCAGTCAAATGGCGTGGACATTTGCTCATAGAACTGGCCAACGGTTGGAAACGCTCGGGGAATGAGGCCAAAGCCAAAGCGTATGCCGAACAGGCCGTCACCCTGTGCCCTGGAACCAAGTATGAAAAACAGGCCAAAGACTTGCTGACAACAATCAATATACAATGAAGAATGAAGAAACTGCTTGGTGCCTGGTGTTTGGTTCTTGGTGCTTGGTGCTTGGTGCTTGGTACTTGGTGCTTGGAAAGTATTGGTTCCGAAGCACAAAGCATCAGTCGCCAGATACATTCTTCATTCTCAATTCTTCACTCTCAATCCTTCATTCACTTTTTTGGAGACAGGTATGACACGACGTGAATTTGCCAAATTACTGGCCGGTGCCAGCTTATTATCACTGGTTGACGAACGCATCCTGGCTGGCCTTGACCAGAATCGGGACCGGTTATCGTGGCGGGCTTTTCAAAACCCAAGCGCCGAAGGCACCTGGAAATTAACCAAAATTGAAGGAAAGATTCCTCGGGATCTGCAAGGAACACTCTATCGAGTGGCACCAGGTCAAAAGGAAAAATACGGCGTCAAACTGCGCCATCTCTTTGACGGAGACGCCTATGTGGCCGGGTACCAGATTCGGGATGGGAAGGTTGAACTCAAAACCCGATTTGTTGAGACACCGCAGCGAATGGCCGAAGTCAAAGCCGGGAAAATGCTCTATAACGAGTTTGGCACCCAGGCGCCGCTGGACCCAACTGGCCCACCCCGAGGCGGTGCCAACCAGCCCAGCGTGAACATCATTGCCTGGGATGGCCGCCTGCTGGGGCTTTCCGAAGGCGGTCACCCGAGTGCGATTGACCCAAATGACTTTGGATTCCAGGGATACTGGGATTTTCACGGGACCTTACCCAAAAACGTGCCGTTTACGGCTCATCCCAAATTTGACCCAAAAACTGGGGAAGGTTATGGGTTTGGCGTCAAAACGGGTATGAAGTCAGCCTTGATGGTCTATCACATGCTCAAGGATGGCACGCTCAAGTTGCTGTTTGAGTATCCGTTGACGTCCTACTTTATGATCCATGACATGATGATTTCCGACAATTTCATCGTGTTTGTGATCCCGCCGGTGACAGTTGATCTCAAAACCATGTTCTCTGGAAAAGTCAGCCTGGCCGAGTGCCTCCGGTTTCTTGAGACCACGCCAACCAAAATTGTTGTCATGCGTCGGGATGGTACCGGAACGCCTGTGACGATTGAACAGCCCTCAAATATGGTTTTTCACCACGGCAATGCCTTTGAACGAGATGGGAAACTGGTGATTGATTCCATTCTTTCAGCCAATGGAGACATTCTAAAACGGCTGGCTTCGCTCGATCAGGATATTGTGAGCGGAAAAAGCAGTGAGCGACTGACCCGGCTGGTGCTTGATCCAGTCAAAGGTTCGGTCGAAGGTCGAACAGAATTGACGGAACTGGTTGAATTTCCACGCTTTAATATTCACCAAACCGGCAAGGATGCCCGTTATCTCTATTGTGCCCAGACCGAATCGAACCAGGATGAAGCTCCCTTTACCCGACTGATGAAATTTGACCTGCATCGGTCCAAAGAGACGGTGGCCAAAACCAAAGCCAGCCAGGTGTATGGCGAGCCGGTCTTTGTTCCCCATCCAACTGGAAAAGCTGAAGATGACGGATGGGTGTTGATTCAAGGCTATGACGGGCCTCAAAATCAGACGTTCCTTGAAATTCGTCAGGCCCAAACCCTCGATCTGGCCGCCAGAGTCTGGACCGGGCAGCATTTCCCGCTTGGGTTCCACGGCAACTTTGAATTTGGAATGTTTCGAAAATAGGAGAGTCAGGG
>CAZXCE010000170.1:0-14366 GCA_964639175.1 uncultured Clostridia bacterium
AGGCGGCAACTAACTGAATATCTTTGGTTTGGCGTTTTTGCCATTGGCTTTGGGATTAACACCTTTTGTAATACAGCCTGGGCCCTCGAAATCACCTCTCCCTTTCTGGCAGATGTCACCAAAGTGTTTTTACGCCACTTGCTGGTGATTGCCTATGTCCGGTTTATGGGATATTTGCTGTCCTGTCCCACGAAGTGGTGGCTACCGGCGCTTGAAGAAGTCCAACTGGTCTGTTCAGCCATTGTTCTCCTCTGGCCAGAGGTCGTCCTGACCCAGGTGAATCACTGGATGTTTTTATCCATTGTCCCGATTATGGTCCGCTTCTTGATCTTTACTGCCCAGGAAGCCTGGCGCGGTCATCCCGATGCCCGGACCATGGTGTTTGGACTCATTGCGGTCACCGTGATTGAAACGCTCACGATTGCTCGTGCCTTTGGGCTCATTCAGATTCCGTTTATTGCGCCGTGGGCGATGGCGGCCTTGATCATCTCGATGGCTGTGGCTCTGACAAACCGATTTAATCGCGTTTACACCGAACTGGACTCACTCAATCAGGAACTGGAAAGCAAGGTGGCTGACCGGACGGTGGCCCTGGCCAAAACCGTGGCCCAGCTGCAGGAAGCCCAGGTTCAGACCGAGCGCAAGGTTCAGGAAATTTCCCAGAAAAATCAGGAATTGATCGCCTCACAACAGCAGGCTGATCGAATTTTCTCAGCACTGGCCGAGGCTCTGCCCGGTACGGTGTTGGATGAAAAATACCGACTGGAAGAAAAAATTGGCGAAGGCGGTTTCGGAGTGGTCTTTCGTGGGACACATCTCAGCCTCGGGCGAGCCATTGCCGTGAAAGTATTTAAGCCACGACCTGGCAATGACAATGCCGATGCGGTCGAACGCTTTAAACGTGAAGGCATTTCAGTTTCACGGTTGACCCATCCCAACATTATCAACGTGCTTGACTCCGGGATTTCCACTCAGGGCATTGCCTATATGGTCATGGAACTGCTGAGTGGAAAATCACTGGACGCCGACCTCAAGACACGAACTGTCACCACGTTGCGGCATTGTCTGGAAGTCATCATTCCAGTGTGCCATGCCCTGGCTGAAGCCCATCGTCTGGGGATCATTCACCGGGATATCAAACCCGACAACATTTTTCTCAACCAGACGCCTGAAGGCGAGATGATCAAGGTAGTGGATTTTGGGATTGCCAAAATGGTCGGGGATGAAGGTGAAGAGAATTACCGAAAACTCACTATGACCAACAGCCTGATTGGCACTCCGGTGTACATGTCACCCGAGCGAGTAGCGGCCAAACCCTATGATGGACGCTCAGATGTCTACAGCGTGGGCGTCGTACTCTTTGAACTGCTCACCGGACGGCCTCCGTTTGAGCGTGATTTAAGCGGGCTGGTTGGGCTGATGCTGGCTCATATGAATGATGCCCCACCGTCGATTTGTTCGCTCAATCCACACATTCCACCGATCATTGAAACCATTGTCTTGAAAACGCTTGAAAAAAATCCAGATGATCGGCCAACTGCCAAAGAACTGGCCCAACTGCTGATCCAGGCCCTGAAGGGAATTCCACTGGCTGAACAAAACATCCAGTTTACCCGACTGGCCCCTGAGTCAACATTTGATACAACTCAGAGCCGGGTGGTCAGCGATATGGAAAATGCCGCGACCAGAGGGAACTCTCTTTCTGAGCAGCCAACCCAGATTGATACACCTGAAGTAACACCATCTTGATCAGGGGTTGGGAAAAACCAAAGGACGAATGGGATGAACCTGAACCCTGAACCCTGAACCTTGAGCGGTTACCCTCTTGACACCTTAGGGACTGTTTGCTAAGGTTGCGCGCTACTTTGGCGAATTCAGCCAAAGCAACAATGACCAACACACACGGATAGACGCGTAGCTCAGGGGTAGAGCACTACCTTGACACGGTAGGGGTCAGCGGTTCAAATCCGCTCGCGTCTACCATCCTTTTTTTGGGTGGTGGTCACTGCTGGTTCATTCTCACGTCAGCTCCAGAAGAGCTCAAGGTTTTACACAGATTGCATTTTCGAATCTGTGTCGCTTGCCGCACTCACCCACGCGGAGGGCACACCAAACGCCACTCTCCCGGCGTTGCCTCTCCACTCGCGCTTTCCGGCAAGCCCGTCACACGCTTAAAACCCGTGTTGCCCCCTTGAGACGCTGATCGAGGAATCTTACCGCGCAACCGATAATTCAATTTTTTGACTTCAGTTTTGGAGTGTGATTGGTCGCCTTTGATGAGGCCAGGCTCGTGTTTGGGTCTGATTCATCGGGGGAGAGCCAGTCAGCGAGGAATGTAAGAGGTTATGAGTTCACAGAGCGAAGTGTCTTCAGCGGTCGAATCCGGCCCTTTGACGGCGCTGGTCGTATTGTCTCAGCGTGATCGTGAAACGGCCAAACGTGCCATTGCAGCCCGTGTCAACGGCGAAGCCGTAGACCTGACCCGGTTGGTGACATCCACCGACACGGTTGAAGCCATCACAACAGATTCCCCAGAAGCACTCGAAATCTATCACCACTCGACAGCCCATTTGCTGGCGGCAGCCGTCCTCGAATTGTTTCCTGGCACCAAGCTTGGGGCCGGACCGGCGCTGCACGATGATCCGAAGGGCGGGTTTTATTACGACTTTTTGCAGGCTCAAACCTTCACGCCTGAAGACCTGACCCGCATTGAAAAGAAAATGCGCGAGCTGGTGAAGCGAAACCTCAAGTACGAACGCGTTGAAATTGCCCGTGAAGAAGCCTTGCAACAATTTAGCGCTGACGAACTGAAATGTTATTTCATCAGCGAAAAGGGCGGCGAGAATCCCAGCTTCTATAAACTGGGCGACCATTTTATTGATTTCTGCCGTGGGCCGCATATTCCCAGCACGGCCAAAATCAAAGCCTTTAAATTGCTGTCGGTGGCGGGTGCCTACTGGCTCGGCGATGAAAAAGGTCCGCAGATGCAGCGCATCTATGGCACGTCCTTCTTTTCACAAGAAGAACTCGATGCCTGGATTCACCAGCGCGAAGAAGCCGCCAAGCGTGATCACCGCCGGGTTGGCCGCGAACTCGATTTGTTTAGCTTTACTGAGCAAATTGGTTCCGGGCTGCCGCTCTATCATCCCAAAGGCGGCCTGATGCTCCATTTGTTGCAGGAGTACATCTTTAGCGAACTCCTGGCCCACGGGTACAGCCTGGTCAAAACCCCGCACGTGGCTTCGCGGGCGCTGTGGCACGTCTCCGGTCACGAAGAAAACTATCAGGAGAGCATGTTTCCGGTGATGAAGTTTGAAGATGAATCGGTCGAATATCGGCTCAAACCGATGAATTGCCCGTTCCATATTCAAATCTACAAATCACAACAGCGTAGCTATCGCGATTTGCCCCAGCGCTATGCCGAAATGGGGACGGTGTACCGGTATGAACGCTCAGGGGTTCAGCACGGCTTATTGCGGGTGCGCGGATTTACCCAGGATGATGCTCATCTGTTCTGTACTCCAGAGAACTTACTTGATGAAATCGTGTCCTGCCTTGAATTTGCCCGCACTATCTACACAACATTTGGGTTTGATTACAAAATCGAGCTTTCGGTTCGGGATGCTGAAAAGACAGCCAAAAATTACCTTGGCAGCGACGAGGTCTGGGAAGTCGCGGAGTCGGCGCTGACTGAAGCGCTAAATAAAGTTGGATTGCCCTATGTTCGCGTTGAAGGGGAAGCCGCTTTCTATGGTCCGAAAATTGACGTGAAAGTGGTGGATGCGATTCGCCGGACCTGGCAACTGGCGACCATCCAGGTTGATTTTAATCTGCCGCGACGCTTTAACCTCGAATACATCGGCGCTGATAACCAGCCGCACACGCCGATTATGGTCCATCGGGCGATTTTAGGTTCACTGGATCGATTTTTTGGCGTGTTGATTGAGCATTTTGGCGGACGATTCCCGCTCTGGTTATCACCAGTTCAGGCTATCGTGCTTCCGATTACAGACCGGGTCAATGACTGTGCCAGCCGTATCGGCGACAGGTTGAAACGAGCTGGGATCCGCGTCGAAGTTGATCTGCGTGGGGAAAAGATCGGCGCCAAAATTCGTCAGGCCCAGTTGCAAAAAATTCCCTACATGCTGGTGATCGGTGACCGCGAAGCCGAAGACGGAACGGTCGCCGTCCGGACACGCGCCCAGGGAGATCTTGGAACGATGCCGCTTGAGCAATTCATTGCCCAGGCCACTGACGAAGTTCGGCAACGAGTACTGACAGCTTAAACAGAATCAAGAATGAAGAAACCATTTAGTGGCTAGTGATTAGTGCCTGGTTCTTGGCTCTTCTTTGAAAGTGGTGATTTCTAACCACTAACTACTAGCCACTAACCAAATTCTTCATTCTCAATTCTCAATTCTAATGTGGCGGCGCACCCGGAGGGGACGCTTGCCGTAGCCAAGGAGAGACGAACATCGGAACCCCATTCAATCGCGGAGGCAGACCGGGTGACCGTGGCGGTCGTGACCGTGGTCCCCAAGTTCCAATCAATGAGCGAATTCGCGCCCGGGAAGTGCGGGTCATTGACTATGATGGCGCACAGGTTGGTGTTGTGCCGATCAGTCAGGCGCTCGAACTCGCGCGGTCTCGTGGCCTTGACCTGGTTGAGGTGGCATCACAGGCGACTCCGCCCGTGTGCCGCATCATCAACTATGGAAAATGGCAATACGAGCAAAAGAAGAAACTTCACGAATCCAAGAAAAAACAAACCGTGATCGTGGTGAAGGAAATTAAATTCCGGCCCAGCGTCGGCGAACACGATTACGAATTTAAAAAGAATAACGCTGTGCGCGCCATTCAGGCGGGTGACAAGGTGAAAGCCTCAGTCCGGTTTATTGGCCGTGAAATCACCCACCGCGAATTAGGCGAGCAGTTGTTGACCCGGTTAGAAAAGGACATGGCTGAATACGCAACCGTCGAAACCCGACCCCGAATGGAAGGGATGACGATGTTTGCGATTTTCACGCCCAAGAAATAAACCGGCGACGGCGGCTTTTTCTCTGGATTGAGGACCGGTTTGGTACCCTGCTCCACGATTGCCAATGCCTCCTGCAGGTTTGTGGCTCAACGACTTTTTATGGCGAACACCACTTTTTGCGACTGTTCGCAAACCACCTGGGCACTTTTTGCTCTTGTACCTGGAGTCTACTTTTATGCCAAAGCTTAAAACACATAAAGGAGCAGCCAAGCGATTCCGCACAACTGCTTCTGGACGAATCAAGCGTGGTCATTCCCACGCCCGGCACATCCTGACCAAGAAAACTTCCAAGCGGAAGCGCATGCTTGACCATGACGTGTTGGTTGCCACAGCCGACGAAGCGCGTATCAATGTAATGTTGCCATATGGCCGCAAGTAATTCTTGATCAAGGATTTGAGCGGTTTATACGAGTGTGTCGTAAATCTTCAATTTGCTCTTTTCGGAACAGGAGGACGTTATGCCTCGTGCAAAACGTGGAAATAAGCGCCTGCAGCGGCGCAAAAAGATTTTAGGCCTTGCCAAAGGCTATAAGATGACAAAAAGCAAACTCTACAGGTCGGCCAAAGAGTCGGTCGAGCGTGCCTTAAAGTTTGCTTATAAAGGTCGGAAGATTAAAAAACGCGATTTTCGCAGTCTGTGGATCGTTCGCATTGGCGCGGCTGCCCGCATTCATGGAATTAATTACAGCCAGTTTATGCATGGCCTGAAAGTCGCCGGCATCACTCTGGATCGCAAAGCCCTGGCGGACCTGGCGGTGCATGATGATGCGGCCTTTGCGGAATTGACCAACCAAGCCAAGAAAGCTTTAGCAGCCCGCTCCGCTTCTTAAGTGTTGACCAATTTTGTGAAGACTTTTGGAAACTGGCGAACGGCTCCTGTTAGCGGCTGTTCGCCAGTTTTTGTTGTAAAGGGTCAGTAGTTGATGAGTCAGTAGTCAGTAGTCAGTAGATAAAACCCGGATCTTGCAATGTGTGGAGTTCTTGAAAAGAACTATTCATAACTGACTCAAAAAGAACAAAATACACTTGACACAGAGTCCCAATTCCCAACACTCGACGACTGACGACTGACGACTGACGACTGACGACTAACTCATCAACGACTGACTAAGCTTATGACCACTCCTCTTCTTATCCGCCGAGCCCAAAAACAAGACGCCGCTGCCCTGGTGGAATTCAATCGGGCGATGGCTCAGGAAACCGAAGGCAAAGACCTGCCGCTTGAGATTATCACTGCCGGGGTTGACGCGCTGTTTGATCGGCCTGAATACGGTTTTTATCTGGTCGCTGAGTTGGACGGTGAAATCGTTGGCGGATTAATGGTGACATTTGAGTGGAGCGACTGGCGCAACGGGCTTTTTTGGTGGATCCAGAGTGTTTATATCCGCCCTGCCCATCGTCAGCGCAAGATTTACGCCCAGATGTACACCTACGTCAAGCAACTGGCTGAGCGGCAGGGAAATGTCTGTGGGTTTCGGCTCTACGTTGAAAAAGAAAACGAGCGTGCTCAACAGGTGTATGAGCGCCTCGGCATGCAGGAAACTCATTACAAGATGTATGAAGAAATCATTTAGTGGTTAGTGGTTAGTGGTTAGTGACTAGCGATTAGTGGTTCGAAATCAATGTTTTCGAAGAAGAACTAACCACTAACCACTAACCACTAACCACTAACCACTAACCACTAATCATATTCTTCATTCAGAAGGAATTGACCATGTCTGAATCACTAACCAACCTTCGGACTCAAATTCTGGACCACCAGCAACAACTCTCTCAGCGGTTTTGTGAAACCTTTGGCGAAACGACCTTGCCATCTTTGCCAGTCGAAGACGGAAAAGGAACCGTGCGCGACCTTCTGCAGCGTGTTTCAGAATACTGGCTGGCCCGGAAAAATGGACTGATCCCGTTGCGGATGAAAGAGTTAGGCAAACTTTCAGCCGAAGAGCGTCCTCGTCGTGGTGCGATGCTGAACACGTTCAAAGGTGAAGTTGAACAATTACTTGGTGACGTTGAAGGGCAGGTCAAAGCGGCTGAACTGGCTGAAACCGCTGCTCGTGACCGGGTTGATATTTCCTTGCCCGGACTCGCCATGCCCTATGGGCGATTGCACCCAATCACGCAAATCCGCCAAAAGATTGAAGATATCTTTGTCTCGATGGGGTATAGCGTTGAAGACGGTCCGGAAGTGGATACCACGTTCTACAATTTTGACGCGCTCAATATTCCTCAAGGCCACCCGGCTCGCGAGTCGCAGGATACCTTCTATCTGTCGCCTGAGTATGCCTTGCGTTCTCAGACGTCCAATGTGCAGATTCACGCCATGCAGCGTCGTCAGCCACCGTTGCGCGTCATTGCGCCGGGTCGTGTTTTTCGCCGCGACACGCCTGACCCAACCCATAACCCGATGTTTTTCCAGGTCGAAGGCTTAAACGTGGCTGAAGGCATCACCATGGGCGATTTGAAAGGCACGTTGCAGGTGTTTCTGGAACGGCTGTTTGAAAGCCCGGTCACGCTTCGGTTTCGCCCAAGCTACTTCCCATTTGTTGAACCAGGGGCTGAAACCGATTGTCTGTGTGTCTTTTGCAATGGCTCTGGCTGTCGAGTCTGCAAACAATCCGGATGGATTGAAATGGGAGGCTCAGGGATGGTTCATCCCAATGTTCTGCGTGCCTGTAACATTGATCCGGATGTGTATTCCGGCTTTGCCTTTGGCTTTGGTCTGGATCGCCTGGCGGCGATGCTGTACAGCATTGATGACATTCGCCATTACTATACCAATGATCTGCGGTTTTTAGAGCAGTTTTAGTTTACCCACCCGCTGACGCAGGTGGTACTGATATTACCAATGATCTGCGGTTTTTAGAGCAGTTTTAGCTCACCCACCCGCTGATGCAGGTGGTACTGACATTCTCCAATACATATGAAAATCAGTTACAACTGGCTGCGCGATTACGTCAAAACGGAGCTTTCTCCACGGGAACTGGCAAACAAGCTGACCAATGTGGGTCTGGCGGTGGATTCGATTGATCCACACGAAGCCGATTTCATTTTGGACTTTGACCTGACGTCAAATCGTCCGGATGCCCTGTCACACATCGGCATGGCCCGCGAAGCGGCGGCCGTGTCAGGCGTTCCGGTTGAATATCCATCGGTTTCGATTCAGGAATCAGAAGCCCGGATTGAAGACCTGGCATCGGTCACAATTGAAAATCCAGAATTGTGTCCACGCTACACGGCGCGGATGATTCGCGGGATCAAGGTTGGGCCTTCTCCGGCGTGGCTGGTTGAACGACTGGCCGCTGTTGGTCAACGCAGCATCAACAATGTGGTGGATGTAACCAATTTTGTGCTACTCGAACTCGGTCACCCGCTCCATGCTTTTGATTATGAGTTGCTTGGTGAGCATCAGATTGTGGTTCGTACGGCCCGCGAAGGCGAAACACTGACCACACTTGACGGGATTGAGCGCCAGCTCACCCCCCAGATGCTGGTGATTGCCGATGGAGAAAAGGCCGTTGCGATGGCCGGAGTGATGGGTGGTGCGAATAGCGAAATCGGAGACGAAACGGTCAATGTGTTGATTGAAAGCGCCTACTTTGAACCGGCTCAGGTCCGGCGAACGTCACGTGCGCTCGATTTGCACACCGAAGCGTCCCACCGCTTTGAGCGCGGCGCGGATTGTGAAATGCCGGTTCTGGCGCTCAACCGCTGTACCCAGTTGATCCAGGAAGTGGCCGGTGGGGAAATTGTCGCCGGTGTAATTGATGCCTATCCGAATCCTCCAGCCCGAAAATCAATTCAGTTGCGTCGGAGTCGGGTTCGGACTCTGTCTGGGGTTGATGTCAGCGCAGAACAGGTTGAATCGGCTCTCAATGCGCTTGGATTTGTCTTTGAAACCGTCACCGAAGGGGAAGTCTGGCAGGTGGTTGGTCCGACCTATCGGGTTGATATCAATATCGAAGCCGATCTGGTTGAAGAAGTCATTCGCCTGGTGGGGTATGCCGGGATTCCAGCCACGCTACCAGGTTGGGGCGGGGCTGGCAGTTACCTGGCTGGTGAAACACAACGCCGTCGAATTCGCCAATGTCTGGTTGGTCAGGGATTTTCCGAGGCCATTTCCTTCAGTTGGGCCAGCGATGCTGATGTGCAGGTACTGGGGGCTGACGGGCCGCTGGTGATTACCAACCCGATTGACAAAACTGAAGATCGAATGCGCCCGATTTTGCTTCCTGGCCTGGTCAAAGCCGTGGCGCACAATTTCAACTATGGCACTGACAACGTGCGACTGTTTGAAATTGGGAAGGTTTTTGAAGGCTCGCTGGATGGATTTCAGGAAGCTGAACATCTGGCTCTGGTCGTGACCGGTGCTCCCAATACCCGAGACTGGAGCAATCAGGCTCGAACTGAAACTTTCCACACGCTCAAAGGAATTCTGGAAAGTATTCTGGCGGCACTCCAGATTCAAGGTGCACAGTGTGTCGTTCCAGAAGGTGATCTTCCGCAAGCCTATTTCCCAGGTCAGACCGCGCAGGTCGTTGTGGATGGAAAAGCGATTGGCTGGCTTGGCCGGATGAGTGTGCCGGCTATGGAACAGTTCAAGCTCAAACAGCCAGTGTACCTGTGTGAAGTCACCCTGGGGGCGCTCCTGCACCGTCCGCAAACGTTTGCGCCGTATCGGCCACTGCCGAAATTCCCAAGTGTCGAACGCGACATTTCAGCCCTGGTTGGAACAGATGTGTCCTATGCGACCATTGAGCAGACCGTTATTGGCCTGGGGTTGCCGGCGTTCAAATCCATGACTTTGAAAGAGGTGTTTACCGGGAAACAGGTTCCGTCGGGGAAGCGTTCGCTGACGTTGAATTTATGTTACCGATTGGAAAATCGCACCTTGACAGATCAGGAAGTAAGCGCGCAGCATGCGCAGGTACTGGCCGCCTTACAAAGCCAACTTGGTGCTGAAATCCGCTAAAAATCCCATAAAACTGCAAAAAACGCATCTCGAATCCCATTCGAAGCGCGGTTGTATCAGGACTTTACAGTGTAACTTGACTGTAACGCCGTGTTACAGTGTGCCGAAATTCGACTTTTTTGATCGGGCAAGGGCGTCTCAGGGGAGGCAAATGTGACGGTACTCACTGGAATGGAAAAGTTTAACCATCTTGAAGATAAACTGTATCGCATTGTGGAGCAGTTCAAAGCCACCCGCCAGGAAAAAGAAAGCCTTGACCGGGAGGTAACCACGCTCCGCCGTGAGATGAACTATCTGGCTGAGGAAAACGAGCGCTTGAAAGAGCGTATCGAACAGATGATGAGCGAGCGGGATACCATTAAACTCAAAGTCGAGGCTATGCTGGATGCCATCGCATTGGTTGATCCTGAGATTGCAGAGACCGCAAAGCGCATGTAGCCAACGGCCAGCCCTCAACATTGAGCAATTTTCACTCTGAGCCAATTATGAGGACTCACGCCTATGCCTATATCGAGTGACGGTCAAAATCGAAATGAAGTGGTTTCACAAACCGTAGACGTCCGCATTTACAATCAGACCTATTCCATTCGTGGTGGAAACAGCGTCTATATCAAAAAACTCGCCAGTTACGTTGACCAACGCATGCGCGAAGTCGCCCAGGCAACGCATACCGTAGACACGCTCCGGGTTGCCATTTTGGCAGCACTCAATATTTCAGACGAACTGTTCAAAGCCCAGGAGAAAGTGGACGAACTTGACAGTAAAATTGCCGAACGCAGTTCGGAATATGCCAATTTACTTGATAGTGTGCTCAAGAAAACCGGGCCACCAACTCCGTAAGTTATTCAAAACCTGGGGCTAAGGGCTAAGGGCTAAGGGCTGAAGACTCGCACGTTTGGGGCAACGCAAGGGATGAGGGATGAACGAACCCCAGTTCTTTAGCGCGACTTCATCAACCCAACTTCATCAACCCAACTTCTTCAGCCCCCAGCCCAAAGCCCGAAGACTTTAGCCCCAGCCCTGAGCCCAAAGCCCTCAGCCCGAAATTTTCAACCCAGTTTCTTCAACCCTGCATTGCATGTTTGTTTCTTATTCACCAGGCTACTTTGTGGATATTGGGGAAGTTCACGTTTTTCCGATGCGTAAGTTTCCTCTGATTTATGAACAACTTACGGCTGAAGGAACAGTAGATCTGGCCCAGGTTGTCGAACCCACCCTGGCATCACCGGATGATATTTTACTTGTTCACACCCGTGATTACTGGACCCGCCTGGCGGCTGGTGACCTGACGGCGCGTGAACTGCGCAAATTAGGGCTTCCGTGGTCACCGGCGCTGGTGCGGCGTTCGCAGTTGGCCGTTCAAGGAACCCTCACGGCGGCCCGATATGCGCTGGCTGAAGGGATTGCCGGAAATATTGCCGGTGGGACGCATCACGCTTTTCCTGGTCATGGCGAAGGATTTTGCGTGCTCAATGATGTCGCTATTGCCATTCGGGTACTGCAACGCGATGGTGATATCCACCGGGTGGCGATTGTGGATTGCGATGTGCACCAGGGAAATGCCAATGCCGCCATTTTTGAAGGCGAATCCGATGTGTTTACGTTCTCAATGCACGGCGCCGGGAATTATCCATTGCAGAAAATGCGGAGTACCCTCGACCTGCATCTCCCCAACGGGATGACCGATGAACCCTATCTGGAGTTGTTGGAGCGTCATTTAACCCAAATCCTGGTCGAATTTCAGCCCAATCTGGTTTTTTATCTGGCCGGTGTTGACCCTTACCACAAGGATCGTTTCGGAAAACTCGCCTTGACACTTGATGGTCTCAAACGTCGTGACCGGCTGGTATTTGAATTGTGTCAGTCCCGGTCAACTCCCGTAACCATCACGCTGTCTGGTGGTTATGCCATTCCAACTGAAGATACCGTCAAGGCCCATTGCAATACCTTTCGAGCTGCCAGGGAAGTGTTTGGGGGCTAAAGGGTTCCGGGTTCCGGGCTCCGGGTTCCGGGTTTTCGAACTGATTGCCTTACCATTCCTTCTGCTGTTTTTGTCCTTTTCCTCTTCTTATCCCTCAGCCCCCATACGCGCCAGCCTTTCGCCCGCTTCCTCAACTATCTTCACTTTCAGCGTGAAGAACCACTTTGTTTGCACTCGACAAGCGTGATATTTTAAGCTCTCATCGCACAGGGAACACAAACGAATCTTTTTTCCACCACGCTACTGATTTCGAATGATGAATTTTGAATGATGAAACAGTGAACCATTTGACCATCAATCAGATAGTTTCTTCATACTTCATAATTCATACTTCATAATTTCTATAGAGCGCAGCCGCATCGCCAACTGGTTATGAATGAGAATCTCAATGAGGATGTGAAAACCCCGGTTTCGGCTGAACCAGAGCCGGGGGCTGAGCCAGAACCGGAAGCAGAATCAGGGATTGATCCTGAATTGGATGCTGTGTCCGCATTGGCAGCAAAAATTGAGGCTGATACCGAGCCACTTCCCCCAAGCACCAATCCAAAGGGAGATCAGGACCTGGTACTCCGCTGCCGGGCTGGGGATGCGGCTGCCTGGGAAGGGTTGGTCCGGTTATATTCGCGACGCATCTATAATCTGGCCTACCGGTTTGTCAGCCGCCACGAACAGGCTGAAGATCTGACCCAGGATGTGTTTATGCGGATTTACAAATCGCTTGAACAATACAATCCGGAAATGGGCGATTTGAGCAACTGGTTGATGCGTCTGGCCCGCAATCTGATTATTGATGATTACCGCCGCCGCCAGCGCCAGCCACTTGATGGTGGCGACGATTTAGAAGACCACACCCATTACCTGCGCAGCCGAACCGACAATCCTCACCACAGCATCGAACGCAAAGAACGCCGACTTCAGGTCTTTGATGCCATTAACAAACTCTCGCCTGACCTGCGCCAGTGCGTCATCATGCGTGACATTGATGAATTGACCTATCAGGAAATCGTAGACCGATTGCAGATTCCAGAAGGAACCGTCAAATCGCGAATCAATCGAGGGCGGATTGAACTGGCAAAAGTGCTCCGGCGAATGAAGGTCGTGAGCATTGATTGAAAATCCCTGGGCTGAAGACTCGCAAGCTCGGGGCGGAAGACATTGGGTTGAAGAAAACGGGCTGAAGAAAATGGGTTGAGACCCAACTTCTTCAGCCCGATGTTTTTCAGCCCAGCTTCTCCAGCCTTCAGCCTTTAAGCCGTCGGCACCCACAGCACACCTTTGCGCAAAATATGGATTTGATTGCGCTGCAAACCAATTTCAAACAAGTCACATTCCGAAACTTTCTGAATGCACCGGGTGCAGAGTTCATTGAGTTCGCGTTTGGTTTCATCTTCAATCAGTTGCAAGGTTTCAAGCATTTCAATGTATTCCGGATCATTGATCGGGAAACTGGCAATCCCGTCGCTACTGGTGACCAGCAATTTTTCCCCGCTCGAAAACAACGCCTCCAGCCGGTACTGGCTGGCAAACAATTCGTGCCGACGTTCCATCAGGATGTCATTGATGAACATTTCGGGAATTTCGAGCTTGCGTCCGCGTCGTTCCTGGGTTTCCCGAACTTGAGAAATTTTCATATTAACCCGCCTGATGAGGTTATTCAGGTCATTTTCAATACTGTCGGGCGCTTTTTCAGCCAGTCGGGTGATGAAGTGGTCACGGGTTTCATCCGGTTCAGAAAAAACATCAAAGTGTGCATTATGAAAAACTTTTAGCCGGGCGGTGCGCACCAGCTTGTTAAGTTTTTCTTCGATAAACTCGCGGAAGTTTTGGTCAGAGAAATCAAACCCTTCAGTCTTATGGGGCAGATGATGAGTTGGCCCCATGGCGATATTGAGGACTTCGGTATCGCCGAGGGCTGGAATATCCCAGTCAACCGATGCCTGTCCCCTGGGATACCACGCGGTATAGCGTTTTTCTGCTGTATGTTTGATGTGGGCCCGCAAGTGATGAAATCGGAGTTGACACTCTAAAAAAACCGCCGGGCGATAGTGTGTAAAGGTTGCTGTCGTCGTTGGCTCAGGGCAAAGCCAGTGTTGCCCGATGTTGAGTTGCGGTGCATCTGTTGACCCCATAATTCCTTGCTCACTCCTGGTTGAAAGACCAGATGCGGATACACCAATCCCGCTCTCGATCAATTAAAATTTTGGGTTAGGTTGTGCAGTTCAGATACTTGATTGAAAATCGATTGATTTCAAAGCTGATGGAAGCCACTCATTTGGGTTCGCCTGGGTGAAAGCGCGAGGGGAAGAAGGCTTTAAGTGGCAAGAGAAGAGACCGAAAACACCCTCAGTTTGGCGACTCCGGGCAATTATTTCAAGTCA
>CAZXCE010000171.1:0-14364 GCA_964639175.1 uncultured Clostridia bacterium
GAGAAAACCAGGGCTCAGGGTATGAAACCTGTTGTCTTCAGCCCCGAGCTTGCGAATTTTCAGCCCTCAGCCCCTAGCCCTCAGCCCTGTATTTTCAGCCCGACTTCTTCAGCCCTAAATGGAATGACTTACCACGAAACCCTTGATTATCTGTATGCACTCGGCCACGAAGTCTTAGCCATGAAGCTTGGCTTGGAAAACATCACCCACCTTCTTTCCGCACTTGGAAATCCCCATCGAACTTGTCGAACCGTGCATGTGGCGGGAACGAACGGCAAGGGCTCGACCTGTGCCATGCTGGCGTCTATTCTGCAAACGGCTGGTTTGCGGGTTGGTCTTTACACTTCGCCCCATTTGGAACGCATTGAAGAGCGGATCCAGATCAACCGCCAGCTCATCGAAACTCGCGAATTTACCCGATACATTAAGGAAGTCCGGAACACGGCGGAACAGTTACTGACTGCCGGGCAGCTTCAGGCACGGCCAACATTTTTTGAACACGTAACAGCGGCAGCTTTTCTCTATTTTCATCATCAAAAGCCGGATGTGGTGGTTTTGGAAACCGGGTTAGGTGGTCGGCTGGATGCGACCAACGTGGTGTCACCGGAACTGGCCATCATCACCAACATTGGGCACGACCATCAGCAATATCTCGGGAACACGCTGGAGGCGATTGCTGGTGAAAAAGCCGCGATTATCAAACCTGACACACTGGTGCTGGTGGCTGGAACTCAGCCAGTCGAAGCCGCCGCTGTTATTCGCAACCAGGCCACGGCGGTGAAAGCGCCACTGGAATGGGTCTCGCCGCTCCCGATCCTGGGGCGAACCGCGACGGGCGAATTGCTGGTCAAGGTAGGTCAGGAAATTGCCTGTTTGCCCTGGCGAGCAAGCGTCCAGGCCCAAAATGCCGCGCTGGCAGTGGCAGCAGCCAAACGACTTCTGCCAAAAACACCTGAACGCGAACAGCATATGATGAATGGCATCCAGCATACATTCTGGCCAGGCCGAACTGAATGGTATGAAGGCACGCCGCCAATGTTACTGGATGGAGCCCACAACCTGGAAAGTATGGCTGCCCTGGCTGAATGTCTCGCCACCGGAGTCAAAAACCGTCCCATTACGCTGGTCTTTGCCGCGATGCGTGATAAACCCGCCGAAGATCTTCTGAAATTGCTGGCGCCGTACGTGGCCAAAATCGTCTGTGTGCCAGTGAGTGGCAATCCTCGCACCTACTCACCGGATGAACTGGCCGAAGCTGCCCGAAAATACTGGCGCGAGTATTCAATTTATACTGACGTTTGTGTTGCTTCGGGGTTGCAGCGCGCCCATGGGCTGACCCCGCCGACGGGACTGGTCCTGGTCACCGGGTCACTGTATCTGGTCGGCGAAGTTATGGCCCAGCAAGCTGAAGGACAAGGATGATAAGGTGACGAGGTGACAGGGTGACAAGAAAAGAAGCTTGAACTACTGACTACTGACTACTGACTACTGACTACAAACTGGTTTTATTTTATTTGTAATGAAATAAACGCGAATCTTTGCTTGTTCAAAAGGAATTCCGCCACCAGCGTTTCTCGATGGTCCTGATATTTGGAAACTGGTCTAAATGCTCCAAATAGGACATTAAATGTGATAATTCAGTATCATCCAGTTCGCCGTGAAACGCTTTTATTTTCACGAGATTGCCATAGTTATGCACGTGTTTTTCAGGGCTGTCATCAACAACAATCATTTGCTCCAGGTTGTATCCTTTGCGTTTGGCTTTCACCAGTTTTTTGGTCCAGAAATGGTCACGAAGGTCATAGTCATAACTCAAAGTACACTGCTTGCGCGACCAGATGAATTGAAGCTGGTGACCTGCTGGAATCAAATGAGCCGCAACTGCCTGGACATAATCTTCGCTTGAAGACGACCAGATGGCGACCCGGAAACGGTCAAAGCAAAATGTCAGGAACTCGTCCACGCCGGGGCGTTTGTAAATTGAATACCCAAAAACCTGAAAGTCAGGTGGGCGATTGAGTTGATGCTCCGTCCCAAAGATCAACGTTTCATCAACATCCAGGATCAGAAGTTTTGAAGAACCAGAACGTGGCATGGTTAATCGGTGTCCTCGGTCTGGCTGCAGCCAGTGTTGCAGTCCAGTCAGTTCGGTCTATTTGACTGGTGTGGCACCTCGATCAAGCAATAATTTGACAATCTCAAGGTGATTTTCTGAGGCTGCATCCATGAGCGCAGTTCTTCCGTCCTTTCTTTGAAGATTTGGATTCGCCCCTTTATCCAGCAGTATTTGTGTAAGTTTGGTAATTCCATGCTCCGGCCAAACAGTTGTTCCAGCAACCCACATTAAAGGTGAATACCCATCCAGGTTTTGGGCATTAACATTTGCCCCATGTTCCAACAACGTTTGAATGACCGGAAATGGAGCTGCATCAACCGCATACATCAAGGGGGTGGTGCCATTTCTGTCTGTGGCTTCAATATCGGCCCCTAAATTTAAAAGAGTTTTAACCAGATATTTGCTTCGGTACAGATGTCTGGACCATAGAACTGAACAATGTAAGGCTGTACACCCGTCAATGTCTTTTTCATTCACATTTGTTCCAGCCCTGACCAGTAAGGTTGCGATTTGGCCGCTTTCATCTTGAAGTGCGTAGAAGAGTGCCGTTTGTCCGTTATGGTTTTTCCAGTTTAGATCAGCTCCTAAAGCGATGAGTAATTGAAC
This sequence comes from uncultured Clostridia bacterium, assembly GCA_964639175.1. Classification (GTDB taxonomy): domain Bacteria; phylum Acidobacteriota; class Blastocatellia; order Chloracidobacteriales; family Chloracidobacteriaceae; genus JACQXX01. The sequence continues at coordinate 2,723 of CAZXCE010000171.1, forward strand.
TGCCGGATAAACGTTATATTTAGACATCAGCATCAAGCTGGTTTGCCCTCCCCAAAGAGGTAGATGGACAACGCACTGAATGACCACAGCCACAATCCCCAGCGGCCAAAGTATTGAGAGAAGTTGTCTTTGCGATAATCCTTTGGGTAAGATTCGGAATTGGAAGCGCATGGTTTTACTTTTTTGGGTAATCTAAAGCTTTTAGTTTTCAACCCAAAAGCTATGCAAACAGAAGAGATAATTGTAAATTTTCAGTACTTGATTTTATCTCTGAAACCGAAAGGTAATTTTAGCTACAAAATTGATTGGCTCATTATTAAGCAAGGTAGGTTGGAATCGGTATTGACTAATCGCGCTCAGGGCTGCTTGATGAAATAACGGGTGACCTGCGGTGCAAGAGGCGTTTACTACCTTTCCAGTCTTAGAAACTGTAAAAACAACCTCTACATCACCTTGCAAGTTAGAAACAGCGGCGGCTCCTGAGTAGGCTGGGTCAATTGATATAACTGGATTTCCCCTGGTAATTACTCCGGTTTGGAGTTTTTTCTGCGTTTCCTGCTGACCATTCTGATCAGGACCACCATAGATAATTTCTTTTGGTGAAAGACCTGGAAAATCTACTTTTTTCAGAGGGTTGGATTCAGCCAATCTAATGCTGAAATTGTGTTTTGCTCCTTCTGTAGCAAGTTGGTCAAGTTGGTCAAGAAGCATTTGATGGTTTTTAATGTTTCCGAGATTATCAGGTTGTTTTCTTTGGTGAGAATTCTTTGGGGAAACTTCCTGGTTAGCTCGGTAAGAACTGATTTGTTCCCAAAGAGATGTAACTTTTTGTTTCCATTCAAATTCATTCTTAGGCTGGGTTATTGTTTGAGGAAATATCGAGGAAGCTTGATTAAAGTTAAAAACAAGCGGAAACATCAGAAAACAGCCAATCAAGATAAAGAAAATTCGAAGTTTAAACATATCAAAGTCATCGCCTTTCTCATAAAGATTTTAAACCAGGGCCGTTGCCTTCACCTATGCGTGATCTTGAAAGCAAATCGTTGATTTACTTCAAAGCCGGATTGTTTTTGTTGCTTGGGTGTCTGGCCGTCGGGTTGATTTTGCTCGAACACCCGTCGTGGAAGCTCGGCAGCCTGATGGGACTGGCCATCTGGTCTTTTTGCCGATGCTATTACTTTGCCTTCTATGTGATTGAAAAATATGTGGATAGCGAGTACCGCTTTTCCGGGATTGGTTCTTTTCTCAAGTACTGGCTGACCAAACGGAAAACAACGAAGAATGAAGAATAATGTGTGGAGTGCGGCGGCAAAGCGGCGTCAAGCCGCCGCACTCCATCGTTTTTACTGCGTCAGTTTGCGGATCGTGCCAAAGACACGATAGAAGCCGCCCTGTTTGGCTTCGCGGACTTCGTCCACGACATAGCGGGCACCGGCTTCGCGGATGTCTTTCGGGAACTGACAGTGCCAGTCACGGTTGTAGCCTTCAGAAATCACCCGGACACGCAGGCCGCTGCCTTCGCGGTAACATTCGACCGTCACGCCCTGGCTGGCATCGGTGGTGGTTTCAACCGTAGCCGGGACAAAGGCTTCGACCTGTGGCGCCGTCAAGCTGACCGCTTTGGGCACGGTCCCGGTTTGGGCGGCCTGGATGGCGGCTTCGCTGGTATCAATACAGGCCAGGAAGCCGTGGTGAGTGACGATATAGAGCCGCTCCTGAAAGTACTGCATCGAGAGCGCCACGCCGCACCCGGTCGGCAATTGCCACAACAATTTTCCTTCGCCGTCAAAACAATAGATGTCGCTGGCTTTGTCGGCGCCAAAAACATAGCGGCCATCGCCGGAGGTCGCACAGGAATACACGGCGCCGTTACACCGGTACTTGGGACCTTCTTCTCCGTTTTTGGCAAATTTGTGAATATGACCGTGGGAGGTGCAGGCATAAACATCGGCTTCTTCCTGCCAGCCAAACAGCACGGCACCCGGCGTCAGGCGCGTCCAGATGACTTTGCCGTCTTCCCAGTCATACATGGTGACGCCCTGGCCGTGGCCGTGATAGACGCCGATTTCATCGCAGCGGACCATCCATCCAGCGGATCCGCCACTTTTCTTGGACCACTGGGATTCATCTTCGTGGTTGATGACCGTGACATTTCCAGCGGAATCGGAAACCGCCAGCACGCCGTCGCAGATATCGAGCCAGAAGATGTCGACGTCATCTGAAATTTCATAGGCCAGCGTCGGGGATTTACCGCTCAAGTCATAGACTTTGCCATCATCGCACCCGCCATAGAGCCAGTCACCGTCAGAGACAATGCACTTGACGCCATCCGGCAGCTTAAATTTGCGATGGACTTCACCTTCGTGGTTGAGCGCAAAGATTTTTCCGGCTTCATTGCCGACCCAGCAATAGTTGCTATCAACAAAGATACCAAAGGCACAGGCTTCGGTGTTGAATTTCCACAGCACCGGGGCGGTCTGGCGTGGCGGCGGGGGGGTCACTGGTCGGGCCGGGGCGCTTGACCGTGAGGATGAACTTGATCGTGACGATTGGCTGCGCGCCGGTTGCGCGGCTGGTGCCGGAGGCAGGTCCAGCATCGCCGAACGCCGGGTAACGGTGCGTTTCTGCCGCACACCCTGGACGGCGGGTTCGTAGCCTTTTTTCTTCTTTTCGTTAATTTTTTTCTGAGCTTCGGCGGTTGCTTTTTCAGGAGTTGGGAAATCTTTGGTTTGGACCTGGCCGGCGTCGCCAATCCGCCCATAGCGAATGGTCAGTTTGGCGCCGTCAACGACAACTTCATAAAATTTATGCGAACTGCCACCCTCTTCCGAGAGTTCAAGATAGGTTCGTTCCTCAGCCATAAAGCCTCCGGTGTAGACAAGAAATTATGAAATGAACCACACGTGCGATAGCGGTTTACAAAACAACTCAGAGATTGATCCTGAGCCTGCCAAAAACACGGCAAGTGATACAGGCAACAGAACATATCTGAGTTATTGAGAAATTTCAAAGCGGGTGGAATTTTTCTACTCTTTCCGGGAGTCAGAAGACAGGGCGGGGTGCACGACACGTGCCCGAAGGAGCTGATTGGCGAAGGTCTGGGAAATTTTGAGGTCAAGTTCCTGCCAGACCCAGTCGGCCACTTTTCGGCCTGTCCAGGTGGCTCCATCAGGCGGCGATTGGGCAAGAGCTTGAGAGATTTTGTGGGTCTGACTGGCAGTCAATCGGCGAGGTCGGCCTGGGGAAGCCGGTGTTCGTTGCTTGAAAACCCCTTCTTCTCCAAAGTTGTTGAAACGATAGATGAGTTGTTGGACGTGGGGTTTGGGCAGGTCGGTGGCAATGGCTGTATCGCTCACGCTCTGGCCCTGGCTGATAAACCACAGGGCGAGCCAGTGTCGTGCCTCTGAACAGGTGGTTGCGAGGCGAAAGCGTGCCTCTAGCTGTTCAGATGTGAGATAGGGTTTTAAGGTAAGTCGTCGTCCTCGCATACTGCAACGTATAGGGCGCATTGAATTTTCGGACGACAGTTTTTCAATGAATTGTCGAAATCCAGCGACCATCAAAATCTTTGAACTGATGAACTGAGATTGTTCAAAAACAAATTGAAATTTTGGCGGAACCAACTACAATCGCGCTCATCCCTTCATCAGTGGTACCTCCCCCCCATTTGGGTCACGCCTCTTTGTTGAAAAACCAAAGAGTTCAGTCTGCTGCATTGAGGTAGTTCCAATCCCAAATACTACCTTCAGTAGCAGGCAATAGATAATAGCTATCCCTCATCACTATATAAAACAAAGGGTTACGCTCTTTATTCAATAACTTGCCGCAAGTTTGTACAGGTAACGCTGTTATTTTCAAAAGCAGCTATTCTGGTCAAGTTTTTTATGCGTTTATGCTGGGTTCAAATCCACCGGTTTCCCCTCCTCAGGTCTCCCATCCTCTGGCTCAAATTGTGACCCAGGCTCGGTCATTGATTGAGCTTTCCCCAACCGCCATTGTGGTGATGGATCTTAATTCCAACATTTTTGCGCTCAACCCAGCCGCGGAGTGCCTGTTAGGGTACACGACTGCTGAAGTTGCCGGGGCACTCTATCCATTTGTTTGCCTGCAAGATCAGGAGATACTCTGGCACGCCTGCACGGAGGTGATTTCAGGCGAATCCGTCGTCAAATCCAACACGAGCCGGATACAAAAAAATGGCAAGGCGTGCTGGGTGCAGGCTACGCTGGCAACGCTTTCTGATCAGTCAGGTCAGGTGGTTGGAATAGTTGAGTTTTTAGAGCCAGTGGATCCTCAGGGCCTGTTTCCGTCCATTGAAACAAACTCTGAACCTGAGTCCCTGACACCCGAGCCCCGGCTGACCTTTTCAGATTCAATGTTTGAATCTGGCCCGGTGGTAATTTTTCGATGTGAGGCTGTCTCTCCGCATGCGATTCTGGCGATCACCTCAAATATCACGCAATTTGGATACACACCTCAAATATTTTTATCCGGTGAAATGGCATCTGGAGATCTGATTCACCCGGATGATCAGGAGCGGGTTTGGGCAACGTTTGAGGCATGGAAAGAATGCGGGTACACCCCAAATTTAAGTGAATTCTACTATCGGCTGGTCTGTGCGGATGGTTCCGTGAGATGGGTTTATGATTATACCGTACCTGTGCGGGATGAAACCGGCACCTTGATTGCCTTTGACGGATATCTTCTGGACATTACCAGCCAAAAACTGGCTGAAGAGGCATTGCGTGAGAGCGAGAGCCGGTTTCGGAACATCGTCAACACCCTGCCGCAAATGGTTGGCCTGGTTGGTCACGACCTGCGCTATCAATTTGTGAACAACACCTATCTGGAATTTTTTGGGCTTGAGCGTTCCCAAATTGTTGGAAAAACAGTTCCGGAAATTATTGGTCGCAAGGTTTTTGCGGTTACTCGACCTTACATCGAACAGGCACTCATTGGGCATAAAGTTCATTTTGAACAATGGCTCTCGCTGCAGGATGGGAAACGGTGTATTGAGGGCTATCTGATTCCGCATTACTCTGAAGCCGGAGAGATAAAAGGCTATTTTACCGTTTTAACAGACATAACCAGTGCCAAAGCCACTGAAGCGGCATTGCGTGACAACGCTGAGACTTATGAGAACCTGCTCAGCACGACCATGGATGGCTTTTGCATGGTCAATGATCGTGGCCAGTTTGTTGATGCAAACGATGTGTATTGCCAGATGATGGGATATTCGCTGGCTGAACTCTCTTCAATGAGTATTCGCGATGTAGAAGCAAAAAAGCAGGATAATGAAATTGCAGGCCACCTGAAACGGATTTTTGAGGTAGGGAGTGATCGGTTTGAAACGCGCAATCGCACCAGAGACGGGCGAGTGATTGATATTGAAATCAGTTGTACCTGCCTGGTAACGAAACGTCAGATACTGGTTTTTGTCCGGGATATTACGGCTCGCAAGCAGGCCGCTGAGCAGCTCCGAATCAGTGAAGAACGTCTGGCCCTGGCACTCAATGGGGCGGATTTAGGTCTGTGGGACTGGGATATTCAAAACAATCAGATTTTTGCCAATGAAAAATGGGCGACCATGCTCGGATATCAACTGGATCAAACCCGACAGATTCCCTGGGATTTATGGGCAGCAGTGATCCATCCTGACGATCTTGCTCAGGCGTTGAATGCTGTAGCGGATCATTTGAACGGAGTGACACCCGTGTATGAGGCTGAATATCGACTGAAAAGCAAAGCTGGTACCTGGACCTGGGTGCTCGCTAAAGGAAAAGTAATTGCCGCTGATCATCACGGAAAACCACTCCGGATGGCAGGGACAAGTCTGGATATTACTGAGCGAAAAAATCTGGAAGTTCAGCTCCTTCAAGCCCAAAAAATGGAGGCCATTGGGCGACTGGCAGGCAGTATTGCCCATGACTTTAATAACCTGCTCACCGTTATGATGGGACTTATCAATGTCTTGCAGCAGCGGCTCCCACAAGATGAGGTCTGTCTGCCATATGTTGATCAACTCCGCAAAGTCAGTGAACGTGGGGCGGCACTTACACAACAGTTGCTCATTTTTAGTCGAAAACAGACTGTAAAACTGGCGCCAACCCAGCTCAATGCCGCAATCGGTGAGCTTCAAACCATGCTGGGTCGGCTCATTGGAGAAAATATCGAGTTGACCGTAGTCTTAGATCCAGACCTGGGATTGATCAATGCTGATTCAGGCCAACTGGAACAGGTAATTCTCAACCTGGTCATCAATGCTCGGGACGCGATGCCCAGCGGCGGGCATCTGGTCATCAAAACTATCAATTGTGACGTGGATGAAGACTTTACCCAATGGCATCTGGAGGTTAAACCTGGACGCTATGTTGTGCTCAGCATTACTGATGATGGCGTGGGGATGGATGATCAAACCAGGTCCTGTATCTTTGAACCCTTTTTCACGACCAAAACTCCAGAGCAGGGAACCGGGCTGGGATTGGCGATTGTCTATGGCATTGTGAAGCAGTCTGGCGGCCATATTCTGGTTGATAGTCAGGTTGGTCAAGGGACCAGGTTTTCCCTGTATTTCCCACGGCTTCAAACCGGGAAGCTCCGTGAAACAAGTCCGGCACCTGAAGCTGTCAGCCGAAAGGGAGACGAAACGATTCTGGTGGTCGAAGATGACGCCGACATTCGTGAACTGATTCACGAGTTTCTGACTGAAGCCGGGTACAGGGTTCTCACTGCCAGTGATGGGGTTGATGCACTGCGCAAGATGGCTGAGTATCAGGGGAAGATTCACCTGCTCGTGACAGATGTCCGCATGCCCAGGATGGATGGGGCAGAGCTGGTCCAGAAGCTCTCGCTCCACGATGCTGACCTCAAGGTTTTATATATTTCAGGGTATGCCGACTTGCCCGCTCTGAAAAAAAATAACCAGAGCAAGCATGCTCTGCTACAAAAGCCATTTCATCCAGACACCCTGCTGGGAAAAATTCAGGAAATTCTGAGAAAAGCCTGAACCGGAACGCTGTGGCAGGCGTCGGGTTTTTCCAGATCGGTACTAAAATCAGATTGAGTTTCTTCAGGCGGCGACTACAATGGTGACTTGTCCCTTTCCTTTCTGTCATTTATTTCCAGCACTCGTCACGATTCCTGCCCTACGCTCACCTTACCAACACCAAATCGGGTTGCTCCTCACTGGTTCATCCGACGTGGCACTTTTGGGTGCCAGGTTTTGAATCAGGTTGTCGGAAAGACGTCCACACACAGGTTTACCAGGTATGTCACATCAAACAAGCTGGAAGGGGACTGCCCTCGAAAAAAATTCACTCAGTCAAGCCCTGGTCGATCAATCAGTGTTTTTTATGGGGTCACCGGTCCCAATTGTGGTCATTGACCTGGCTGGCCGGGTACAGGTCCTCAACCCAGCCGCTGAGCAGTTTTTGGGGTGCACCTTCCCTGAAATAAAAGATCGGGCATATCCCTTTGTCAAACCTGAAGAGCTGGAAGCCCAGGCGCTTCTTCTCAAGCGTGTGGCTGCTGGTGAGGTGATCCCCAAACATATCGCCGTTCGGATTGACGCTGATGGCAGCCCACTCCAGGTGGAAGTTACACTCAACGGCATAACCAGCGGGACAGACGTGGTTGGGATCGTTGAATTTCTCAATCCAGTGGCCACTGATTCCCAGTTGACGATGCTGATGGGTGCCGTTGAGGCCCTGCCACACGGAACCATCATTTGTAATGCAACACTTCCTGATCGCCCGATTATTTATGCCAATCCAGCTTTTGTGAACTTGACCGGGTATACCAGGGAGGAGATCCTGGGCTGGAATTGTCGGTTTTTGCAGGGGCCGCAAACCGATCAGGCCACCATTACAGCCTTACGTCAGGCAATTGCCGAATATCGTCAATTTGACGGTGAGTTGCTCAATTACCGCAAAGACGGAACCCCGTTTTGGAACCGATTAACCATCGCCCCGGTGACCAATCATCGTGGGGCGCCAGCTTATTTTGTGGGCGTGCAAACTGATGTCACCGACCGCAAACGGGTTGAGTTGCAACTCCAGCAGAAAGAACAGCTCTTTGAGCACGGACCCGCCGTGATTTTCCGATGGGAAACAACCTGGCCCTATCGAACCATCTCGGTTTCGGCCAATGTGAAGCAGTTTGGGTATGATCCGATTGATTTGGTAAATGGAGTCATCGAATGGACTCACATTATTCACCCTGACGACCGTGAACGGGTCCATCTGGAAATCCAAATGTTCCAGCAGCAACGCCCACTTCCTACGTTTGCTGAACAATACTATCGCATTGTTTGTGCTGATCGTTCAGTCCGATGGGTATATGACTATACCATACCGGTGTTGGATAAAAATGGAGCACTGATCTTTGCTGATGGGTACCTGTTGGACATTACCCGGCGAAAACAGGCGGAAGATGCCTTGCGCGAAAGTGAAAGCCGACTCCGGCGGGTTGGAGATAATCTGCCTAACGGCGCCCTGTACCAGATCGTAATTTCTCCGGAAGGAAAGCGAAAATATACCTATATCAGTGCCGGGGCTGAACGAATGCTTGGCTACCCGGTTGAAGCCCTCATGGCGGATGCGGATCTGGCGTACAACTCAGTTCTTGAAGTGGATGCCCCCGCACTCCTGGCTGCCGAATCAAAAGCCTGGGATGAACTCTCGATCTTTAACCATACGGTTCGGATATGCACCACCACTGGCGAACTCAAGTGGATCCATTGTCAATCTGCCCCGCAACGGAATCCAGATGGGTCAACGGTGTGGGATGGTGTCGTGATTGACATTACTCAGTCAAGGTACGCCGAAGAATCGCTCAAGCGAAGCGAACGGTTTTTAAACGCAGTGTTTGAAAACTCACCGGTTGCCATGGAAGTGTTTTCGCCAGATGGATATTTGCTTCGAATCAATCCGGCGATGAGTCGCTTTTTGGGCTACTCTGATGCCGGAGCCTCTGTCATTGGAAAATATAATATTTTGACCGATCCGGTTGCCCAGTCGCTGAATTCACCTGCCTGGTTCAAACGAGCTTTGCAGGGCGAAACAGTGGAAGTCCGCTCCCAAACCGTTGATTTAAAAAAGGTTCAAGACTGGCCTGTCACTCCACGGGTTGTTTATTTTGATGTGGCATTTGTGCCGATTGCCGATGATACAGGGATGGTCACCAATGTTGTCCTCATGATTTGGGATATCACCGCCCAAAAAGAAGCTGAGCGGACACTTCGTCAAAAGGAGCAATTGCTCCGGCAAGCTGCCAAAGTTGCCAAAATCGGTGGGTGGGCCATTGAATTGAAGACCCAAAAGCTCTTCTGGTCAGAGGAGACCTATCGCATTCACGAGGTGACTTCAGGATATGAGCCGGACCTTGAAGCCGCCATCAATTTTTACGCCCCAGAGGCGAGACCAGTTATCCAGGATGCGGTTAAAAGGGGAATGCGGGAGGCTGAAAGTTTTGATCTGGAACTGTCCTTTGTCACTGCTCAAGGAAAGTCATTGTGGGTGCGAGCGTTAGGTGAACCCGAATTCGAAAATGGCACATGCGTACGCCTGGCAGGGGCCTTTCAGGATATTACCGAGCAAAAGTTGACGGAACTGGCCCTCAGGGAAAGTGAAGAACGGTTTCGGAGTATCGTCAATACTTTGCCCCAAATGGTTTGCCTGATTGATCGGAGCCTGCACTATCAGTTTGTGAACCGTGCCTATTGCGAGTTTTTTCAACTGGATCAATCTCAAATTATTGGGAAAACCGTTCCAGAAATCATTGGCTCGCAGGCATTTGCGCAAAATCGGCTGCTCATTGAACAAGCCCTCGGTGGTGAGACTGTCCATTTTTGCCATCAGATGTCCTTTCCCCATGCGGTGGCCTATTTTGATGGGAATTTAGTGCCTCATCGGTCGGCTCAGGGTGACATCATTGGGTATTTTGCGGTTGTGACCAATGTCACCCGCTTTAAAGAAGCCGAAGAACAACTGCGGATGAGCGAAGAACGGCTGGCCCTGGCGCTTCAAGGCGGTGATCTGGGTTTGTGGGACGTAGATGTCGCTCAGCATCGAGTTTACACCAATGAATGGTGGAAGAGAGTGTTAGGTGACTACCCTGAAGGCACCAGCTATTACCGGATGGAAGACTGGGAGAAAGCGCTCCACCCAGATGATCAACATTCAACCTTTCAGAAGTTTTTTGACCACCTGAATGGGATAACTCCGATTTATGAAGCGGAGTACCGAATACAAACATCTTCTGGAAAGTGGATTTGGGTGTTTGCCAAAGGAATGGTGACACGATGGGACGCAGAAGGGAAAGCCGTCCGAGTGGTGGGGACCAGTCTGGATATTTCTGAGCGAAAAAATCTTGAAGAACAGCTCCGCCAGGCTCAAAAAATGGAAGCCATTGGTCGCATGGCGGGAGGCATTGCCCACGATTTTAACAATGTACTGACGATTATCATTGGCTATATCAACATCTTGCAGCAGCGACTTGGGCCTGGTCATAATTGTTACCCAATCAGTGAGCAACTCTTAAAAGCCAGTGAACGTGGTGCGGCGCTGGCCCAACAGTTATTGACTTTCAGCCGCAAACAGAAAGTAAAGTTGAAGCCAATCAACCTCAATGATTCGGTCAGCACGATAGAGCAGTTCCTGCGCCGACTGGTAGGCGATGACATGGAATTGATCTTACTGATGGATGAGGATTTAGGGATAATTCGAGCTGATGTTGGCCAGATTGAACAGGTCATTATGAACCTGGCGGTCAATGCTCGGGACGCGATGCCTGATGGTGGAAAGCTCATCATCGAAACGTCAAATATCGAGCTTGACGAGGAATTTACCCACTTTCATCCTGAACTTGACCCCGGCAAATATATTTTACTTGGGATCACCGATACCGGCATCGGTATGGACGAACAGGTCAAAGCCTGTATTTTTGAACCGTTTTTCACGACCAAGGATGCGGGCCATGGCACTGGCCTGGGGTTGGCCATTGTGTACGGAATCGTCCAAACCTGTGGCGGCCATATCGTGGTTGATAGCATGCCGGGTGCTGGGACCAGCTTCTCGATTTATTTTCCGCGGATCCAGACTGGACTGCCAGGCGAGCGCAGTAACTCCCCCGACCAGGTTGTCCGTAAACCGAAAAAACTGATCTTACTGGTTGAAGATGAAGCCGAGATTCGCGTACTGCTCGCACGACTGTTAGAAGAACAAGGCTATGCTGTTCTGACAGCCGAGAATGGGTTTGAGGCGCTGCAGGCTGCAACTGAATGTGGAGAGCCGATTCAATTGCTGGTGACCGATGTCAGAATGCCCAAAATGGATGGACTCGAACTGGTGAGAGTGCTTTCTCCGCATCACCCGGATATGAAGATTTTGTATATGTCAGGATACGTGGATACTGTGTTGCGCAAAAACGAGGCGTTTATGCAATCGTGCTTCCTGGAAAAACCTTTTCCTCCTGACCCGTTTATTGACCGGGTGCAGGAGTTACTTGGTGACAGGGTGACGGAATGAAGAATGAAGAAGTCAGTACCACCTGCGTCAGCGGGTGGGATAAGAATGAAGAATTGAGAATGAAGAAATAAACTGGTGTTTGGTGCTTGGTGCTTGGTGCTTGGTGCTTGGTGCTTG
>CAZXCE010000172.1:0-14355 GCA_964639175.1 uncultured Clostridia bacterium
AATGACTTTTCACCCAATCAAGCGATGCCACCAGGTCTGGATTCGGGCGCGGGGTGAGGGTTGCGCGGACGGGTGATTTCACCTCGGCTGTCACCGACTGTCCAGCAGCTTTCCAGGCAGGTAGCCCACCATCAAGAACCGACGTTTGGTCGCCAAGCCCAAGGTAGTCAAGCGTGAAATAGACCCGCGTTGTCGGGGTGACCCAATCTTTACCAAAGTAGACGATAATCCGTGAGTTATCGCCAACGCCCATTTTTTCAAAGGTTTCTTTCAAGCGTTCTGCTGGCGGAAGTTGCAGCGTTAGTGGGGTTTCAGCCTGACTGAGGGAGATGTCAGATACGGAAATGTAAATCGCACCAGGAATATGTTCCTTTTCAAATTCCGTTTTTTCTCCGACGTGGAGCAGAACCAGAGATGGGTCGTTGAGATGTTTCGCCAGCCAGTCCACCGTGACGATCATCGTATTTCGCACGTTTTGGGGAGGCGTGACGGCACATTGCGCTGAAGCCCCAAAACAGGCCGGAAACACTGACACCAGTAACAGGGTACACAGGGTGATCAGGAATTTCATGAATAACAGCTCCTTGTTGATTTTTTGTAGAACCCCGGAGCCGCCATTATTTCTGCTCGTCTGCCAGCGCGTCTTGTACAAATCAAAGCCGGGTAGAACAAATCAAAGGTTGCATATCAGTTTGTCATCAGTGGTCAGTGGTCAGTCGTTCGCTAAGTCGTTTTATTGAATTGCTTGACTGTTTTCTCATGCGAGGATCCCATTCCGAAATGGTCTCTGTCATTGGTCGTCAGGTGTTGGGTTTTTAGAATTGATATTAAATCTATTTGGTTGTGGTTAAGTCATTTATGAAGTGTTCTTTTCAAAAACTCTTCAACCCTGAACCCCGCTCCTTCAGCCCCTGCCTGGGATCAGTCGTTGAACCTGTTGGAGCAATCGTCCAGGCCGACTCAATCGGGTTGGAATCACATTAAACAGCCGGCGATATTTGCCTTCCGGACAGGTCAACGGACGCACCCCATGCCAGGCGGAAGGGCTGTTTTGAAACAGAACGCTCCGGTTATCCAAAAAAGGTATTGCCTGTTGGGTTTCAAAATCTTCAAATTCTGGGTTTGGAACATCGGTTTGTTTTCCGCCAAGCACAATGATTTGACCGCCCCAGCTTTCTGACCAGTCTTGTTGTGTATTGAAGTAAAACAAATGGGTTCCAAGTTTCCCGACCCAATCACAGTGCGGAGACACTTCGGAATCAGTAATGCCGATATGCCAGGAAAATTGCAGGTGAAAGGCTGATGTTCCAAAGAGCTGTGTTAGAAATTGAAGATATTCGGGGCTTTTCAACTCCGTGATGAATTGCTGCCAGCCTGGTGACAGGTCGCGGTGTTTGATACAGGCCGCTGACTGGCGCTTGTGGGCGGAGAAATACGATTGGTGATACTCCAAATAAAACCGATTGTGTGGCCGTTGATTGGTTTTCCGAGGGCGGTTTTCGTGTTTTTCAAACCAGTCGAGTGATGGGAAATCCTGGCATAGCTTCTCGAATCCGTCGGGAGTGATGAGGTCCTGGAATAAAACCCAGGGAAACGGCTTCTGTTCGTGAACCGCCGTCAGATTGACCTGCCCCAAAAGATCTGGATTGAGAAAAGAATACTTTTTCATGGCAGGAACTCCCGGTCATTGAAACAGCACCATCGCTTTGGCCCGTTTCCACCAGCGTGATTGATAGTGATCGAGATTAAACAACGGGTGCTCGACTTCGACCAGCAAATTAACAAAACAGCGGGGAAACGGCGTCACGGCGCGGGCAGTTACTCCGTGAAGGGCGTCAATGCAATTCAAAAACATGATCAGGGTGTTGCTGCGATAGGGGATGGTTTTCACAACCTCGATGTACTGATCTTCAATTGACGCTTTTTGCATTCGATGGCGGCTTCCAGCAAACCGGTACAGTTCGAGTTCGCCACCGTCTGAGGTGTCTTCTGGATTCCGGAGGTAATACAGACCGACAAAGAGTTTATTGGGCCAATCCACGTGCCCCCGACGCACGGACGACGGAATATCGGTGACCGGGGTATTGACCGCAAGTAAGGCATCCAGCAAAACATCCGCCTTTTGATAATCATCAACCAGCCGCAAACCAGGTCGCAACGAAGCCAACGGACCAATTTTATTCACAAATTTCGGATACCTGGCCTGCAATGGTGCTTCAAAGTGCTGGACTACCTGCCGAAGAAACACTTCCGAAACATGCAGTTGCACAAATTCCCGCCACACTGGATCAATCGCCGGATTGTGCATCACCTCTGATCCCATCAAATTAAACCGCTGGTTGCTTTTAAACTGAGCACCGGACGTCAGGACCTCAAGCGGCGGATAGGTCGCCAGAAGTTGCTGATGCAGCGCTTCGGGCAAGGCATCTGTCACCACAAGATGCGGAAACGGATCGGTCATAAGCTGATGTGGTTGAACGCCGTCAAGAAGAGTTTGCATACGATTGGAAGTTTGGTGTTCCGCCGTGGGGTGAGTTTTTATTGCTTTCAGGTGTGTGATCCAGGAAACAATACACCCACCTGAAGATGGAATTCTCAACTTTTATTTGTTTGAAAACAAATTGGTTAATCGTTGGGTGTTTCGCTTTAGAAAACTTCTCGCAGCCGTACCCGGTTTCTGCCTGACCGTAAACAATGGGCTTCGAAACCGCGCATCAAAATGGAAATTCAAGATTGGAAACCTGGATGCGGTCCGTGCTGATAAGCCTTGAATGGATCGAGATGTGTTCAAAAACAGAACCAAGGTATTTGCTCGATAAGGAATTGTCTTTTCAAGCTTGAGCAAGTCCCGGTCAACCGTCTGGCGCTGATTCAGGCGAATTTTTGCCCCAGGTTTGATCGAAAACAACTCCAGATCACCACCTTCCGCCTCGTCTTCCTCAGGCCGCAAGAAAAAATATCCGAGATACATCGTGTCGAAAAGCTTGAGGTGCGGCCCACGTTCGACACAGGGGTGACCAGTGACCGGTGTGTGAATCAATAACATCGAGTCGAGCAATACATCACAGGTGGTAAAGTCTTCTCGAAGCCGGACCCCTGTTTTTAACTGCTCCAGTTTTCCCAACTGAGCTTCAAAATCTGGAAACTCATTGAAAAACGCGGTTTGAAACAACCGATAACATTGAGTCCAGGTTGATGGATGCAGGAAATCAGTCAGCATTGTTTTCCAGGCCGGTGAAAGATGATTTTCCGCCAGGGCATGGGCTCCGTGATAATACCGTTTTTGATTCTCTCCAAATGGCTGACCTTTGGTAAACACTTCCAATGGCGGAAATTCGCGAATCAACTGCTGGCAAAGTTGCTCTGGGAGCGCATTTTCCACCACCAGGTGCGGAAATGGATCGGTCAAAATCTGATGTGAGGAACTCCCGTCCAGAAGGGTTTGCATACGATTGGAACGTTGAGCGTTCTGCTGCTCTTCCACACCGAGGTGAAGAACTGCCAGGATTTTATACCATTTTGGAATGAAGTGGCCGTATTAGAAAACAGTCAAATCATTCAGTCAAATGAACTTAGTGAACTACTGACTACTGGCTACTGACTACAAACTGGTATTATTTATTTGAGACCAAACGGGTTACTCGCTTGATATTTCGTTCAAGAAAATCTTTGGCCACAGTGCCGGGTTTGTCTTTCACGTGAAACAATGGTGTTCGAAAATAGGCATTAAAGTGAAGGTGCATCATTGGAAACCTGCCTGGTGACCGGAGCGATACACCCTGAATCGAGCGTGAGGTATTTAAAAACATCACAAACGTATTGGCCCGATAGGGAATAACTTTTTCAACCTGAATGAGTTCCCGGTCTATTGTATGACGCTGGTTCAGTTGGATTTTTGCCCCAGGTTTGATCGAAAACAATTCCAGGTCGCCACCTTCCGAATCATCTTCCTCCGGGCGGAGAAAAAGATAACCAACATAGAGCGTTTTAAACATTTTGTAATGTGGGCCGCGTTCAACACACGCCTGCCCATGAACTGGGGTGTGAATCAGGAGGAACGAATTCAACAACATATCGCAGGCTGCCGGGTCATCACGAAACCGGGTCCCAACACGAAACTCTTCAGGATTTCCATACTGTGCTTCGAAATCTGGATATTCGGTTAAAATCGCTGATCGAAAAAGGCGATACGCCTCCACCCAGGTGGAGTGGAACAGGAAATCTGAAACCATGGTTTTCCAGGCTGGTGAAAGGTGACCTTCAGCCAGCGCATGAATCGCGTGGTAGTACCGTTTCTGGTTGTCTCCATAAGGCTGACCTTTGGTAAACACATCCAGTGGTGGAAATTCGCGGATCAATTGCTGACACAGTTGCTCTGGGAGCATCTTTTCCACCACGATGTGTGGAAACGGTTCGTGAATGATCTGACTGGGTGAAAGTGTTGAGAGGAAAGATTTTCGGGTTCCGGGTTCCGGGTTCCGGGTTCCGGGCTCTATGTTTTCAAATAGACTCATTGGTGATTCACTCATTTCGCCAGACTCCAGATGGAGGAAATAGACAAAGACTCGAAAACCCGGAACCCGGAACCCGGAACCCGGAACCCTGTCCTTAGCCTCCCAACGTTGTGCGCACCCGGTTGAAAAGCTGTCGAATCCGTTTGGCGAGAGGTGGCTTTCGAAAGGTTGGAAACACAAACCGGGCGTCGAATTCAGTCAAAACCGATTTTGGGATGGTCAGAGAATCAGCGACGCGGTGTTCAATTTGCCACAAAACCGAAGGTCGCAAAAATCCCCGTTGAGCGTGGTCTTTGATCAAATCAAGCTGGATCTGACCATTGTCCAGTGCTTGAAATAAAGCTTCGAACCACAGATAACCCAGCGGGTTGCGAGGCGATAACCAGGGCTGGGTTGTGACTCTCGTAAAATGAAGCAGCGCTGTATGGTGCGGGTCGAAATGCTCAAGGTCGTTCCACGCAGGTGAAATGGTTATCCCGATATTTTTAACAACTGCTTTGCCATCCATCAACTGCCCATAGGTAAACTGATTCTGATCTAGCCCAGCCACGATGTCACAAATTTTCCACCCAAGTGCCGCACAGTCCAGCACCAGCACACTAAACTGAACCATTTGCTTCTTTTCAGGGTGTTGAACCACCAGCAAGTGTGCCCCATCAAATGGGTGCTCCCACAATTGGCGAATATCGCGGAACACCAGCATGTCTGAATCAAGATAAATCGCCCGTCCGGAAAATGATTGAATTTCAGGAATCAGAAAGCGCTGAAAGGAAAATTTGGTGAACGGACGATTGGCCAGATCTTGTGGAACCGGGATCTCAATCCCACTTTGATAGAGCGGTAAGACCGTAACTGGCGAAGCAGTATGTTTCCGAATGGAGTACTCAAGGACTCCACAGGGCACCAGATGTTCTTCAGTTGCACCAACATACACGCGAATCGGAGTTTCCATATAGGTTCTTGGGCTGAAGACAATGGGCTAAGGGCTTGGGGCTAAGGGCTGAAGAACTGTATTTTCATCTCTCATCCTTCATCCGTCATCCCTTCGGTTGCCCCAAGCCCGAAGTCCTTCAGCCCCAAATGAATGCCTGATTGAATTAAGGATTGGCGCAACACATCACCAATAATGACCAGTTCATTGGGAAATTCGCGCAAGGTCGCTGTGATGACATCCAGCTCGATGTTGCGATCATGGACCGGCGCATAGTTGTTGCTGGCATGAAAATCACCTGGGTAGCGTCCATCCGGATGCCGGTACAGGTCAATTCCACCGATGATCAGCCGTTTCGGGCGTAAGGCAGCCGCTACCATCACCATCAGGGTGCCGTTGGAAAGCTTATCGGTTCGACTGTATTCCTGAAAGTTACACAGTCGCTCGACGGTACAATATTCAATCGGCTGTGGTCCAGACGTCCACAAATTGCGCAAGAGCATGCCGTATTCTTTGCGCACCGAAGAAAAGCCGTAAATGCAAGGTCTGACTTTCTTGAGCGTCTCTGGAGTTCCCACGAAAACCACATCCGGATGGATCAATCGTCCACGCTGTTGCCAGAGATGATTGACCCGAAACAGAGCATCATACTGGACCTCAAAAACCGCCGGGTCTTCTGATGATGGGCCATTGCCGAGACACAAAATGGTGTCCGGGTTTCCAAGTCGTTGACGGAGCGCATCCAGATCAGGGATTTGCCGCCGGGTCAGAGGTTGGGCCAGCACTTTCCACGCTCGACTTTGCCCGATCTGGTCACGGAACGTGGGGGGCAGCCTATTTCTTGTCGGTAACTGGGGCGAAGGTTTCTCAATTGAGGATTCAATCAAGCCAAAGAGTTTCCCCGCCGCGCCATTCAGGTTTTGGACAAAAGTATGGGCTGAATCCAGCCGGGTCTGATAGGTTTCAGGATGACTGAGGATGGCCTCCAATGTATCGGCAAGTGTTTTCTGATCAATGGATTGAATGGCGCTTACGTGCAGAAGTTGACGCGTCGCCGCTGTCAGTGGCGTCAGATATGGCCCCGCCACGACTGGTTTCCTGAGTTGCACGGCAGCAATTGGATTGTGGGTCCTGGCGTTTGGAACGAAACTCCCTCCCACAATGACAACCTGAGCCAGATAAGCGAGGACGCTCGAATCAAAGGAAGTCGAGCAAATGACAACCTCTGAATCAGGGTTGGCGCCGGGCGCGCCGGCTACATGGTTTGTCACTCCAGCCCTGGAAAGCAGGCGTTGAATATCCCGAAGTTGCACGTCGGAATACACCACAAGCGCCAGTTTGAGGGATGGCCGGGTCCGACGAAGGTGGTGCACCGCCGCGCACAAGAGTTGTTCCTCACCTGGATGAACTTGCGGTGCAACGACAATCTCAGATTCAGGTGAAATCCCAAGTTCATCACATACCCGATTGCGGGAAGGTTGAGACGGTTCTGGGGGAAATTCATACTGCAGGCTGCCGGTGACCGAAATGAACGGGGCGGGGATGCCCGATGCCTGAAGCTGCTCTTTCACCAGGGATGTTTGGACGCCAAACCTGGAATTCGCAGGGTGAAGATCCCCGGCTTTCCACACCTGCTGAAGCTGTGGGATTACAGTTTCATCAATTTCAGTCCAGATGATCGGAATATTTTGCTGGCAAGCCCTTGAAAAAACAGCTTTTGACAATCCTTCGCCCGACCCGAGAATCACCAATGCCTGTGGCCGAACCGATTGAAAGAAACGATTGATGCTCAGCGAGACCGAAACTGGTGGCAGGTACACGAAATCATCAATGTAGCGTTTCTGCAGCCAGGTTAAGGTGTCAAAGTCAATCCCGGTAAAAGCCCACCGACAGGGGCGAATCTGGTGTTGCAGGCGAAAAATGAGGGAGCGCGCCGATTGAAAGGCTTCGATTGATGTGCCGTGGATCCAGAGTGAGGCCGTGGCTTTTGGCAAAAACAGGCCCAAGCTTTGGGCAACGGTTGCGGCACCAGTGAAGAGTGAAGGTTTCGAGCTGACAAACGAGCGGAACATAAGCTTTCCTGCGGCGGAAAAATGAGCATGTTCTGCGTTTAGGGTATTTGGATGAACCAGAAGCGTGACGGAGGCTTGCCACTTTAGGAAGAAAAGTCCAATCCTGCAACCTGTTTTTTCAGTTGTCATTTACAAGACTCTTTGAGTTTAAACTCAGTTGCGGCACAATGATGTGCTCTTTCGTCTAAGGATTCACGATTCAGAGGAATACAGTTCTTTCAATAAGTTAACTATTTGCTGATCCAGATGATTCCTTCCTAAATGGCATGATTGATAAAATAAACATTATCGGAGATAAAACCAGACCATCGAAAAAAGAATGGCCTTCAGTCAGTCCCACCCGCGTGAACGGGTGGGTTGCCAATGAGAGGAAGCTCCACTTTGGGAAAATGGTTAACCTCGATAATGTCTCAATTGTCTTCCCTTACAATTTTGAACCCTGAACCCTGAACCCCGAACCCTGAACCCTGAAAGATAATATGCTGTCATCTGGTGCTCAGATTGGGCCTTACATCCTTGTAAAAAAGCTTGGCCGTGGCAATTTTGGCGTGGTGTGGCTGGCTGAACATCGGACATCAGTTGTCACCACTCAGGTGGCGCTCAAACTCCCGATTGAAGAAGATATAGATGTGGAAGCTGTCAAACGCGAAGCCGCCATTTGGGTGAAAGCGTCGGGCCATCCAAATATTTTGCCGATCATTAGCGCCGATGTGTTTCAGGGACAGATTGTGATTGTGAGCGAATATGCTCCGGGCGGGTCGCTCTATGACTGGCTTGAACGGTACGGCGGAAAAGCGCCTTCGGTTGGCGTCGCCGTGACCTTGCTCAACGGCATTTTGCAGGGGCTGGAGCACCTTCACGAACGGCGCATCATCCACCGTGATCTCAAACCAGCCAATATTTTATTGCAGGGCGACATTCCCCGCCTGGCGGATTTCGGAATTGCCCGAGTGCTCAAATCAACCAGCTCCGCCAGTATGGTTTCGGGGACGCCGCTCTATATGTCACCCGAAGCCTTTGACGGAAAACGGTCAGAGCAGTCAGATTTGTGGTCGGTTGGGGTGATGGCTTATCAGTTATTGACCGGGAATTTTCCATTTCCCGGCGGAGACTTTATGGCGATTGTCGGCAAAGTTGCGTTTGCCGAACCGCAACCGCTTCCGGCAGTTGTACCTGAACCGTTACAAGCCATTATTTACCGGGCACTGCGAAAAAAACCAGAGGAGCGGTTTCGTTCGGCTCGCGAAATGCGCGAAGCTCTATGGAAAGCGGCCTATTCAGTCTCATTGCCGGGCCGACCTCCTTCCCAGGCAGAAACCGTGTCGGCAACAGCACCACCAGCTCCGGTCCAGAAGAGAACTGACACATTGCCGCTGGCCGCCTCACATCCAAATCTTCCGCATCCACAGCCAACCCAGGTGGCTCCTGGCGCTGTGTCTACTGTTCCGGCACCGCCACTGGCCGCACAGACGGCAGCCTCAAACCAGCTTTTGGCGAGTTTACCTGGCACGGAACGAGTACCAATGCCGGAGCGAAACTTTCCAGTTGGGCTGTTCCTGGGTGGATCGGCTGTCATTTTGATGGGTTTAGGTCTGGTTGTTGGAGGCTCACTGTGGGTTTTCAGGGATAAACTCCCTGCCTTGAGTCTGTCAGGCGCCACGCCAATCAAATCGTCGCCAGTTTCCTCGCCATCCCAGCCATTAGGTGGACAAACGGCAGGAGGCACCAGCGAACTCAAACTCAACGGCAGCTTTGACAACATTATTGACATGGATTTTTCCGCTGATGCCAGCAAAGTTGTATGCGGAAATTTCAATGGGACGTTGACCTTGTTTGACCTGACGACGAACCAGAAACTCATTGAATTGGATGATGATCAAAAAACGCTTTCCTCCGTCAAAATGACGGCTGACGGAAAGTATGCTGCTTCCACCGGGTACAATGAAGGTGCACAAACCGTTCGCATCTGGAACCTGGAAACCGGAAAGGTCATGGCTAAAATTTCAGAGCCGCTCGTCGGCGTTGGCGGACTGTCATTTTCAGGCGATGGGTCACAACTGGCCACCGGATTTAACCCACGAACGAGCATTACCGTCCTGGAAGTCCCTTCTGGAAAAAAACTACGCACGATTCCGGTTCGAACCGCGATTCATACCCTGGCTTTCTCCAAAGATGGAAAATATATCGTCGCTGGTTGTTACAATGGCGACGTGGAAATAGTCGAGGCCGCTACCGGAACGGCGGTTTCTCAATCAAAAGGCGATGGCAAGCAGGTGTATTGTCTGGCGATTTCAAAGGACGGTCGTCTGGTCGCCGCCGGGTTTGAAGATGGCCGAATCAAAGTCATCGAACTGGCGACGGGAAGTGAAGTCAAACGGCTGGAGCGCCACGGCGCCCAGGTCTGGCGGCTTGCCTTTGCTCCAAATGGAAAGGCGCTGGCATCAACGAGTCTCGATAAAACCGTTCGTCAGTGGGATCTGGCGACAGGAAAGGAGCTCAGCCGTTTTCAGCCCGAAGGCCACGTCATGCAATGCCTCACCTATACCCCGGACGGAAGCGAACTCCGCGTTGGCCACGCCAACAGCCTGATTCACGGCTGGCAGTTGAAATGATGTGGAGTGCGGCTCACTTGACGCCGCTTTATGAAAGTTCCGGCTACTTCGCTTTTCGGTAAAACTGGCAAATCTGGCACAGACACTGCTTGCTTTCGGCGGCGGCAAGGACTTTCTTTTTCTGAGCAGCGGAAAGGTCTTCAATCGTGAGGCGGTCGCTGTCGGAAAACAGTTCGAGCTTTGAATCAGCGTCGGCGGGGTCAGGCGGAGCAATGCAGAAAAGCTTGCTATTGAGTTCGATGATTGGGTAATACGTTGTGGAAATCATTTCTTCGAGGCTGCGAGAAAGGTCCGAAATGACCCAATCAAACTCTCTGGTGATTGGTGCCAGCGTGGGAAACAGTGCTTTATAACAAATGGCGCTCCAGTGTTCGCTCACTTCGGAAGACATCACGCAACATCCGGCGGCGTCCATAAAGTGAAAACTCAACTCCCTTTCAGAACGTGGCCATTTGCCGGCAAGTCCATCCGACGCTTCATCCCGCAGGTAGTACCTGAACACATTACGACCCGCCTTGCGATTTACCACCGTGTACATCTGGTCATATATCTTTTCCCAAATCCACCGCTGGAGCTGAAACGGCGACATGTAGGTCCGTTTCTTCAACGGCTGAATCGTGATGCTAAAGCCTCCGCCACTCATAGGAAAACCTCCCCCGCCCAAACTCAATTCAGTAGTTTCTATTATTTCGTTGGCAGAAAGAGCTTGTTCTCGTGCCAAATAATGTGTTGACTCTCCAAGAGTTTATCTAGTTCTTCTTGTAATCGTTGTTGAATGGATATTCCAGTTCTATTGAACCCGAATAATTTCCGTGTTTCGGCAATCAAAGAGTCTGGGCGTAGACTTTGGGCGTGCTCCACAAGAATAAGCATAGCTTTTTGAAGCTCTTCTGGAGCAATGTGTTCGATTTTGCGTTGGGACTCGATCTCGTCTTCAACAGGAAGGCGAACCTGAAGTTCTTCTGCCGAGAAGGACATTGGATAAAGAAATTCACTCTTTTGATAAATCTGCCCTCGTCGAATTGATTGGCGGACACATTGATCAATTGCTTCTCTCATCCGTTTGCCAACTTTTTCAAGGTTCCAGGCTTTTGCTAACCGGCGGGCTGCAAGATCAATATGAATTGGACCTTCTTGCATGACAACCATTTCAAGTAAGTTTGTTTGTTCATAACGGCATAGATCATGATGGAATGCAAGATAGATGGTTTGGGGGAGAGGCAGTGGACACATGACATAGTTGATTGTTCCAGGTAATGTTTCATTGTCAGATAATCGCTCAATGACTTGAATTTGTGGGAGTTCAGAAGATTCCTGTACATCAAAAAGTTCTGTTTCTGAATTTGGGCAAATGATCCGAGCTTGTTTGATTGCCTCATGAAGACGTTCAATCTCACGGGTCCGGTTGTCAAACCAATCAAAAGACCAAATTCGATGAATTGTCCATCCAAGATCCTCAAGTATTCGTTGGCGTAGCCGGTCTCGGTCCCGTGCCGTATGGGCAGAGTGGTAAGTTGCTCCATCAGCCTCTACACCCAAAAGAAATTGGCCTGGGAATTCTGGATCAATAACACCCATATCAATTCTATAACCGCTGCACCCAACCTGCGGAATAACTTCATATCCTAAATTCCGAATTTCTGAAGCAATGTCAGCTTCTAAAGGTGATTCAGCCTCTCCTAATCCCTGGGGGTGGGTTAAGGATAGTGCGACGGTTCCGCGTTCAGCGTAGTCCAGATATCTCTGAAAATGAAGGACCCCACTGGCTGAAGTTGGAGTTGTTTTTATATCGGATGCTGTAATTGAACTGACCAGAATTACTTTTTCCCTGGCTCTGGTAATGGCGACGTTCAATCGGCGCTCACCACCGTTACGGTTTAATGGTCCAAACCCCATGGTCATTTTCCCGTAAGCATCTTTCCCATAACCAACACTGAAAATGACAACATCTCGTTCATCTCCTTGCACATTTTCAAGGTTTTTGACTTCAAACCCTTCAAGTCGGTCTTCTTTAAAGAACTCTTCAAACCCAAGAGTTTGGCGCAGTTGTCGCTCAAGTTCATCTTCGATTGCCTGTTGCTGTGCCTGACTAAATGTTACAACGATCAAGCTTTTCTTCGGGAATAGCCGAAAGTGGTCAAATACCTTGCTTACAACAACTTGTGCCTCGCGAGCATTAATTCGTTTTCCTCCTCGGTCATAAATACCATCTTTTACATGGAAAAATTCAACACCAAGCGCTGGACTCTTTTCTTTTGCAGATGGAAAGGTAACTAGGCGATTGTCATAAAACCGATTGTTGGAAAAGGCAATGAGTGATTCATGACGACTCCGGTAATGCCACCGCAAGTATTGCTCCTGAACTCCAGGAATGGTTTGAAATTCATCCAAAACACTTGCGTAATTGGTTGATGAATCAATGTCATCTTCTTCTGAAAATTCAGAGTCATCATCTGCAGAGATCCGTCGGAAGAAATCGGTTGGTGGTAATTGCTTGCTATCTCCTGCAATTACTATTTGTTTGGATCGAATAATGGCACCGATTGCATCTTCAGTAAAAATTTGCGAAGCCTCATCAAAAATCACCAGATCGAATTTAATTCTTTCTGTTTGAAGGAACTGGCTTACTGACAATGGGCTCATCAATAGGCACGGCTTGAGCTTCATCACTAAATTCGGAATCTCATTGAAAAGTGCTCGAACTGGTCTATGGCGTCGTTGTTTCTTCGCTTCCTGTTGCAAAATACCGGTCTCTGAATCTGAAGATTGTACTTGGAACCCCTGAGGTCTGTGTTTTTCTACTTCTTCAATCACACGCCGAGCCGCTCGATGAATAAGGCGTCTATCCAATTCTTTAAACTTTTGAATATATTGGTTATGGTCACCGGATCGAAACTCCTTGAGATCAGTGTCAGTCTCCCGTATTTGACTAATCCAATATTCAAGAATGGTTCGTTGACTGGTTTGCACCAGCTTTCCTGGTGGGATTTGCAATTGTTTGGCTTTATTTAAAAATCTTTCAATCCAGGTTTCTTTGATCTGCCAGTTTAAATTCTGTAAATCAACCCACAATTCGAGCTGAGGCAACTCATCTGACATTTTTTTCAAATGAATCAGGATTTCGGCTAATGGTAGATCTGTTAACGGTCGTCCAGCAATCATCACACCTGGTTTACCAAAGCCACTCATGACATTTTCCAATGACGTATTTACGTTCTCAAGCTGTCGAGCAAAATCTGTAAATAGGTGATTCGCATTGTTTTTCTGTATTGCTAATTCAACAAACAGTTGGGGAACTGGCTGGCCTTCAAATAGCTGGAAGGCGTTAGCTGTCCATTCGATTGCTTTTAACACCACCTTCCAATTTGTCTCAATTCCACAATAGTCCTGACCAAACTTCTCTCTAAGTGACTCAAATTTGGCGTTGAGATCTAATCGAATGTTCTCAAGACGGTCTTTTTTTTCCAGCGCGGAAATAAGATTTTGAATTGTAAAATTGGAGGTGCTTCGGCATAAAGGCAACAGACAATCCATCATTTCAGTAAATCGTGTAAATTGTAGAATAGTCTGCTTGAGCCAGTCTTCAACTGCCACCAGTGGGGTTTTAAATAGCTCAATTCCAGCTTGAGAAAAAAATTCGTGAGGGATTATGCTGGAAACTGGGAGCACTATTTGACGAAGCTTGGTAAGGTTAGCGAAAAGTCTTTTTCCAATCGCCTCCAGGTGAAGAGCAGGTGGTGAACCGGCTGACAACACCTTGACCATTTCCGGAGTCATGGTTGAGCCAGATCCGACTATGCCTAGCACCTCTTTTGCTATTTCAATGGCCTGATGAATTTTTTCAAAGTCGGTATCAGCTCGTTGATCATAGATTCCGAAAAGACTATTAGGTTGTGGCTGATTTGCATCCAGGTAATTTTTTAAGCGAACGATTTCAAGTGCTTCACTCAAATCATCCAAAATTTTCTCAGAAAGGGTTGTCGCACGGGTCGTTCGTAAAATTGTTTTCTTGTCATCGTTGTAACCAGGCCAAAAAAATCTCAGAAAGGAGCGATACGGCACACTACTAAATCGCACTTTCAATTCATTTAACTCAAGGTTTAGGAAGGAATCATCATAAGTTCTCAGGAGTGCCGTCCGACGATGATTGTACTCTTGTCGCTTGTCTCTGATGCTCTTTGACAATCAAAATCGGTAACAAATATGCTTTGCTGTAGAAATCAACC
>CAZXCE010000173.1:0-14347 GCA_964639175.1 uncultured Clostridia bacterium
GGGATACAAGCAGGCAGTGGTGGCGGGGATGGATACGGGAAGCACCAGGGCGGGAACGGCGGTGGTGGCGAACGGGCAAGTGGTGTACCAGGCGGAAGTCACGCTTCGGACTGATGTTTCGCGCAAGATGGAACAACGCAAAGCCTATCGCCGGACCAGGCGCAGCCGAAAAACACGCTATCGCCAGGCGAGATTTGAGAATCGGGGCGCATCGCGCCGCCCGGGCCGGTTGCCGCCTTCGATTTGGAGCAAAGTCGAGTCGCATCTTCGGGAACGACGACAGGTGGAACGGCTGTTACCTGTGACTCGATGGAAGGTGGAAACGGCAAGTTTCGATATTCACAAACTGGTCAACCCGGAGGTGGCCGGAGTTGAATATCAAAACGGACCACTCAAGGACTGGTATCATGTCAAAGCCTACGTGCTGCACCGGGACGGCCACCAGTGTCAAAGCGGACAAAAGATCAACCACAGCCTCAAACTCAATGTCCATCACGTGCAGTTCAAAAGCCGCCAGGGTGGCAACCATCACGGCAATCTCCTGACACTGTGCCTGACCTGTCATCAGGCGTTGCACCAGGGAAAGTTTGAGATCAAACCCAGGCGCAACCTGACCAAACCGGCGACCGAAGCGGGGATCATCGCGTCCCAACTCAAGCAATCCGGCTGGGAATTTGAAACAACCTTCGGCTACGAAACCAAATACAAGCGCGAGCAGTTTCTGAAGTTGCCCAAGTCTCACACCACTGATGCGATTGCCATTTGTTGCGAGGATGGGGAAGTCGTGGAAGCCGGGACCGGAAATGGTTTCGTCAAACGGCACGTCAGCCAGGGCGATTATCAGCAAACGACTGGCCAACACAGCCAGAAACGGATTCCAACCGGCAAGCTGTTTGGGCTGCGCAAATTTGATCTGATTCAAACTGTGAAAGGAATCGGGTTTATCACCGGCAAGCGCCGTAGCGGGTATTTCGCTCTGGGTGCAATTGACGGGACTCGTCTCACCGACAGTGTCAACATCAAAACGAACTGTGTCCGGTTGACGGCGAGAACCACAACTTTACTTCAAAGCAGGAGCGGCGTTTCCTCCCGGCCCTAAAGGACCGGGTTTCCACGCCGAAGATAGGATGAACACCAAAACCCCGCGCTATCAGCTTTTGATAGTGCGGGGTTTTGGTGTTTTTTCCTCAATTTTTATTGCATTCGGGGGTTTTAAACTTATGTCCTTTATGTCCTTTATGCCCCTTGCTTTCCCGCTGGT
Organism: uncultured Clostridia bacterium; assembly: GCA_964639175.1. Lineage (GTDB taxonomy): Bacteria > Acidobacteriota > Blastocatellia > Chloracidobacteriales > Chloracidobacteriaceae > JACQXX01. The sequence goes on from CAZXCE010000173.1 coordinate 1,262, forward strand.
TTTACACCCGCAATTTGGCGGCGGCGGCAATTGTATTGAGCGACCCAAACGATGATTGCACTGTCGGGGTCATCCGCCCAAGTTGTACCAACTGGTTGACGGCATTACTGATAGCACCGTCTTTTTCGTCGCACACAGCACATCGGGTGCAGGCATCAGCCGCTGGGCAGGGAGGCGTGGTCCGCGAAGCCACCGCCCGGTTGTATTCCTTGAGCAAGAATTCACGGCTCAGGCCGTTGTCAATCATATCTGAAGCCAGGACTTCATCCACTCCCTTGCGGCGCAAGGTGTAGAAATCAATATCCAGATCCGTCATGCGCAACGCCTGTTTAAAGTTTCGCAGCCGGTCGTTTTCGATCAGAAATTGCGAGAGTCGCCGATCTCCAAGACTGAGCATGGTCTGTTGATAAGCAATCCGAGATGACATGGCACGGACTTCCACATTTTTGATTTTGGGAAGTTCACGCGTCAGGTACTGAATTTTCTTGTCCAGTTGTTTCTCAGGAATCATCGGCTCCCATTGGAGCGGGGTGTGCGGCTTTGGCACAAACCCGTTGAGCGACACCACCACCCGGCCAACTCGACCAAACCGACGACCTTCATCAATCATTAACTGCCGGACACGCCGGGTGAGGTTCACAATTGCGTCGATATCTTCCTGCTCTTCAGTTGGAAGCCCAACCATCATATAGAGTTTCAGATTCAGGATACCGCGATTGAAAATGCGCTGACAGATATCCAGGATTTCCTCATCGGTCAGGTTCTTGTTAATAGCCCGGCGCAGGCGATAGGACCCGGTTTCCGGGGCCACCGCAATTGTCTGGTCACAACTTTCAACCAGGGCATCAAGCAATTCATCAGTAATCTGGTCAAGGCGAAGGCTGGAAACCGAAATTCGGTACTCCATGTCACGCAAGCCACCAAGCAACGTTGTGATTTCTGGATGGTCACACACGGCTGTGGCGACCAGGCCAATTTCGTCCGTATGCGGGCGGGCACGTGATGCGCGGTCGAGCAGGTTTTCAGCCGCAAACACACGCGGCGGCAAATAACTAAACCCTGCCCAGCAAAACCGGCAGCCCATTGAGCAGCCGCGCGAAATTTCCATCATAAACCGATTGGACATTTCGGTGTGCGGCGTCAGGATGAGCGATTCGGGAACGAAATTGACGTATTCCGGCGCGTCCTTGATTTTTGATTCCTGTTTGCGCATCGCCGCCCGAACCCGGAGGACCCGCCGCGGCGCCCGTCCTTTGGGAATAATGTCTGCAATCGTGCCATCGTCGTTGTATTCGACATCATAAAAAGACGGCACATAAAACCCTGGTTCATAGCTCAATCGTTCGAGCAACTCGGCTCGTGACGAAGATTGCTCAATAAATTCAACCAGTTGCGGAACCAGCCCCTCGCCTTCTCCGACACAGACCACGTCCACAAAATCAGCAATCGGCTCTGGATTCAAAAACGTAGCGGCGCCGCCGACCACAACGAGCGGGTCACTTTCGCTTCGGTCTTCACGCAAAACCGGGATTCCAGCCAGCCGAAGCATAGTTGGCACATTGAGGTAATCGGTTTCAAAGGAGATTGAAAAGGCAAGGACGTCAAATTCGTTGACTGGGGTCTGGGATTCAAGCGTCACCAGCGGCAGACGAGCACGCTCCATGTCCTCCAAAATATCACGATCCGGCAGAAAGGCACGTTCGCAAGTAACCGTTTCATAGAGGTTAAAGAGCTTGTAAACCGCCTGAAACCCAAGGTTTGACATGGCGATATAGTAGGTGTTGGCATAGGCCAGCGCGATGTTCAGCCCCAGGCCAAGTGGCTTGCGCAGGGTGCCGATTTCACTTTTGAGTAACTGCTGGTGATGTTCTCGAACTCGATGAGACATAAAATCTGAAAATGAAGATGTGGTTAGTGGTTCGTGGTTAGTGGTTCGTGTGGTTAGTGGTTCGTGTGGTGGTTAGTGGCTAGTGATTAGTTCTTGGCTTCTGATTTTTCTTCGAAAGTATTGATTTCTAACCACTAACTACTAACCACTAACCACTTTTCTTTCATTCTTCATTCTCAATTCTTCATTCAAAAAGGGTTATGCCCGGCGCAGGTAATACAGCCCCAGGGCTTTGACCGTGTTTTGCAAGATCAACCGGATGTCAGCGCCTTCGCGTCCACCTTCTTTGGGATCAGTGTTGAGTTTGCAGCTTACGGTTCCCTCGGCATCCATCAAACAATCCACGTTGCCGTCTTTGGTTTTGACTTCAACCAACCCGCCCAACACATCCTGATTGATGACAACGACATAGTCTAATGAACCAAATGAATAGATCAATTCATCACCCGCCCGATGGGGCGAAGTGCGATGATCCTGCCACAGGCGCACAATTAATTCATACAAGGCTTTCAGCTCTGCAGCATACTCGCCCGCAAAAGTACAATCAGCCGTTGATTCTTTGGCCACAACCAGCTTTCCTTTTTTTGATTGAGATAACTCAGTGTGAGGCTGACACGAGTGAAGGATCAGGCATTATCTTGGTTTCACCTGATCTGAACAAGCTTAATCCGCAACTTCATATGGTCAGACCTTCGAATCCTGCGGCTGGGCCCGGTGCAGCAGCGCCTGGAAACGCGACTCATTCCCGGTTTGAATCGCCAGATCAATGGCGTCTTTCCACATTTGGAGTTCCGGGCTGGTGGTTGTCGGGATTGTTTTGAGCAATCGGCGCAAGGCGGTCACTTCAAAAATCTCAAGGCTGGCCAGTTCGTTGAGAAATGGCCTCAGGACCTCGAAGGCTTCGGCTGAAAGTGCCAGGTCCCCGGTTTCACCCAGCACAAGTTGCACCGGAGCAGCATTTTGCCGAGTGCGAGCTACATGGGGCAACACCATCCAAAACAAGGCGCCGTTGCCGACTTCAGATTCAACCCCAATGGTGCCACCGTGGGCTTCAATCGCCAGTTTGCAAAAGGCCAGACCTAACCCGGTTGATCGGACGCTGCCTGAGGCTCGGGCCTGAACCTGACCATAGGGCTCGAAAATCAGCGCCTGTTTTTCTTTGGGAATCCCGTCCCCGCTGTCCTGAATCGTGAGCCGGAGACTATCAGTTGCGTCCAGAATCCCTTTCAAAGTTATTGTCCCGCCAACCGGTGTGAATTTAATCGCATTGGTCAGTAAGTTGACGATCACGCGGCGCAAAATGGCTTCATCCGCCTGGATTTCAAGTGTTTCATCCACTTCGATTTCAAAAACCTGACCTTTGTTTTTGCGCAAGAAGTCAACATCATCAATCGCTTGATGAAAAATATCCGCCAGCCGGCACACCTGAAGATTGAGTTCAAATTTGGCATCCTGAAATTTCTGGACGTCCAGAATGTTGAGCACCAGATAGAGCATCTGGGTGGCAAACCGCTTGATTTGCTGCAACCGGTGTTCTGGTGGCTTGTCGGTGCCGTCGTGCAAAATCGCGCTCAACGGGTTTTTCAGGTCATGCACGATCATACTCATCGTGGCCTGTTTATACCGATCCAGTTCCATCAATTTTTGATTGGCCTGGCTGAGTTCGAGCGTGCGTTGCTGGACCTGGGTTTCGAGCACCACCCGCTGGCGTTCCGAAATGACCAGTCGAATCACTGGTACCGCTAGCAAAATCAAAATGCCCGTGGTGTAAAAAATCAGCCTGGCCCACCAGGTTTTCCACCAGGGAGGCAAAATCACGATTTTTAACATTGGGCCGGCTTCATTCCAGACTCCATCGTTGTTGGCAGCTTTGACCCGAAAGACATATTCCCCGTGCTCAAGATTGGTAAAAGTGGCACGCCGGTTTTTGGCATCCGTTACAATCCAATCGTTGTACAATCCTTCGAGCTTATAGGCATACTGGTTGTCTTCGGGTTGTTTGAAGTTCAGCGCGCTAAACTCAATGGTAAAGAGATTATCCGTATGCCGTAGCACCAGCGTTTCCAGCAGGTTGACCTGAGTTGGAAGTGTTGATTGGGCGCGGATTGGCTGAATTTGATTTCCCAGCAAAAGTTCGGTCAAAACCACGGTTGGCGGCATCGGATTCTGAGTGATTTCCTCTGGGCGAAATGAAATAACTCCTTCCGGAGTGCCAAAATACAGCCTGCCACCCTTTCCAGAGCAGACAACCCCGCGATCCAGCAATTCGTGAGGTAACCCGTCATTTTTTCCAAACCGCAGGGTGTGTCCGGTCCGTGGATTAAATCGAAACAGCCCGTTGATGGTGCCAACCCAAAAAGTGCCCGAAGCGTCCTCCACAACCGACATAATCGCAAACTCTGCCAGGCCGGTCTCAACTGGCACCCGACTCAATTTTCCGGTTGCCGGGTCAATCCAGCATAGCCCGGCACGAGTTCCAACCCAGATCAGCCCGGTTGATGCCCGGTACAAACAATCAATGAATTCATGGTTGATGCTGGCTGGATTATTCGGATCGTGCAAATATCGGGTCATCTGCCCGGTGGAGGAATCAAGCCGGTTTAATCCGGAGCCAGTGCCAACCCAAATTGTTCCATTCGGTCCTTCACTCAGGGCTTCAATCATGTCAGAACTGAGGGAACCTGGATCATCTGGACGGTGACGGTAGGCAGTAAACACGGCTTTGGGCTGATCAGAGGCGGAGTCAGCCAGTGCATACAACCCCTGATAGGTGCCGACCCAGATGGTCCCGCGCGAATCTTCAAGCAAAACCAGAATGGCATTGTTTCCAAGGCCTTGCGGATCTTTTGGGTCACGCCGGTAATTGGTAAACACCATCCGGTTTGACTGGCGTCGTCCGAGAAAAAGCCCGCTGCTGATCGTGCCGACCCACAGCCTGCCGCGTGAATCAGCGATAAGCGTTGAAATATCTTCGGCCTGCAGGGCGGTTGGGTCGCCAGGTTTGGGGAGATAGCGAATATAACCGGGTTGAGAAAAGGCATCGGCTGCCGGGACAATCTCTGTCAGACCAGAACCACCAACCCAGATTGACCCATCTCGATCTGCGGCCACACCAGTCACAAATCCTTCGGGAAGACTCGGGACGTCGCCAGGATGATGGCGATACAGATGAAAAGCTGATTTTGCCGGATCATATTTCAGCAGCCCGCCTTCCAGATTCGCAATCCAGATCAATCCCTGTTGATCCTGGCACATGGTCATTGCGGTACCAGATGCCAGACTAAAGGGGTTACCAGGGTCTGGCACCAAACTTAAAAAGCGGGGATTTGGCCGATCCCGTTCATCCCGGCGCAGACAGCGCACGCCCTGATCCCGACAGCAAAGCCAGATATTCCCCTGGGCATCTTCGGACAGGTCAAACACCACGTCCACCTCAAGCCCGGTGTTTCGAATCGCGTCATAGGGAAACTGGAGAAAGGTCGGCTGCACTTTGGACAATTCGGTGGCTGGAATTTTCGAAAGCCCTCCGCCGCCCCAGGTGCCAATCCAGAGATTTCCCTTCCGATCAAGCAAAAAGCTATAGATTTCATTATCCGGCAGGCTGGTGGGGACGCTGGCATCATGTAGAAAGCGCTCAAAGCGTGGCGGATTTTCAGAAACCATCCGGTTCAGACCCAATCGCGTGCCGACCCATAACGTCCCGGCCTGGTCACGAACAATAGATGTCACCCGGCTATGACTGAGGCTGTCTGGGTTTTTCGGATCAGCTCGAAATGATGTAAACCGAATACTTTCAATGGTTTTACCATTCCAGACAATTTTATCAAGCCCACCCACACTCCCAATCCACAGTGCACCTTGCGGGTCTTCATAGAGCCGATAAATCCGGTTATCGCTTAACCCGTTTGATTGGGTTGGATCCTGCTGAAAAACGTGAAAGGTCTCGGTATATCGGTCAAAGAGATGTAACCCGCCATCTTTGGTGCCGACCCAGAGGTTCCCGTGATGGTCTTCAAACAACGTGGTGATTGAACCATCACGTAAACTCTTTTTATCTTTTGGGTTTGGGAGAAAAACCTTGAAGGTATATCCATCATAGCGGTTCAGGCCGCTCTCTGTTCCTACCCACAAATATCCAACATGATCACGGAGCACACAGGTCACAATCTGGCTGGAAAGCCCCTGATCAACGCCAAACCGGTCAAATCGAAACGCCACCAACTGAGCCTGAACCGTGATAGAAAACAGCAGAAATCCCAGGTAGACAATCGCCAGGTAAGAAGCAGCTAAGCGCACCTTGCCCCAGGCTCGATCAACCTGGACCGATGCCGTCAAAAATTGCATTTGAACAGTCTGATTGGCCATAGAAAAACCTTCTGATGGTGAGCAATACAATGTGAATAATGAAGAAGCTAATCATTTGAATATCAAACAGATAGCGTCTTTCTCATTCAGAATCAAACAGAAGGAAACCGGCTAACCAGCCACAACCCGATTGCGGCCTAGCCGTTTGGCCTGATAGAGGAATTCATCAACTCGATTGGTAAGTGAAGCGAGTGTTTCGGAACCCTGATATTCGGTCACCCCAAAACTTGCTGAAATCAACCCAACCTGATCCACGGGGGTTGAAGCCAGTTTTTCTCTGAGTTTTTCGGCAATCCCGCTGCCGATGGGAAGCCGTGTCCGTTGCAGGAGCGCCATAAATTCTTCGCCACCCCACCGGGCAATCGTGTCACTGGTCCGAAGCGATGATTGAATGGTTGCCGCCACCTGTTGGAGGACCCGATCCCCAACATCATGGCCAAATTGATCATTAATCCCTTTAAAATGATCAATATCCAGCATCACCAGGGTAAATGGTGACTGATAGCGCTCGGCGACTTTCATTTGCTCTTCGACCACGACCATAAACTTCCGCCGGTTGGAAATTCCGGTCAGCGGATCAGTCGTGGACAGGCGTACCAGTTCGGTATTGGCGGCTTCAAGGGCCGCTTTCTGCGCTTCGAGTTTTTGATTTTGGACTTTAATGATGCGATAGGATTCAGCGAGTTTAAGAATCGTGCCGACGCGGGCTTCGAGTTCGGTGGCGTCAATTGGTTTACGGATGTAATCAACGGCGCCAGCTTCGAGGGCAGTTTTGAGGTTGGTTGACGTCGTCATCACCCCGGTGCACATCATCACGGGAATATCCACGGTGACCGGGTCCGCTTTTAACCGTCGAACCAGTTCCAAGCCATCCATGTCCGGCATTTCCCAGTCAGTAATAATCAAATCAGGGATTCGCTGGTGAGCGATTTGTAATGCCGTACGGGCATCGAGCGACTGAAAAGCTTCAAACTGACTGTAGTAACGCTCAAAGAGGGCGACCAGAACCACAAGGACATTTGGATCATCGTCAACAATAAGGACTTTTCGCTTTTCCATACAGGTGTCCCGGCAGGTAATGAGAATAGGATGGGACTTGTGGGAAGTGTGCGCACGAACGTGATTGGATTGTTCACGAAAACCAGCTTTGAGCAAAGCCTTTTTTCCAAAAAACTGAGAGTTGAAAATACCAGGGCTGAACGACTGGTTTTCTTTCATCCCTCATCCTTCATCCCTTCGATTGCCCCTGGCCCACTGTCTCCCGCCTGCACGGCTTTCTCAATGGTGTCCATAATCACCTGGGCAATTTCGGCTTCGGCGTGCACATCGCGCAGATAGAGACCCATGCATGACATCGTTGCCTCCATCAACATTGGGGCCTCACGCGGTCCAATCAGGTCAATGCGCGAGATAATGCTGGGTAACCCAAGATGTTCCAACACTTTCCGGCATAATGACACTTCAGCTTCATTGGGTTCAGCCCGAACAATGGTGGCGCCGTGTGAAAAATTTGACCGAAAATCGCCTTCATGCGGGCGTTTCAAAATGGCGTAGGCGGCTTCTTGAAACGTCATCATGACGGACCGCTCACCCTGGGCAATTCCTGGGATAAACTCCTGGACCAGTACTTCCCCGTCGGTTGAGAGAAACTGCTCAACCTGAGCCACTGATCCACCGGGAAACCGTTCAATGCCAAACCCGCCAAATCCCTGAACTGGCTTGATGACATAGCCTTGAGGGAGCAGTGCTCCGATTTCTTCGATTTCAGCCAGTGAGCGTGCCAGATAGGTCGCCGGCATCGGAATTCCGGCTGAAAACAGTTTGACCAGATATCGCTTGCTTTCCAGATCTGAAATAACTGTCTCCACCGGGTTAATGACTTTCGTTCGGGTCAACTGTTTCAAAAGCTGAAGTTGCTCACAAATTGTGCCTCGAAAATCGTGTGCCCGTTGCGAACTTCCGACACCACGCACAAAAATCACATCTACTGTCTCATCAATCGGCACATGTTCGAGCCGCTCTCCAGTTAAAAGATTATGAATCTGGCGAAAGGTTAACTCCGGCGTGATGTCCTGCCAGGTGAAGTTAAACACGTCAAACCGCCCATCCCGGTGCATTTCCAGGACCAGGGCGGCTTCTTCATCGCCGAAGTCATCATAATTCCCCCACCCAAAGGTCACTTCGGGGTTAATCGGAGAAGCAAACGTATTATCAGAGTACATCAAGGCAACGCGAATTTTGGGAGGCATATAAAAGTGAGTTGTGAGGCGTGAACAGTTAATCTGAAAGCAAGTGACTCAGTTTTGAATTGAACTGATGTTCTGTCAACCAGAAAAAACCAGGGCGAATCGTGGGATTCAAGCCTGGAACCAGGCTTGATAGCCGTCAACGCCTAAAAACAGAAGCGAGTAGCAAGCTGGGGAAAGTGACGGCTTGCTACTCGCTATTCGCTACGGACTTGTTCACTCAGGGCCTATGGATTGGAGGGGGTACTCCGCTCGGGCCGATAGGGAGCACCCATATATTTCTGAGCCAGATCCTGCACGTTGTCGGGGTTGTCGCCAAGTTTTTGAACTTTGTCGTATTCGGCCACGGCCCGGTCACGCTGCCCGGCGGCATCATAGGCCATTCCTTTATAGAGCAACGACCAGACTTCGAGCCACGACGGCAGCAAATCACCATTGTAGGCTTCATCAAAGGCATCAATCGCCCGTTGGAAGTTTTGCTGTTTCATATAGAGCAAACCCAGATTGTAGTAGGCCCAACTGCTGCGGCGATTGAGTTTAACGGCGGCTTCAAATTGCTGTTGAGCTTCGGCGTATTCTTCCTGCTCCATGTGTTGAATGCCGCGCCGGACCACCACGGCTACCCGAACTTCTTCCGAGGTGCGCAGCAATTTGCTATCCGGATCAATGACCAGATTGCCAGGCTCGGAATTGACCTTGAGCGTGAAATCAACCGACTTGCCATTGATTTGCACCTGGGTGCGCTCAATCCCGCCTTTTGATTCCAGTTCGATATCGAGCGGAAATCGCAGCGTTTCCAGATCCTGTTCAATCGTTCCCCGAAGCCGATAGCTCCCATCTTTCAGCCGTAGAATTTGATAGTCCGGGCGAAATTCCGGCACTCCGGTTGAATCAACCCACTGCCCAAAGAAATACCGCATGTCTTCGCCAGCCACTTTGGATGTGGCTCTCTCAAAGTCACTGATTCCAGGGCGTTTCCCTTGATTTTCAGCATAAAAATTCTTGAGGAGCATTGCCATTTTGGCTTCGCCAAGCACGCTTGAAAGCATGCGAAACACAAAAGCACCTTTATAGAAAATGATGGACCGATAGGCGGCTGACTGGTCATCGAGTTCGGCTGGCGCACGTCCAATCGAAGTCTGACCTTCAAAAGCCAGCGCACGCTCCAAAATGTCACGGCACAACCGGGTAAACGCCTGCTGATTCATCTGGGATTGCTCAAAGAGCATATAGCAGTAGGTGGCCAGCCCCTGTGAAATCCAGATATCGTCAAAGGATTTGAGCCCGACGGCCTGTCCCCACCACTGATAGGCAACTTCTCTGATCAACGTTTCGCGTGGCAATTCTTTTGGATTATCCAGTAACCGGCGGGCCAGCAGCGTGACCCCAGCCGCCGTGTAACTTTCCAGACTCTCGTTATCAATTTCCGCCACCTGAAGTTTGGTGCCAAAGGCGTATGGGCCAAATTTTTGATTCAAAAAGCTTCCGGCTTCAGCCATGATTTCAGCATAGCGTTCGGCTGAGCTTTCATTGCCAATTTTGAAATAGAAATCCACATCAAACCCGTTGCGCTGGACGGAACGAACGGCATATTCGCCCGCCGCAATCGTGCCGGGCAGCACGGGCTGAGTGACTACAAAAATATGTCGGGTTCGATTGCCGCTTCCGGTTGGGAGCGGTTTTGTGGGCGATTGTGGGGCCTCAGTCGTTGGCTTTTCCGTTTCGGCTGGTTGAGCTGGCTTTCGCCGTGACCCGGCTGGCTGGCGACGGGTTGGTGGTTTTGCCAGGTCAGTTTGTTTTCCCGTAACTGGTTTCACTGGTGCTGGCGGAACAAACGGCTGTTCGGTGTGTTCCCCAAAGGCCACCACTTTAAATTCGCTCGGTGTCACCAGGTTGATGGTGTAGGTGGCCACATCCGATGCGTAGGCGTGAAAAGGAAACCAGCGGGCGGCATACAGCAAATAACACCCGTCTTTGCCGACATACGCCAGACGTTTGAGCGCCAAAACCCCACCTTCAGAAGATAAAAGCTGGCCAGCATATTCAAAGGTCAGGGTAAATGGTTGACCGACAACCGGCGACTGGCCAAGCGCAACCTTCACGCTTAGATCCTGTAACCGATCCTGGACAAACTGGAGTGGTTCATTATTGGGGCCCAACACCTTCGTCACTTCCAGCGAGCCGTTGAGTTCGAGGGTAACTGATTGAACCTGTCGTGTGACCTTCATTGTGACAATGGCTTTGGCAGCCAAGGTTTGGGTTTCAGGGATCAACTCAGCGTCAATCTTGTAGTCAACCACATCAATCACATCTTCCGCAGACTGAGCCTGCGTCGGGAGCGCTGAAAAAATCAACAGCAGCATGACTCCCAGAGCACATCGCATCGCAAAACACACATTTACTTTCTTTTGCAGCCAAAAGGGGGAGCACATCGAGAATTCTCCTTGAAAAAACACCAGAAAACCTGTTTTGGAAGTTGCCGGCAGTATAACTTGAAGCCTGGAGGCACGCACGCGTTCTGTTTCTGTTGAACTTCAGATGAGCGAAGTTGTCTTTGAGTTAAGGATGAAAAAACCAGGTCAGTACCACCTGCGTAAGCGGGTGGGTTTCTTTTGGCTTGAAAAACCCATCCACTTACGCAGGTGGTACTGACAGATTCTTCATTCAGTAAGGTGGTGCCAGCCGCCGAAAGCCATGCCCGAGCACAATCAGTAAAAACAACAGGTTCCGGACTGGAATTGCCGGCCAGAAGTACCTGACTGGTGCGGTAACTGACCCTGGATCAGCCAGTCGGTCAGCGATGGTTTCCAGAACGCGCCTTCCGCGCGGCCAGTCCCAGATTCCAGTGCGCCACGGCAAAGGAATTCCTGACTCACCACCCACGGTTCCGGCCAGCGCACCGGTAATCGCAGCCACCGTGTCAGTATCGCCACCCAGGTCAAGCACTGATTTGAGCGTGGCTTCAAAATCCCCAAAATGCCGGTACCAGGCATAGAGTGCAACGGGAACGGTGTGAAACATATAGCCGGAAACACCTCGCGACAATCCAAGCCTGTCAGCCAATGTTTCAACTGAAAGCTCCTGATCAATCGCGGTTGACAGTTTCTGGAGCAATTCCTGCCAGTCGGCATCCGTTCCTACCTGATGCAGTAGCGCAAGGAACTCTTCTTTTGAGGGTCGGGAGACCAAATTTTCACGCATCACCCAGGCGGCGATATCGGCCACCGCTCGGGCACCGATCACGGCTTTTGGGTCCGTATGGGTGAGTCGGGTTGAAGCAGTCACAAAGGCAGCTCTCAATTCTGGATTTTCAGCAAAAAATGCCCCAATGGGGGCTGAACGCATCGCCGGCCCATTTCCAGCCGAGAAAACTCCGCTCCGACCAGGCGGGAACCCAATCCACAGTTTCAAGGTTGCCCGCAACGTGGCCACGCCAATTCCGGCTGGCAGTGACGCCACCCATCCACGCAAACACCACCCCAATCGGCTGGTGAAACGCTCGACAGAGTCTGGATGCGCTAGTAAACTCTGAGCCACGAAAACCGTGTGGTCGGTGTCATCACTCACCATCCCCCAACCGAAACAAAATCGGTGACGCCAGGTTCCACCATACCATTTTCGAATTCGTTGTCGGGACAGCCCTTCTGCTGGTAATCCAAGCGCATCCCCGACAGCCGTCCCAAGCATTAACCCTCTCAGCCGTTGTGTTCGATCCATCTTTTTGTGTATTTGGAGGAAGTCGTCTGTTGTTTGTCCAGTGCATCTGGCTCAGGCGAAGATCAAAATCCACCTTGTTATGCACCGTTACCACGATAATAACGCCATGATCATCGGTATCAGCGGCGGCACCGGTTCGGGAAAAACCACGGTCGCCAGAAAAATCATCCAGGCGGTCGGTCCTGAACGAGTGACCTTTGTCCAGCAGGATGCCTATTACCGTAACCTTGGAGACATGCCGATTGAACTTCGCCATCGAGTGAACTTTGATCATCCCGATGCTTTTGATACCGAATTACTTTTAAACCATCTTGAAGCCTTGCGTGAAGGCGAAACCATTGAACAACCAATTTATGACTATGTCACCCACTCACGCAAAGTTGAAGCCATCCATACTGAACCACGTCCCGTCATCATTGTTGACGGCATCCTCATTTTCTTCAGTCCACAAATGCGGGCGCTGATGGACATGAAAATTTATGTTGATACCGATGCTGACTTGCGGTTTATCCGCCGACTGGAACGGGATGTCCACGAACGAGGCCGGTCAGTGGATTCGATTGTCAATCAGTACCTCACGACGGTTCGCCCCATGCATTTGCAATTTATCGAACCGCTCAAACGCTATGCGGATGTGATCATCCCCAAAGGTGGCGACAACGAAGTCGGCATTGACCTGATCACCGAAAAAATCAAAGCCATTCTGGCGCGAGCCATTCCCAATCAGGAAGGCTGAGAAAACCAGGGCTGAAAAGACCAGAGATGAGGGCGATTGAAGGGATGAGGGATGAAGGATGAGGGATGAAATAAAACCAGTTCTTCAACCCCAAGCCCTGAGCCCTGGGTTTTTCAGCCCGCAGCCTCAAGCCC
>CAZXCE010000174.1:0-14318 GCA_964639175.1 uncultured Clostridia bacterium
GATGTACAAGGGTGACCGTGCTCCAAGGAACTTATTTTTTAACGCCCCCTTAGTGGGCAGTCAGTACCACCGGCGTGAGCGGGCGGGCTCATTTAGCCAAGGTAGTGGGCAGTCAGTACCACCGGCGTGAGCGGGTGGGCCAATAGTCCCTGTTGCAAACTCCTTACTGCAAATAATTATAAATAATAAACTTACCTCATTGTTCAACCTTGAACAATTTCAATTTGCGCACTGAAGGTTATTAAAAAATGGAGCTTTGAAAAATGTGAAGTTGTCACCACTCACAGAATTAACGATATTCGCCATGAAGGACAAATCCAGCCCAATTGAATGGGGATTTCCACCGATTTTGCTTCCAAAGCACAAGCTGGGCCTGGCGCAAAGCGGCGGCTGGAGGCAGTCGTTTCACAAAAATTCCACGATACAACTCTGTCATTAACTGTGCGGTGGCAATGTCACTGACTTTCCATAAACTGGAGACTACCCGGCGTGCCCCGGCATACATAAATCCACGGGTCAACCCAATCATCCCCTCACCTTTCACCAGCTTTCCCAACCCGGTTTCACAGGCCGAGAGCACGACCAGTTCAACTGGTAAATTCAGATTGAAAATATCGGAAGTCAGTAAAAACCCAGGTTGTTCCTGGCCGGTTTTATCCAGCAGTGACAGGGCAATGCCTGACAATTCCGGGCGTTCCGGATTCACAAACCCGTGTGTGGCAAAGTGAAGGAAGCGGTACTGGGTGAGGTCAGGATTGGTGATCAGTTCCCGATTCACAGCAAACCCGGTCAATAAGGTCCGTTTGGCGGGCGGAACAAATGCCAGAATGGCCTCGGCCTCCTTTTGGGCATTTTTCAAACGGGTAAGCTTAAATCGCGTCTCCGGCGCCAGACCTGGGTTGGTGTTGCCCTCCGGTCCCTTAAGCTCATCAATGCCAGCAGATGGATGTACCCTCTGTGATTGCGACTCCCGTTCCTGGTGAGACAGTCGGGGATCATCCGGGTCAAAAACTGGATCCGCCAAGACTGCCAGTATTTTCGGGGCAGGTTTGCGGTCTGATGTTTGTTGACGGAGCAGTGCCAGGACTGAGGCTGATGGCAGCACCACGATTTCATGGTCAACGATGAGGGGAATAAACTGGCTGGCTTGGGTTTTTTGGGCTGAACGGGCGGGTCCTTTGGTTTCAGCGGCACTCGACTTTTGCCGCGTCAAGGCAGCAAACGGCACATAAAACAAAATTCCATCCGGCACGATCAGCAAGCGTTTCGTTCCCAGCCTGTCAGCGACTGGCGCCAGGATTAAATCGCTCAATCGGCGGCTGGCAGCTTCTACCTCTTCCGGTGTACTGGCTTTCTGACCTGAAATCAGTTCGACAAAATTCTGAGTAACTTGCTCAATCAATTCGCGTTTTGGCAGCCAGTAAACGTTCACTTCAGTTGGGGTTACGACCCACAAAAAACTATAATGTTTTCCAAGGGTATATTCCAGAAGGACCGTCTCTGGGTCTAAAAGCTCGGTTTGCAGCCTTTTCATCGTGATTGGTTTGGGTTGAATCAGATCTGCGTAGTGTGGACTGTTCTCTTTTATTCGAATTTGAATAGCCTGTAATTCTGCCTCCAGTTCATCAAATTGGGCGGTAAGTGCTTTTTGTTGTGGTTCAGTACCCGGATTGATAAACAGTCTGGCGCGTTTTTGTCCAATCAGGCTGATTTTTTGTTGGAGTCGCCGTTCTTCTTCAATCAGGGCGGGATTGACACCCTGGTGAACATTGATGTGGGCTTCGGCCAATAAATCCAGGAAATTCCGAGTTCGGCGCCGCTCACTTACTTCAAAAGCGGCGGACTGGTGGCCGGCGGCTGGATCTTTCATGTGACTATCCAGCAGGAACGTCATGTACCTGGAATAAATATCCTGCTGTGTTGCCAGGTAGGTGGCTTGCAAGTCGGTGTTTTTGATTTCGAACCGGACAGATTCGATAAAACTTAATCCTCTTTCAAAGTTTGACTGAGCCTGAGCAAAATTCCCAAGTTTCCATTCAGCTTGTCCAAGATCACACAACAGGTTGGCAGTTCGACGCCGGTCACCAGCTTTTTCAAAGATGACCAGTGCCTGACGGAGATACTCCACCGCTTTTGACGGCTCATCCAACATAAACCAGGCATATCCGATCCCCGCATAGGCCGAAGCTATTCCCCGTTGGTCACCGGTTTCACGTTTCAGTGACAAAGCCTTGAAATAGTGATCAAGTGCTTTCTGGTACTCTCCTAAACGGAGGTACACATCCCCGATATTGTTGAGCGTGGCAGCCCTGGCATCTGGGTCACCGATTTTCTGTCGGAGTTGCAACGATGATTCATATTGTTCCAGGGCTTTTTGAAAGTTTCCCTGAAGCATATATGCTGACCCGATGTTGTTTAAGGTGATCGCTTCCAGGGATCGGTCTCCCAGTTTTTGGATCAATACAAGAGCCTCAAGCAACGCCGCCAACGATTTTTCTGGATTGCCCAGCGTTGAATGGGCTTGCGCCTGATTGACCAGCACGGTGACTTCGCCCCGCCTGTCTCCGATGGCCTTCATCAGAACCAGCGCTTGAGTATAGTGGTCAAGTGATTTCCAGAATTCGCCCAAATAATTGTAGGTCAACCCTAAATTGCTCAAGGTTGCAGCTTCACCTCGTCGGTCCCCGCTTGAGCGCCGCAACGGTAAGGCCTGCTGGAAATAATCCAGGGCCTTTTTTAGTTCACCAGTTTGCTGGAAGATTACGCCGATGTTATTTAAGGTAAAGGCTTCACCTTTCTGATCCCCAATCGTGCGAAAAATGGGGAGTGATTGCCGGTACAATTCCAGGGCTTTGGTTTGTTGCCCCAACTGATTATACACCGTCCCCAAATTATTGAGCGTTGTGGCAACTTCCTTTTGTTTGCTGAGTTCCTGGAGGATTGGCAACGCTCGGGTCAGAAAATCAAGTGCTTTTTGTTGTGCTCCGAGCGCCGAATATGCCAGCCCCAGGTTATTGAGTACGGTGGCCATGTTTTCTTTGTCGTCCACCTTTTCAAACAAAGGCACCGATTCCAGGTAATAGTTGATTGCCGTTTTATTTTGTCCGGTTGATGAGTACACAAAGCCAATCCAGGTCAGTGTCAGCCCCTCTGATTTTACTTCGCCAAGTTCTTGAAAGAGTTGCCGGGCAAGAGTCAGTTTTTCGAGGGCTGCGGTGTAGCCTTCGGCGGATTGTTTCCCGGCAAGCTGTTTTCCTTCCTCAAACACAGCCGTGGCTTGCTTGAGTTTTTCTTCCTGACTGGGCTGGTTGACCTGAAAGGGGCTGGCCCAAATCTGAATAGCCTGAATCATTACCAGAAACCAGGCACAGCACACCCATCCGATCCATTTATAGTTCATTGGGAATTTCCTCCAGGCAATTGAGTGTGGTGGGGTATCCAGGCGGTACACGTCAGCGCCATTCGCCTTGGAGTTGAAAGGCGGCCCACTCTCGCCGCCCGCGCCACGCCGGATCTTGCCACATTTCAAGTTGAGCCAGCCGGAGCGCCTGGGCTGGGGATTTGCCTTCTTTGAGGTGATACCAGTAGAAACGTTCCATCAACCGGGTGGCTGATTTCTCACCGACTTTCCATAAACTGGAAATCACACGCGGCACTCCGACATACATAAAGGACTGGACCAGTCCGGCAACGCCTTCACCACCGAGCCGCTTTCCAAGGCTTGAATCACACACACTTAACACCACCAGGTCACAGTGGTCGAGCCTGAGTGAGAAGATTTCTGGTGACAACACATATCCATCTTGCGGAGCGCCGTGTTCGTCCACCAGCGACAAAATCAAGCCGGATAATTCGGGATGGTCGGAGTCAAACCGGCCATGGGTTGCAAAATGAAGGATTCGGTATTCTTTCAGGTCCGGGGTTTGCAGCGTTTGTTTACTGGCTTTGAATCCATCGGCAATCAGCGCATCTGGAACCAGGGATCGAATGACCTCAGCCTGTTTTTGGGTAAATGGAATTGCGGAAATATTGCCATAAGCAGCCAGAAGCTGTTCATCCTGGAGCGTTTGGGGTTGAGGTAATGACGCTGGGCGCTGAGTGGTAATAGACGTTTTGGCACTCGTCACTCGGGGGTCCGTTTCAGAAAAAACCGGATTGGCAAATACGGCAATCCTTTTGGTTCCCGGAGACCGCTTTTTGACGTGCGCTCGCAGGAAGGCCAGCATTGACATCGAAGGCAGTTGCACCACTTCGTGCCTGACCAGCAATGGTTCGTCAGGGTTTGGCCCCTGACCAATCGGTAAAGCCGCAAACGGAAGGGTGAACAATGCCCCATCTGGAATAACCAGCAGCCGCTTGCCAGTGAATTTGTGGCGAACCGGTTCCAGGAGTAATTTCGACACCGCCTGACCGGCCTGGGCAATGTCCTGCACTTGAGTCGGGCTGGTAACTTCGCCAGACATCAATTGCCGGTACTGGTCCACAGCTTTTTCAATCAGTTCGCGTTTCGGCAAAACATAGGTGTCGAGTGAGGTCTGGGTCACAATCCACGCATAGCTTTGTTCTTCTCCCAACAGGTAAGCACACACCTGCGTGTCAGGTTCGAGCAGGCTTGTCTGAATTTGGGCCAGGGGCAGGATATGTGGTTCATCGTCTCGCTTCTGGCTTTCCGATTGATATTCAGCTTTGAGTGAGTTGAGTTCGCGGGTGGTACGTTCGATTTCCAGGTTGAGCGAAGCCGTCAATCTTGTATTCGCCGGATCTGCATTTTTCAGTCGTGCCTGCAATGAGGCCAATACAACCAGCCCCGAATGGACTTTTTCCGCCGGGTTCATTTCAGCCTGAACATTGGCCAGTTGAATGCGGAGCGCCTCAATATTTTGTTTGAGTTCGTCGGCTTCGGTTTTTTCGGCTTCTGAAAGCCGGAGCAGTTTTTCAGATTGTTCAGCCAGCCGTTTTCGGAACACCTGCTCGCGTTCCACCATTGAACGAAGCGGTGCCTGGGTAGATTGCTTTTTGGATTCAGCCGCCAGATCAAGAAAGCTCCGCATGCGGGAGCGTTCCGAAATTTCAAAGGCCTTGATCTGATAGCCGTCCTTTGGATGAGCCCGATGGAGCGCCATCAAAATATCAACCCAGACTTCATAGGTCTCGTGGACTGTGGATTGGAACAACGCCCGGAAATCCTGTCCCGGCTTGGTTTGGCGCAGCAACTCAGTCACTGCGGCGGATTCCTCAATCGCCGCCAGGGCAGCAGTGAGGTGGTTGCGTTTTAATTCGGTTTTAGCAATTTGAAGAAGATCAACGCAGCCAAGTGTACGAGTATTTGCTCGATGGATCTTCAACGACTGGGTAAACTGTTCAAATGCTTGATCATACTGGCCCTGGTCAAAATACAATCGCCCAAGGAGATAGGTTGGTTCACCCTGATTTGCTGAGTTCGGGTCATTCCAGATTGCCAGGCTTTTTTGAAATTGTTCCAGTGCTTTTGCCCATTCTTTTTGGCGATGAAAGATCCGCCCCAGGCATTGGCGTGAGAATGCTTCACCAGCCTTATCTCCCAGTGTCAGAGCTTTATCAAGTGCTTGCTGGCAACAATCAGTGGCCTGTTCAAGATGGCCTAATTGTAACTGAGCAAGTCCCTCTGATCGCTTCACCCAAACCCAAACTGAAGGATTTCCAGTCGTTTCTTTTTCCCACAAAGAATACGTCTGGTGATACAATTCAATTGCCTTAGAATAATCCCCAAGTTGTGAATAAATCACCCCCAGGTTTGCCAATCCCATGCCTATCGCATTGGGTTGATTGGTTTTCCGACAATGATCAAGAAATTGAACCAGATATTCAAAAGCAGGTTGAATTTGCCCCTGATTCAGATAAAAGATCGCGATTGAATTGAGCAAATGACTGATTGCTCCCACTTCATTGAGTTGAATCCAAATATTGAGAGCTTTTTTGTAACTTTCCAATCCTTTTTCCGGATCTTCGCTGTATATATACGCCCGACCAAGGTAGCTGTATAAAATACCCTGAAGGACTAGATCGCCATCTGTCTGACACAGCGGCAACACCTTTTCAAACATGACCACCGCCCTGCTTGCTTTGTCTAAATTGACATATGCCCAGGCGCATTCAATGGTGCTTCTAATTTCAAGCTGTTTATTTTGAGCCTGTTGGGCATAACGTTGGACTAATTCCCATTGGTGCAACGTGTTGAGTTGACGGTTTGGTCCGCCTTGAGCCCATACTTCTCCAATTTTGGCCAATGCCTGATGCCCCTGAACCTGAGCCGTATCAACTGGTGTCGGAACTCGCAACGCCAGGGTTTTGAGCACATAAAAAATATCGCCTTTGGTGTCAAACGCCTGAGGTCTGACCCGTAGGCAATACTCGCCAGGTTCAGAAGCCATCCAATGAATGGCTTCTGTTCCGCTCCAGGCCGCTTTCCGGAAATCATTGTCGAAATTATTGATTTCAGGCCCGGCTTTGCCGCTCGGATCTTGAACGGTGACCGACACATCAACCCCGTGCTGTTCAATGGCCAGATAGAGGTACTGACCCGCCTCAAGGTGAACCGTGTAGGCGTGGGTTTCCCCGGTCTTGATTTCCCGTTTTACCTCAGTGCCGACACCTGGCAACGGTTGAGGTGGTGTGGATTCGGAAGGTGGTGAATCTGACGCTTTGGACGGCTGCTGGCGAAGGGGTTCCGCCGCTTTTACTGGCTGGACGGTTATACCAACTACTAAAATCAGCCATACACCAATCATACCCAACGTGTACCTGACCCAGATTCTGCGCATACTGGACTCCCGGAGTGACGGATTTTGATGGATTGGCATAAATCATAAGTGATACAAAAAGAAATAGAAACAGCCAATTTGAATCAGCAGGTTTTGTTTGTTGATTATAATGTCAAAAAACTCGATACCACTGAATAAAAAAGGTGGCTGATTGTTGAATCAGCCACCTTTTTCTTGATGTAAATCAGGAAAAAATGTCTTCAGCCAGTTGTTATTTGTGTTTTTTCGGCGGCATCAGGTTTTCCACCTTCGGGGCACCTAGAATTGAGAGGTACGTGTTGATGTCGTGTTCAAACCCCGCCTGGGTAAACCAGCCGCCTTCAGTACGGAGTTCCTGCTGAATCGGGAAGTGATCTCCCGGATGCGTGAAATGGCTGTTGCGAACCAGCCGATCAACTTCATCCAAAATCGGAATCACCCACAAATCATCGCCCCATTCAAGTTTGGTCGGCGTTGTCTTCATTCCCAGGATGTCATTGAATGCCTTTGGAATGATATCGAGCTGGTTGAAGTACCGTTGATTGCGGCTTCCCAGACGATTTTCGGCATAGGTGGCAAAAACCGGGTCGCCGGGGGTTGGTGAAGCAAACGTACAGGCCGAGATCTTTATGTTGCGTCCATTGACGCCAAGGACATCAGTCAGCCAGACAGCCAGCACTACGCCGAGACCAGCCCCCATGCTATGTCCAGTCACGACAATTTCAGTTTCGGTGGTATCAGCTCGATTGGCAAAATATTGCAACAGATTTGGACCAGATTCGGCTGTGACAAAATCACCTGGGTTGGTCTGGGTCATCATCGAAATCAAATGATTGAACCCAAGCAGCGTCCCATGTGAAATCTGTGGATTTCCATCAAAAGGTTCGCCGCCTTTATGAAACGGCACCAAACTTAGCCACAAATCCTGCACCCAGTTTTTGATGTCCATCAAATCTGTGCCACGAATCGAAAGGACAAATCGGTTGGGATTAACTGTGTCACGGGCACAATATATCATCGTTTGATCCGTGACATGGGGCCCCCAAAACAACGACCAGTTTCCCTGAGTCGCATAGCCGGGGGTGGCGAGTTGTTCGATCAAGTGCGTTCGAATGTCAGCCAGCGGGCTGTTTTCATAGGTGTAGGCCACGGCTGAGAGCGTCATCATCACCTGTGGCAAACTAAACTCAACGGGTTGGTCGGTCATTGCGCATCTCCTGGGTCAAACGTGATCGTCATTTCGGTCGGGAGATTTCCGAGTGCCACCGGCTGGGCATCTGAACCCGCTGCTTTCTGGAGGTTCTTCAGTTTGAGCAGACGTTTGATCGTTTCGCGCAATTGAACCTGGGAAATATATTCACCCAGGCACCGATGCTGGGCATATCCAAAATGAATGTAGTTGGATGAAGGCCGATTGGTCCGGAATTCATCTGGCGCATCTACTTTCCCACTATCAAACATGGCCGAAAAGTTCGCGGCAAAAACGACGGCACCTGCCGGAATCGTCAACTCGCGGTTCGTGCCTTTGGCCACGGTGTATTCACCTGAACACAGTCGGGGAATGATTGTGTTTTGCGGATGGAACCGCATCGCCTCCCAAATGTAAGCCGACAGCAACGCATCATTTCCACTCTCGGCTGCCGCTGTGGCACCAGCCATTTGTTCCGGCTGTTCAAAGAAAGTCTGGAAAGCGCCCAGAATCGCCCGGGCCGTGGTATCAACCGTGCCAGTAATCGTGCCGATGATCTGGCTGCGAATTTGATCATCCGCCAGATTGGTTGATGGGTCACTCTGCATATGCACCAGCCGGCCAATCACATCCGTGGGCGCAGGGCCTCCGCTGGCAAATGACGCCCTTCGCTCGGCAATCAATTGATCCAGATAGGTACACATTTCCTGCCCGGCAACGGTGGCTTTGTCGGTAATCGCCTGATCATTGGACGAATTGTGAAAGACATCCTGGAAAATATCATCCGCCCACCGAAGCAAGGTCGCTTCATCCGGTCCGGGAACACCATAGTATTGTTCGACCATCCGAAGCGGTGCCAGTTGCCCCAATTTCCACAAATCAATTGTGCCTTCGGCCTGGGCATCGGCAATTAACTTGTCGGCAATGTCGCCCGAAAGACTGACCAGCCGGGGACCATCTTCACGACGAAAGGCAAGCCGCAAAATCGAGATAAACTGGGAATAGGTCGGCGTGTTATCCATCGCCAGCACAAACGGGCCCGACAGGCGATCCATTTTGGGTTGATAGAGCTGGACAGAGAAAAATTCGTCGCGGGTGATGACTTCCTCAACATCGTCAAACTGGGTGACACAGACCATTCCCGGCACCACGACAAAATTGGGCCGGTTGTTTCGCAAGTCGTCGAAGAGTCCTTTTGGATTGGCATCAAGCTGTTGATTAAAGAGCGCCATCTGGGCTGCGGCCACAGTGGACGGGTCTCCGCCTTTGGCGGCAATTGCGTCATAAGCTTCCAGAAATCCCATGCATTCCTCCGAAATGGTTGAGTTTCAATCAGTTAGTGAGCGAAGTAGTAAAGTTGTGAAGCTGTGAAATAGCGATTGGGCTGTGTGAAGAGAAAGAAATTGTTCAAGGTTGAACAGTCATTTATGTCATTTCTTTACAATGCTTTAAAGAAAGGAGTTTGCTATTCTCACGACCTTGCTACTTCGCTATTTCACTCTTTCGCTAGCTTCCAGCAATCTGGCCAAGGGCCCTGATTCCAGGCAGGAAAAAATAGTCACCGCCACGGGTGACGACAAACCGGGGCAGGTCAAAGACCATGTGCGGCATATCTTCCGATGGAATCGAAAATTGCCCGTCATTATTATTATTGCCAATGATGGCATCTTTTTCCGCCATATCGAGATCAGCAAAATCGCCCCGGTTGACCCACTGTTGCTGGACAAACTGAAATTGTCGCTGGATGTCAGCCACAGCGGCGACAAAGAACAGGCCACGATCTACGCCGTCGTCTTTGGCCCCTGGGGGAAGCATGGGGCCATACGCAATCCCCCGACGCATCATGCGGTGGCGACGAACAACCGTTGACGTGGTGTCGAGGGCATCACGAGGGTTGCACCGGCGGATGTGTGACCCGCGTGGGCATCCGTATCCAACCGGGTCTTTTCCAAACCGAAAATCATTGTTTCGCGATTCATCCGCTGCAAGCGTCGGGTCATCCTTGTCTGGGGTCAACGACAGCGGAGCGCCACTTCGCCAGCGGCCAATCATTTTGGCTGCGATTTGTTCCTGCATGGCTGCCGATGTATCCCCAAAGTATTGATCGGCAGTTTGTTGAATAAAGGTTCGGAACTGGGTGACGTTTTGCTTGAGCTTGCGAACCACCAGATAACTGCCGTTGATGCGCAAATCATTTGGCCCTTTGGCGGTAATTTGTTCACCGGCTTCGTCCGGGTAGCCAAGGACAAACTCACCCGGTTGAAGCGGTTTCCAGGTGCCATCAGCTTGAGGGGTGCCCTGGCCAGGCGTGTTTTTTAATCCGTCTCCGGCCACCGAGGGCTGGCTCATGCCGTCTTCAAAGCCGAAGTGCTCGCGACCTTCGGTCAAAACGGCGCAATCCTGTTCATACAGCAGTGACAGCCCGCCTGACTCGGTAATGGCATTTCGAAGCTGGGTGCTTTGAGATTCACGGGCGTCACTCGTTTTTGAATAGAGCGCCACCATAATATGTAAATTTGATCCGGCCAGTGCCGGCTCCCAGTTTGACGGGCTGCTGGCACCGGTATCACCCAGAATTCCAGCCTGACTTTTCATGCCTTTTTGGAATTCGGGAACAAACAGCGCCAGGGCATCGGCTGAAACGCCCAACGCCGCCAGTCCATTGTAATTGAAGGCTAAATTAAAAGTGTATTCAGGCTTTTCATCCCACTCTTCAGCCGATGTCACCAGTGGAATGACCTGTTTGAGTGCGGTTTTAGCTTTGGCCGCATCGGTAACAGCCAGAAAGAAATAGCGCGCAAACGGCATTGAATAACTGCGGATCACATTGCCTTGAATGTCGGTCAATTCCAGCGACGGGCTGGTTCCCTGTGCCATAACGCTTGCTCCTGGATGGGTTGGGTTAGGTTTAAGCAAAAGAGTGAAGAAGTGAAGGAGTGAAAGAGTCTCATTGCTCTGAGCGGTTATTTTGTGGTGAATGAAAAGTTGTTCAAGACGGGATACCTCCAATTGGCTCAAATTTGGAATGTTTCCGAAACATTGAACTTGGCCGCGCCATCCCGGCACGGGATACCTCCAAACAGCCGTGGGTCAGCGTCAGCGCCACCCACGGCTGATGTTGAGCGAACGGCAAGTCCCGACGTTGTGACTTCGCTCAGAAAGCTACTCACCACTGGCTTCAGTATCACTGGCCGGTGCGGTTGGTGCCGAAGCCGGAACCTGACCCACATCCGGTGACGGTGGTTTTTGCAGTTCGCGCATGTAGTTATCGGTTTTGTTTTTCCAATCCAGAGCCTTCAGGATTTGCTTGACCGAGGCCATAGGGTAGGCCGGGTAGAAAAAGGTGGTTTCAATTTGATGGGCGCGGACATAGTCGCGGAATGGTTCAAAGGGCTGGGCGCCGGGCCAACCTTCACAGAACTGGAACACAAAATCCAGCCCTTCAGGATCATTCACTGAGAAATCCTGAAGATAGTCTTCCCAACCACCATCAAAGTTGCTGCAGAAGAGCAACCGGGTATCATTGTCAAAAATGACCCAGCGGGCGAAATGGATGGTTGGCATTTTTTTCAAATTGTTCGGGTCAACGGCATTCAGGGCTGCCCGAAGCTCATCGGCTTTTCCGGGAATGATCTTGGCGATGCACGTCAATTCAGTCACCTGTCCGACGGTTTTGCTGATGACGGGTTGATCCATACAAAGAAATCCTCCTGGCAGTGGCAACAGTGGGGCAACCACACCTCACGCCGGGTGGGTCTGGATGCTTCCACTGGCTGGTTGTCAAAAAAACCGGTGGGTTGCTGCGGTAAAACCCAACCGATCCATGAAAAAAACGACGAAGTATTGTGAATAAAAGGTGATGCCCGGCATAGAAAACTGCCGGAAAGTGGGGTTAATTGAAGTGTGTGATTGACTTGAATTGAGGATGACTTCAAGTGTTAGCGCACAGCGGAGAAATATCACAAAAATTCCAGGAAATCTATCGAAAATTTTTGGAGTGCGGCCGCTTGATGCCGCTTTGTGCTTTTTGGCGCTCAGTCCCTTGACGTTGCATCCTTTTTGATTTACTAGCTAATTGGTTGGCGCTGATCTTACGAAAGCGGTATCAAGCCACCGCACTCCAAACCCCCTATGTCTACCCTGAAGTCACCCCCTATTTTTAACAATCCGAAATGCCTGGTCGAAGGCTGGTACTGGGCGCTGCGTTCAGCCGAACTTAAGTCCAAAACAGCCAGAGGACTTGTGTTTCTGGGGCGGGAACTGGTGGTGTATCGAGGTGAAAGCGGAAAGGTCACGGCCCTGGACGCCTTCTGCCCACACATGGGCGCCCATCTCAAAGAAGGAATGGTTGAAGGCGATAGCCTGCGGTGTCTGTTTCACTACTGGAAATTTGATGCCCGAGGGAACTGTGTCGAGATTCCCTGTCAGGAAAAATGCGATTTTGTGCCAGCGCTGAAAACCTGGCCGGTCATGGAAAAATACGGGTTAATCTGGATCTGGGCCGGGAAAACAGCCAGCCAGCCGGTGCCATTTGTCCCGGAACTGAAAGACCAACCCTGTGCTGCCCGACTGGGGAATCGGTTTGTCAAAAACTGTCACCCCAATGTCGTGATGATCAATGCCATTGACGCCCAACATTTCAACTCGGTCCACAACCTGCCGGTAGACCTGGATTTGCAACCGACCATCATCAATGAAAACTGCATCGAGTTTCGCAATACCACCCAGGTTCCCCAAAAGAACTGGATGACCCGTTTTCTGGCTCGTTTTTACCAGAAAGCACTCACCTATGAATTGTGTTACTGGTTCGGTAGTACCGGGACGGTCACCTTGGGACCGGATTTTCTGCATTTTCATATTATGTTTGCGCTTCGCCCGACGCCAGATGGTAAAACCGAAGGCCAAACCCTGTTGATTACCCGCGAGCGACCGGGTATGTTCGGGCCACTGATTAACTTTGGACTGCTGATACTGACCCAAATTGTCTCAAATTACTTTGCCAAAGGTGATACCCTGATTTTTGAAAGCATCCGCTTTCACTTTCAAACCCCAATCAAAGCCGACAGTGCCATCATCCAGTTTATTCAGCATCTGGAACAACAATCAGCCACAACCTGGGGGAACTGGTGACAGAGTAACAGGGTTCAGGGTTTGAAAGACAGAGTTCAAAGTTCAAAGATGTTGAATCTGAAGCAGTTGACCACCATGATCTTTCAGAATCTCAAGGAATATCAGATCTTTCAAACACAGGTTTCCAAACCCTGAACCCTGAACCCTAAACGCTGCTTTTCCACCAACCATCCAAAGGAACATTGCCACATGAGTGATCAGACCATTTTAATTACCGGTTGTTCTTCCGGTTTTGGACGTGAACTGGTGTCCGTCTTTTTGGAAAAAGGGTGGACGGTGATTGCCACCATGCGCCGGGCGAACGAGCGTCAGTCGTTGTTCCAATCTGAGCAGACGAAATATGGCAACCGGTTGCGCATTATTTCACTGGATGTGACCAATGCCGGAGATCGGGCTGTCACCGCCGCGCTCATCCAAACCCATTGTCAGGGAAAACTGGATTGCCTGGTCAACAATGCTGGTTATGGGTTGTTTGGGGCGATGGAAGACCTCTCTGAAGCTCAAATCAGGGCGATTATGGATGTCAACTTTTTTGGCTTGCTTCTGTTGACCAAAGATTTGCTTCCGGCACTTCGCAAAGCCAGGGGACGTGTGATCAATATTTCTTCAGTTCTGGGCTATCTGGGCATGCCACTCTCCTCACTCTATTGCGCCAGCAAATTTGCCGTCGAAGGATTAAGCGAAGCCCTCTATCACGAACTTCAGCCCCACGGCGTGCAGGTGGCGATTGTTGAGCCAGGGCGATTTCGAACTGATTTTGGCCACAAACAGGTTTGGGGTGAAGGCTGCTTTGATGCCGATTCCCCGTATGCCGCCCAGACTGCAGCTTATCACGAACTCCGCAATAAAATGGTTACGGGCCAGGGCAATCCGGTGACACCTGTCATCAAAGCCATTGCCAGATTGGCTGAAATGAAGACCATGCCATTGCGAGTTCGTTGTGGCACCGATGCCAAACAGGTCTACGCCTTGAAACGCCTGCTCCCGGCGTGGGCTACCAATGCGATTTTTTCCAAAGCCTTTCACAAGATCTTTAAAACCAAACCCGTGCGGTAATATCAATTAGGGTTCAGGGTTCAGGGTTCAGGGTTTGGAAATCTGTGTTTGAAAGATCTGATATTTCTTGAAATTCTGAAAGGTTATAGTGATCAACTGCTTCAGATTCAATACTTTTGAACCTTGAACCTCTGTCTTTCAAACCCGAAACCCTGACCCCTGAC
>CAZXCE010000175.1:0-14317 GCA_964639175.1 uncultured Clostridia bacterium
GTCTTCTTCCCTGCCCGTCACTCAATTGTCACCGTAATCGGGAGCGTTCGGGTGCGGCCAAAATTATCCGTGGCGGTGAAGGTCAAAATCCGGGTCGCCTTTGGTGCATTCGCTTTGGCTTTTAAGGTAAATACGGCCTGTGAGTCAGGAGTGAGAATCACGCCCGGTTTGAGCTTGAGTCCAAACTCTTTCACCGCTGGTCCAGTCACGGTGACCAGATCGTCATAGCCGCCGCTGCGATTGATGGTAAATTCAAGTCTGGTTTTTTGACCACGTCGGATGCTCACGGATGAAAGTGCAATATTGAGGGTAAAATCTGCAGGATCAGTGACTTTACTGATAAAAATATCGCCAACACCGGCCCGCTTTGGTTGCACCGGGTTTACCAGCGGCAGATCGTCAGACGTTGTTTGACCGCACACATAGACATTGCCGTCAGCATCAGCCGCCACACCAAAAATGTTGTCAACCTGGGCACCGCCAAAATACGTCGAATAGATTGCCCGGTCTCCGGTGCGACTGAGTCGGGTCACAAAACTGTCAACGTTTTTAGGTTCAGTTCGAATGGCATTCACGAGTGGATAATCGAGTGAGGTGGTGACTCCGACCAGATAAATTGTGTTACGGGCATCAATGGCCATATCAAATGGCTGTTCGTCTTTGGCGCCTCCGAAAAAGGTCGAAAAGATGCGCCCTCCGGTTGGGCCATATTTGGTGA
Organism: uncultured Clostridia bacterium; assembly: GCA_964639175.1. GTDB lineage: Bacteria > Acidobacteriota > Blastocatellia > Chloracidobacteriales > Chloracidobacteriaceae > JACQXX01. The sequence continues at coordinate 719 of CAZXCE010000175.1, forward strand.
CAAAGATATCTGACACGCCACGCAGGTCTTTTTGGAGCGCATTCGCCGTGGTCGGAAAATCAGTCGAACCAGTAAATCCAGTGACATAGACATCTCCAAATTCATCCACCCCAGCCGCCGCGCCGCGTTCCTGGTCAGTCGCGCCCAGATACGTCGAAAATACCAGAGCGTCACCCGCTGGACTGAATTTGGTCACGAACACATCGTACAGACCGCCGCTAAATGTCGCCTGGGTTGGATTTTTCATGGGGAAATTTTTCGAATTGAGATACCCGGTCACCACCGCGCTCCCGTCTTTTTGATCCACGGCAATGTCAGCCCCGAGATCATCTTCATTTCCGCCAAGATAGGTCGAATAGATCAGTTCGCTTCCAGTGCGATTCAATTTGGTCACAAAGGCGTCGGTAAACGAGCCGCCTCCGTCACGCGGTTGAAACGCATTTTTTACTGGAAAGTCAGTTGAGAGGGTAAACCCGGTGACATATGGATTTCCTTGAGCGTCCAGCGCCATGCCTCGAATTTCATCCCGCCCGGCCCCACCCAACAGCGTTGCAAACTCAACGACTGATCCTTCGGAATTCAGCTTAACAACAAAGCCCTCGCTATTGCCCTTGTTTTCTTTTTGAAATGCCTGGTCTGTGGTTGGGAACATCAGTGATGTGGTTCGCCCGGCAATATACATACCGCCATCCCGATCAATGGCAACCCCACGTGCTTCGTCAAACCGGTCGCCGCCAAAGTAGGTCGAAAAGACCAGTTGTCCCGATACGGTATCAATTTTGGCCACAATTATGTCGGCCTCTCCGGCATTTTCCGGTTGGACTGGAGACTGGGTGAGAAAATTGATTGACAGTGTGGTGCCAACCACCACGACATTCCCAAGACCATCAGCCGCCACAGCAAACGCCGCATCGGGGAAACCACCGCCGAGAAAACTTGAAAAACTCACCGTTGGATCAATCACCAGCGGCTGGGTTGGATCATAGTTGCCAAGCTTGAAGCGAATCTGGTTGGGGGTTGGGGGCTGGGAGTTGAAGAAGACGGGTTGGGGGAAATCAAACTGGTACTCGACCTCCACCAGCCGTTTTTTACCGCCGATCATCTGGTAGGCAACTGGTTTATGATGAACCGTTGTGGTTGAGTTTCCAGTCACCATCAGGTTTCCATTCTGATCAAGTGAAAGCTGGTCAATGCCTTCAAATCCAAGCACTATCGCATCAGCCTGACTTCCAGGTGACACCACAAAGTCATATTCAAGCTGTGTCGGATTGCCATAGACCACGACATCAATGCCCGGATACACACCGCGATAGCGGACCTTTCCAAAATGCGGAATGTCTCGTTTCCACTGACTGGCTTTGTTGCCGAGCAGATAATTTGACCGGGCGGGTTGTGGTTGTTCGCCAAACACCTCGGGATGTGGGGCGCCACCAACAAACCGCAGGGAGTTTACGGCTTGCGAAGAATGGTCATTCTTTGGCTGCTGAAACACCAATCCCGATGAGGTGAGCAACGCATTGGCCTGACCGATTCGGGTCCGAAATCTCACGTCAGATGGGAATTGCCCCTGATTGGCTTCAAATGTCAGTGGGAGCGCATCGAGGACCGCCGAGGTTGGCACTGATGGTGACTTGAGCGAGGGCATCCGGCTCGTCTGCGCTTGCCCCTGACCAGGAAGCCACGTCAGGCACACCAGCGCAATCAGTAAATAATTCAACATGATCCGGGCGAAACAACGAAATTGAAAATAACTCATAGGTTTGGGAAAAGACAAAAATGATGCCAGTCAGTAGTCAGTAGTCAATGGTCAGTAGTTCGCTAAGTTCATTTCATTGAATTACTTGACCATTTTCTAATGCAACGTATTGATTGCAAAATGGTATGACAAGATGACAGAGGATTTTTTCAGCCCTCAGCCCTGGATTTCAGCCCTCAGCCCTTAGCCCTCAGCCCCTGGGTTTCAGCCCGGAACCCGGTTATCGCTTCAGGTCTTTGAGCATCTCGTCAACATCGGCTTTGACTTCGGGATTGAGTTCAACGGCTTTGGTGAATGACTGCCGGGCCTGCTCGCGCAACTGGTTTGCCGGAACTGGATCTTTTTGGATTTGAGCTTTCAATGCAAACAGTTTTCCCTGGGTAATGTGAAATTCCGGGTTATCGCCTTTGAGATCAATCCCTTGTTTGATTTCCTCCAGACCTGAATTCAGTGTTGCCAGAGCATCTTTTTTCTGGGCAATGAGCCAGCGAGCCCGGAGCCACTGTAATTTGGCAAGCTGGTTATGAGCGGCTGAATATTCTTTGTTTAATTCGATTGTTTTTCGAAAAACAGTTTGGGCTTTGGCAAAAATGCGCTCTGAAAACGGCTGACCGGTGTCGAGCAGCCACTCCAGGGCAATAGCCTGGGCCTGACCTTCGTGCGACCAGGCTTCAAAGAAAGTCGGGTTGAGTTCCTGTGCATGTTGAAATGCCTGAATGGCAGAGGTCAAAGCAGCGGCTGGATCTTGTTTGATACCAGTTTGGTAACTCGCCTCGATCAAATGGGCACGCCCGATATAGAGATAGGTATAGGCGTCGTTATCGCGAATTTTGAGACCTTTGGCCAGGGTTTCAAGCGCCTGATTGAGCAGCGGAATCGGATCCTGCTTCTGATCAGCCAGATACTGGGCCTTCTGCATATACACCTGGGCAAAGTTATTGTAGGCAATCGGGTTTTTTGGGTTGGCCGCAATTCCGCGTTCATAAAACCGGATGCTTTCTTCAAACTCAGCCGCTGGATCCTGACCGTGATCTATTTTGTAGGCAATAATGTCGGTAAATGCAGTTGCCGTATTGATGAGCGCACCATACAGGTTCGGGTTCAATTCCAGAGCGCGCTGGTATGTTTCAATCGCCTGATTGAGTACGGGAACTGGGTTTTGTCCCTGGGTCGCCAGGTATTCCCCTTTTGAGAGAAATACATTGGCCAGGCTATTGTAAACCCTGGCCGTTGGCTTTGATAACTCAAGAACTTTTGTATAGCACCCGGCGGCTAAATCATAGGATTGAACTGGGTTTTCCCCATCGACAAGCTGGTATTCCCCAAGTGACCAGTAGGCCCATCCCAAATAGAAATGATTGATGCCGTCATTGGGCCTGGCCGAGACCGCCTGCCGGTTAAAGTCAATGGCCGATTGAAAATCACGACCGGGATTTTGGCCTTTGTCCATGACATAGATTCCGCGCTGGCGAAAGGCTTCCCCCAGCATCCGAAATCCAAACGCATTGTGGGGATCAACGGCCAGGGCAGCCCTGGCTTTTTCGATACAGCCTTCCAACTCAAGCGCCGGGTCTTCCCCTTTTTCCGTTTTGGTCTGAGCCTGAAGGATCGAAATATTGGCACTGACCAGATACAAATCAGCTTTCCCAGGCGATACAGTAATCCCCTGGTCACAGACAGTCCGCGATTGGTCAAGCATTTCCTGGAAGGGCTGCCCGGTCGTCATCAGAAGGCGGGTAGTGTGAAATCCGACCCAGGCCAGTTCTTTATATGTCTCCAGGTCGCTTTCAGCGATCATTTGGGCCTGACGAAACGCGGCTTCGGCCTGTTTTAAGGAATCAAGAGCGGCCATGTGCTCGCCAGCCTCCAGCCGTTTGATGCCCTGATCAAGATAAATTTGACCAATGAGTCGCTGGGCTTCATAGAGCCAGGGAATTTTTTTCAATGCGATCTCAGCCTTGACCAGAGCTTCGGGCCATTTCTGATCATGCCAGTACATCAAGGCTTCGACATACTCGGCGGCTTCACCCGGAGCCTGGCGACCCTGCTGCAAATACCTGAGCGCCGGTTGCTTGAGTTCCTCTTCCGCCTTTTTGACCTCAACCTGGTAGAGTTCTTTATTGGAAATGGCCTTGGCTTCGTCGAGTCGCTGTTGAAACAATTCACCCAGAACCAGCCCCAGGGCATAGGCTGTTTCCGAAGTTTGATATCCATTGTTCCAGGCGGCTTCCAAGTGGGTGCGAGCGGCTTGATATTCGCCCAAAGCCAGATGTCCACGGCCAATGGCATAATGGCCGGGACCTTCGCTGATTTTTCCAAAGCTGTTCATGGTTGCTTCCACGGCCCGCATCCGCTCGCGAACCATGGCTTCCTCGCGGGCAATGTTGTGGCGCGGCAACATATGACCGTGGCGCATGATGGTCTCAATTTCCTTGACCCGTTCCCCCAACTGTCGTGCCAGTTCAGATTGTTGCCGCGCCTGCCAGAGCGCGTGAACGCCGCTCACCAGAAAGAACAACCCAATCCCAAGCGCCGTCGCCACAATTGAGGTGGCAACCCGATGCTTATACAGCAGCTTTTTGGCCCGAAACCAGACCGAAACGGGCCGGCCCTGGATCGGCTCGCCGGCCAGAAATCGGAGCAAGTCATCCTGGAGCGCCCGGGCTGAGTCATAGCGTTGCTGCGGCTCTTTCTCCAGGCACTTCATAACAATCGTTTCCAGATCAACCGGAATACGCGAATCAAGGGTCCGCAATGGCGGCGCTTCATCCTGAATGACTTTGAGCAACACCTCCATAATAGACCCCTGGCTAAAGGGGACCTTCCCGGAAAGCAATTCATAGAGCGTCACACCCAGGCTGTAGATATCGGTGCGTCGGTCCAGGCGGTCGGTTTCTCCGCGAGCCTGTTCGGGTGACATATAATAAGGAGTGCCCAACAGTGCTCCTTCAACGGTCATGCCGCTGGCCGCCACCTGCCGGGCCAGTCCAAAGTCCATCACATAGGGTTTGAGCAATCCATCTTCGCCGGTGCCGACAATAATATTGTGTGGCTTGATGTCGCGATGAATCAGTCCTTCTTTATGGGCGGCCTGGAGCGCGTCGGCCACCTCGACCATAATTTTGATTTTTTGCTCCACCGACAACCCGGCCATGGCTTTATCGAGGGTTTGACCGGGCAGGTACTGCATGGCGATAAAATACCGGCCTTCAAATTCGCCCACTTCATAGACCCGGCACACATTGGGGTGATCAATCTGGGCCTGTGAACGACCTTCCATCAGCAACCGCTGGACAAGTGTCGGGTTGTCTTTGATCAAAAACTTGAGCGCCACCGGGCGTTTTAACAGCGGGTCAAAGGCCTCATACACCGTCCCCATACCGCCTTCGCCAATCCGACGGACAATTTCATACCGCCCAACCTGTCGAAACTCAAGTTCGCGATTGATCCCGGATTTTGGCGCCGACTGATGTGGCGTGGCACCCGGTGTGGCCATTTGGGTTGGAAGTTGACTGACACTTGCCAGGTGAAGCGGCTCGGGAGCTGGCTGAAAGGCAAGTGTTGTCTCGGTGACAGTTCCCGAATCTGATTGGGCCAGCAAAAGGGTGTTGTCTGGTGACTGCGTTTGAAGCAACCGAAATGCAACCACTTCATCTGAAAGAGTTTGTACTATTTTTTCAGTTAAGATTCCCTTGTGCACAACTTCTTTCAACCGCGCTGACCAGACCTCCGGTTCAGTGTACCCGGTCGGGGTGCACAGACTGATTTGCTCCTGATGAATCAGCCCTTTCTGCAATGCAAGTTCAATAATTAGCCTGGCTTGACTGGAATCAATCACTGATTCAAACCTCTTTTTCAGCACATAGCAAAGTAGCGAGTTGTTTAATCAAATAGCGAGAAAGCGAAATAGTGAAGCAGTTTGGCCACTTTGTCACCCTGTCATTCTGTCACCTCGTCATTCTGTTTCAGCTTGAACCCTGATGATGAATCCGGTATCAAGAGAACCTGGTTCCTGGTTCCTGGTTATGCTTTGAAAAGTTTGGGACCTTCAGCCCCAAACCCTCAACCCTTAGCCCTTAGCCCTCAAAGGAGTCCCACCGTGGCCAAATCATCTCAACTTCTGAAGTTTCCGCCTGGATTTTTGTGGGGAACTGCGACGTCATCTCATCAAGTTGAAGGATTTAACACCAATAACGACTGGTGGGAATTTGAACAGCAGCCAGGAACAATCCACGATGGAACACATTCCGGAGCAGCCTGCGACCATTTTGCCCGGTTTCGTGAGGATTTTGACCTTGCGGCTTCAATGCACCAGAACGCCCATCGGCTTTCGCTTGAATGGAGTCGGCTGGAGCCTGAAGAAGGGGTCTGGAATGAAGATGCCTTTGAGCACTATCGGGCTGTCCTTCAAGCCCTGCGAGATCGAAAGATTACCCCGATGGTGACCCTCCATCATTTTACCAACCCGAGGTGGCTGGTGGCCAAAGGCGGATGGGAAACCCCGCAAATCGTCAAATACTTTTATCGTTTTGCCACTGAAGTCGCCAGGGCCTTTGGCGATCTGGTTGAATACTGGGTGACAATCAACGAGCCGATGATTTATGTGGTGATGGGATATTTTTTGAAGCAGTGGCCGCCAGCCGTGATTGATCCGGTTCGTGGGTTTCGGGTTGCTGGAAATATGATGCGGGCCCACGCGGCAGCCTATCAGGCCCTGCATACACTCGCCAAATCCCCGGCTCAGGTTGGTATTGCTCACCATATCCGGATTTTTGACCCGGCGAACCCACACTCTCCGCTCGATATCAACTCAGCCCGGATTCAAAGCTTTTTTTTAAATGATGCGGTTACAAAAGTGTTAACTTCAGGTAAACTGGTGCCACCGCTAGGCTGGTTTGAACACCTTCCGGGTCCTTCCAAACCAATGGACTTCTTTGGGATCAACTACTACAGCCGTGATCTCGTCGCCTTTGATATCACTCAGACGGAAACCCTGTGCGGACGCAATTTCCCGGCTCCAAATGCCAAACAACAGCTTTTTGGCTGGGAAATCTACCCTCATGGGCTGTATCGGCTCTGTACTGACCTGAAAAAATATGATGTTCCAATCATCATCACCGAAAATGGAATTCCGGATAACACCGACGAACTCCGCCCGCAATTTTTGATTGACCATCTTGCTGCACTCCATCAGGCCATCACTGACGGCAGTCCGGTGACCGGGTATTTTCACTGGTCACTGCTCGATAATTTTGAATGGGCTGAAGGGTTGACACCACGTTTTGGGCTGGTCGAAGTTGACTATCAAACCCAGCACCGGCGAATCAAACCCAGTGGTCAACTCTACGCTCAAATTTGTAAGGCCAATGGTCTCTCACCTGACCTGGTGAAAGCATAAGCCCAATTCTTACCTTTGAATTCAGGAAAGTCCGCTTCAATGGCACAGCACAAACTTCTCAAACGTCTGAAACACCATTACTTACACCCAGCCGGAGCTGGCTGGGACCGGCTTGGCTGGCGATATCTGTATGCCACCTCAAAATTGAAAGCCAGAGCCTATGACAAAGCCTTTGCCTCGGTGCAAAACTACTGCTGGTTTCTCGGCTACCCCCGAAGCGGACACACTCTGGTTGGGTCGTTGCTCGATGCCCATCCGGAAATCATCATCGCCCAGGAACTGCATGCCCTGAAATATGTGGATAAGGGTTTTTCCAAAAACCAGCTTTTTTACCTGTGTTTAAAGCGCTCAGAAGACTTTACCAAAGCTGGTCGAATCTGGTCGGGGTATGACTACAATATCCCAAACCAGTGGAATGGACGATTTCGCGAATTGAAAGTCATTGGGGATAAAAAAGGCGGCGCGTCGGCTGGAACGCTTATGCGCCACCCGCATCTGGTGAGCAAGCTGGTCGAGACCCTGCACATGCCGATGCGGGTCATTCACGTGGTCCGGAACCCGTACGATAACATCACGACCATCAAACGCCGGGCAGCAGAACGACTTGACCGACTTGGTATTGATCGTGAGTCCATGTCTATCGAAGATGCCATCAAAATGTATTTTAAATTCAGCAAGACGATCCAGGCGGTCAAACAGGAAATCCCATCCCAGGATATGTATGACCTCCGGCACGAAGATCTGATTGCCAACCCTCAACAAACAGTGGCAGACCTGTGCCGCTTTTTAGGGGTTGAACCAACTGACGATTATCTGACCGATTGCGCCAGCATCGTGTATGCCTCACCCAATAAGTCCCGCAACAGCTTTAACTGGACCCCAGAACAAATCCAGATCGTCGCCGATGAAATTGCCAAATACCCGTTTCTAAAGGGCTACACATTTGACAGCTAAAGATTTGTCAGTACCACCTGCGTGAGCGGGTGGATGGAAACGAAGCGAACCCACCCGCTTACGCCGGTGGTACTGACTCCTTATTTTTTGGGTCGCCACTTTTGTTTGAGAACTTCCCCGGCACCTAACGCCGCCCCCATCAAAATCATCAAAACCACACCGTAGACAGCGGCTCTTCCAAGATTGGCCGCACGCAGTTGTGAGGCAATTTCAACCGAAATGGGCCGATTTCGGAATACAAAGGCCAGAACCGAAGCGGCAAACTCGCCAAGCAACGTCACAAAAGCGAGCGTCACACCGTTGACCAATCCGGGCCAGACCTGTGGCAACACCACACGCCACATGGCATACAACCAGCCAGCGCCAAGCGTCCGGGCGGCTTCTTCCTGTGAAGCGTCAAATTGTTCAAAGTTGGTTTGCACGGCACGGGTCGCAAGCGGCCAGGTTCGCAAAAAATAAATGAAGGGTAAAATCCAGAACGTCCCAACCAGCACCTGCCCGGCTGAATACCAGTGCGGTGTTCGATAGGCGGCAATCACACATAGCGCCACCACCGTGCCCGGCAGGACCCACGGCACAAGCACCAGTCCAGAGAGGAACCGTTGCCCAGGAAACCGTAACCTGACCACCATATAGGCCACCAGACTTCCGAAGATACCTGCGGCAACGGCAGCCGGGAGCGACATCGCCAGACTATTGAGAATTGGTTGATAGGTAATGGCTTCGGTCAATGTTGAGTGATAGTGAGTCAGCGTGTATTCGGTTGGCAGCAACGTCGTGCGCCAGCTTCCTTCACCCACAACGCTTAAGAGAATCAACATCGCCGGCGGCAGCATCAGAAACAAAACCACGGTGGTGGACAGACTCAAAGCCATCACCTGGGACACCCGCGAAACCAGTGGTCGTCGCCGAACCGTGCCTTTGCTGACGCTGGCAAACCGCCGGGTTCCTTCAAACCGCTGGAGAAAGATCAGCATGGGAATTGAGATCGCCGCCAGCAAAACACTTTCCGCCATGGCCAGTTCAAATTGGCGATTGGCATAGGCATTGAAAATTTCGATAGTCAAATACCGGACCCCACCACCAAACAAATACGGGGCACTAAAACTGGCCATCGAAGTCATAAAAGTCAACAGGGCGGCTCCGGCAAAGGCTGGACTGAGCAATGGCAAGACCACCCGCCGCCAGACCACCCAGGGTCGTCCACCAAGGCTACGGGCAGCTTCAACCAGTGAAAAATCAACCCGCTCAAGTGCGGCTGAGGTAAAGCTGTAAAAATAGGCATACATCGAATAGGTATGCACGGCGATAATTGCGGCGCGACCACGCAACGACCAGGGTGGCGTCTCCAGATGAAAAATCTTCATCACCAGCCGTGTGGCCAATCCGGTTTCATCATAGAGAAACAAAAACGCCAGTACCCCAACCAGCGGTGGTAAAACCAGGGGTAAATTAGCCATCACAGCCAGCATCCGGCGGCCTGGGAAGTCAAACAGACTCAGGAAAATGGCTAACGGCACTCCGATCAAGGCACAACACACCACGGTCATCGCCGAAATACCGACGCTATTGACTACACTTTCCCAAAATGTTGGCTGGGTAAAAGCCTCAGTATAGGCAGCAATTCCCCACCGGGCCTGCGAATCAACCAGGCTTTCCACCACAAGCGCGCCAAGTGGCAACACCACACCCCAAATCAGCGCGATACAAACCGGGAGCAAAACCCACAAATACGGCCCACGGCGAAATGCAGCAACCCAGACGTTCCCTGGTGGTCCAGCCTGGGAGGCAGGAGGAGTTTGTTTATGAGAATTTGTCACAACTCTTTCAACCTATTGGATTTACCTCGGGGTGCGGCTGTAACTCCAATGCAATTTCCCGAGTTACAGACCGCGAAGAGTTTGACAATACAGAGGAATCTTTGATTGTGGAAGGTTTGGCTTGTAAAATGTTTGTATCATCAACGCTAAACTCAGACCGAGGCTCAGATTTTGGGAGTGAGGGCATCGCCACGGGCAGGACAATGGAAAAGGCACTTCCAACCCCGACCTGACTGCGGACTGAGACATTCCCGCCATGGGCGGCAGCAATGCGTTTGACGATGGCCAGCCCCAACCCCGTTCCAATGGAACCAGTGCGGCTCCGGGCTTGATAATACGGGTCAAAAATATAAGGCAATTCCTGGGCTGGAATTCCTTCGCCGGTATCAATGACGCTGATCACCACATAGCTATACCCGGCATCAACTTGCTGGCCTTCCACCAGTCGGGCTTCAATCCAGATTTGCCCTCCTTCAGGAGTAAACTTAATCGCGTTTGAAAGGAGGTTCATCAGCGCCCGCTGAATGCTGCGGGCATCGGCCATTACTTTCGGCAAATTGGTATCGCATCCATAACTCAATGAGACATTCTTGCGTTTGGACACCACCGCCCAGGTTTCACCAGCTTCCTGAATGATTTCATGCGGGGCAATCGGAATAAACTCCAACTGCAAAACACCAGCTTCCATCTTCGAGAAATCAAGCAATTCATTGATCAAACTGATCATTTTCTCTGAAACCTGACGGGCGCCATTGATCAACTCGCGCAACTCACCCATATCTGGCTTCTTGCCCTGCAATTCCATCTCAATCAGTTCGAGTGTTGAAATCACGCTCCCCAGCGGTGAACGAATGTCATGCACAATGGCATTGGTAAATTCACTCCGGAGGCGATCCAGTTCCTTGAGTTTTTCATTGGCTTCCTGCAAGCCAGCCACGTGCGACCGGGCCTGACGGTACAAACTGGCCTGGGCCACGGCGGTTGACAACCGTGACATAGCTGACCGGATGAGTACCTCCTCTTCACCGCTGTGAACTTCCTGAAAATACCTGAGCGCCTGCTGCATCGCGTCTTCAACTTCATCCCATTCGGTTTCAGAAGGACGCTGTCGAAAAAGTTCAGTTGGGGTTGGAAGTTCGGCGGTATCATCAGCCGTCGCGGGTTTTCCATTGGGCGTCGGCTCAGGCGGAGGCTCATATTTGGGTTGCTCGCCGCTTGAAAACAGATCGGTACTGTTGGCCAACCAGACCAGATTTTCGACCACCCGCTGCCGCTCAACGGCCCAGTGTTGACGTTCCAGCATGTGTCTGAGTTTCAGGGTTAACTCCTGGGGTCGAAATGGCGTGGCCAGACAGTCATCAGAACCTGCCAGTAACGCTGAAAGCACATCATCATCACGGGTGGCGGATGGACTGATTAACAGGATTGGAATGTGACGGGTTGTGGGTTGGGCGCGCAACTGACGACAGACATCCAGCCCGTCAATTCCTTCCAGAGAAATATCAGCAATCAGCGCATCAATGACCGATTCCTGGACATAGGCTAACGCCTCATATCCATTACTGGCGGCATAAACCCGGTATTTGGCGTTTTGGAGCAGCGACACGATAAGGGCACGTTGACTGGGGTTGTCAGTCGCTACGAGTATGACAGGACTCTCTCGCATACGGGGTTCCCCTGAAGCAGGTAAAAACCATTGCCCGCAAATTCCAAACAACGGCATTCAAGTGCTAGGATGAAAAAGTGTTTGGCCCTGGAACTCGCTTGAGGAAAAATTCTGCAGAAATGTGACTTTAGCCGGCACGAAACAAGCCTGTCAAGGAAGGTCATCTGGAATTGGAATTCGAAGATTCTGAAAAATCGAAACTCATCCTGACTCATTCAAATTGGAGTGAACCAGCCACCCAGATGTCCAACTCAAAAAAAACGGCGAGCAAAGAAAACTTGCTCGCCGCATAGTCCAGACTGGTATTAGCTCACCCAGGCCAAACAGTAGAAGTCTGATGTTACACCAGTATTGCCCTGAGGTTATTTTTTGGTGAAGCCAGCGAAACCGGGGGGCTGAAGACAACGGGCTGGGAGCTGGGGGCTGAAGACTTTGGGCTGAAGAAGTCGGGTTGAATACCCCCTAGCCCTGAGCCCCTAGCCTTGAGCCCTGGTTTTCTCAGCCCTGTTTCTTTGCTTTCTCGCATGTATCTTCTTTCCAGAACCAGGCAGATACAGTACTGGCATCTTTTGCCGTCGTTGATCCTTCCAGAACCAGGACTTCTGAGCCCTTTATCTGCACGGTAACCCAGCCTTCTTTGGTCTCGCCCTGAAATCCCTGTTTGGTTTCAACAAACTTGCTGCCGGTATAGCGTTTGCGTGTTCGCTCAGCATAGGCATCATAAAATTCTTTGGCTTCATCGGCTGAGTCCCAACTCGTGTGCTGGACCAGAAGCAACTGCCCGGTTTTGGCGTTTTCATACAACCGACAGGCATCACCATCCCAGCCATCAGCGCCACGTGAACCATCGGCTTCATCCAGATACTCAGACAGAATCAGGGTATAGCCAAACTCGCCGGTCACATCTCCGGTGACAACTTTCCAGTCTTTTCCAAGCACGCTTTCGGCGGCAGCCAGTGTAATCCGGGTGGCCGACTCCCCTTTCAGGTACTTTTCGGGGTGCATAATCTGCTCAGTGCTTTCGGGCAAGGTGGTATAAGCCTTTGAAACACTGGCCCATCCACCGTCTTTCACCAGTGCCTGAACAAACCCGGCACCAGTAAAATAAGGAAAGGTCAACGATTCACGAATACATCGGGGCGCATTCGACAACATCTGGGTTTTTTCCTGCGAATCCATCCCAGGACCTGACATCACTTGCAACATATCGGTGATTGAAATCGGGAGCTTTGCAACACTGCCTCCCAGCGGTTCCAGCAAATAATCAAACATGACAACGGTGGCTTCGCCTTCAATCAGGGCGTGAATGGCTGATTCCTTATCGCCCATGCCTTTGGGAAAATTCTCAAACCGGCGCAAGTCAAAATGCTGATCCTGCAAGGCATGCGTCAATTCATGAGCAATCACAATTTTCTGTTCTTCCAAATCAGTCCGATCCGTCAGAAAAAATTCACCCGTGCGCGGCTTGTAATACCCGCCAATCTGCTCGCTCAGGATTTTGATCATTTCTTCGCGGAGTTTGTATTTGGCTGGCACCAACCCAAGCTTGCCAAGCAATTTGGCCTGGGCATCAAACTCGCTGGCCGGCGTTGATTCGTCCATGTCTTTCAGAACGTCCTTTTCCAGTTCTTCACGGTTGCGAAAACCAGCTTTGACATCCTTTTTGATTTCAAGTCCACGGAGCTTGCTCACCGCTTTGAAGATCTCCTCGGTTGCGGCCAGCACAGCGGCTTTATCAACTGATTCGACCGGAGTGACTGGTGCTTTGGCAACTGTGCCAGGCGGAGTTTGCGGTTTGGACTGCGCCAAAATGCCGGGTCCCCCAAGTGACGAAATCATCACAGCAGAAGTCAGGCCCATCACACAGACGGACTGACGAAAGGACGGAACAAAAAATTTCACGGAAAACCTCCAGGATGGTGCTTGGTGCTTGGTACTTGGTACTTGGTACCTGGTTTCGAAAACCCGGAACCCGGAACCCGGAACCCGGAACCCGGAACCCGGA
>CAZXCE010000176.1:0-14284 GCA_964639175.1 uncultured Clostridia bacterium
TGAACAGCAATAGAGCCAGCTCATTGGCTTTGAGCCGCCACCTCCATCCAATTGCGAAAATCTGCCACCCACCTCCCTTTCACAACCACTGGTTACTTTTTCATCGCTGAAATCACAGATTCCCAACACACTGACCGTTCTTTTTTCACACCTGAAAAAGAGATTCGGAATCGGGGGGAATATCATGTCTGTGAAGCCAAAGTTGCCTGTGACCGTGCTGTCAGGCTTTCTCGGGGCTGGGAAAACCACGGTACTCAATCACATTTTGAGGAATCGTGACGGACTGCGGGTGGCAGTAATTGTAAATGACATGAGCGAGGTCAACATTGATGCGCAACTTGTGCGTCAGGGCGAAGCCACGCTCAACCGGGTTGAAGAAAAGCTGGTTGAAATGTCAAATGGTTGTATTTGCTGCACGTTGCGTGAGGATCTCTTAATCGAAGTCGCCAGACTCGCCCGCGAAGGCCGGTTTGATTATCTGGTGATTGAGTCCACCGGAATTTCTGAGCCATTACCTGTTGCCGAAACCTTCACTTTTGCCGATGAAAGTGGTCAAAGCCTGTCCGATGTCGCACAACTGGACACGATGGTAACCGTAGTTGATGCGCTGAATTTTCTGAAGGACTATGCCGAAGGTGAAAGTTTGCTGGAGCGTGGTGTGGCCCTTGGCGAAGATGATGACCGGTCAATTGTGAATCTGTTGATTGATCAAATCGAATTTAGTGACGTCATCCTGCTCAACAAAACAGATCTGATCGCTGAAGACGATCTGGCCATGCTTGAATCCATCCTGCATCACCTCAATCCAGAAGCCAGACTGGTGCGCACACAGTTTGGAAAAGCCCCATTAACGGAAATTCTCAATACTGGACGGTTTGATTTTGAACGGGCCAGTCAGGCGGCTGGCTGGCTTCAGGAATTACGTGGTGAACACACCCCTGAAACACTCGAATATGGAATCAGCAGCTTTGTTTTTCGCGCCCGAAAACCCTTTCATCCACAACGGCTTTGGACTTTTCTCACAAAGCGTGGAAAGAGCGAATGGTGGGAAAATATTGTTCGTTCCAAAGGATTTTTCTGGCTGGCTTCGCGTCCAACAGAACTGGCGGTGTGGAGCCAGGCCGGGCATGATTTGCGGATTCAACCCGGTGGCATCTGGTGGGCTGACACTCCGCGTGAGGAATGGCCTGAAGATCCAGAACTCCACGAAGAGATCAGGCAATTATGGGATCCAGAGGTTGGTGATCGGCGGCAAGAACTGGTGTTTATTGGAATTGATCTGGATCAGGACCTGATTGAATCTGAACTCAATGCCTGTTTACTGACTGATTCTGAGCTGGCCTTTGACTCTGAATACTGGGAAACAATCGAAGATCCGTTTCCTCAGTGGGAAGATGAAGAAGCCAGCGAGCTTGTCGACGCCTGAGCCAACAGAGGTCAACCTCTCATCCGTGTACTGCTCCCAGCGATAAAGCAACCCACCTTTCACGTTAAAGGTGGGTTTTTTGTTGGTTGGTACCAAACCCAAACACTGGGAGACCGCTAATTCTGAAATTCCAGCTACTGATTGAAAAATAACTGCCAGAAATACAGGGCTGAATAAGGTTTGAGAAACTTGCGATTTTGCTCAGAGATGATTGGCACTGAAAACACCTCCGGTACCAGGCAATGATTTCTGAGCAGAGTTCGCTATTTCTTTTTGACAAGGACAGATATTTCTTATGGCAACTGGAAAACGAGCCCAGGTTAGATTACGAAGTACCGAAAGTGCTTATTGCTACTACACGACGAAAAACAAATCCAAATCAACCGGACGGCTGCAATTTCGGAAATATGATCCGATTGTGCGGCGGCATGTTATATTCAAGGAGACAAAGTAACTGGCTGATATTGCGGTAACTCCTTGAAACAAAAAAGGTTGAGTTGATTTCAGGTAGCTGCTGAGCGATTGATCGATTTTTTGAGAACGCTTCTCTCCAGGTGTGGCTGACTGACCACTGATCGTGTGGAAAGGGTGGACAATTGCTGGGAAAATAGGCTAGGGTAGCCCCCTTTTGAATTCGGTTTGGGGGCAAGACAACCCTTTGGGGGGCCATTTGAATGAGCCCTGTGATGGTTGTTCCCCAGCCTGTTTCCCAGAGTGAATCCCCATGAATGTTCCCTTGCTTGATTTGAAAGCGCAGTTTGCCACGCTTCGTTCTGAACTTCTGCCCGCGATTGAAACCGTTTTTGAAAACCAGGCTTTTATCCTGGGTCGTGAAGTCGAACTCCTGGAAAAAGAAATCGCCGAATATTGTGGTGTTCCGCATGCCATTGCCTGTGCGTCCGGTTCGGATGCGCTGTTGCTGGCCTTGATGGCACTCGATATCAAGCCCGGCGATGAAGTCATCACCACACCCTACACGTTTTTTGCCACCGCCGGCTCGATTTCCCGCCTTGGTGCCATCCCGGTTTTTGTTGATATCGAGCCCCACACCTTCAATCTTGACCCCACCCAGCTTGAACAAAAAATCACACCCCGGACCCGTGCCATCATTCCAGTTCATCTGTTTGGTCAGTGCGCGGATATGGACGTCATCAATCAGATTGCCTGTGCCCATGACCTGCCGGTGATTGAAGATGCCGCCCAGGCCATTGGGGCTGAGTGGAAAGGGAAGCGGGCTGGTTCAATGGGGCTGATTGGGTGTTTTAGTTTTTACCCGACCAAAAATCTGGGGGCTGCGGGTGATGCCGGATGCCTCACGACGCTCGATGATGGGCTGGCAGCGCGGTTGCGGGCGCTCCGGGTTCACGGTGAAACCACCAAGTACTATCATCGCTATGTTGGATTTAATAGTCGTCTGGATGCGCTCCAGGCCGTGGTGCTCCGGATTAAATTGCGTCATCTGGATGCGTGGAGCACAGCTCGGGCTCAGAATGCTCACCACTATGCAGAACTCGTTGCGGCACACCCAGGACTGGCCGACAAGGTTCAATTGCCGACGGTTTTGCCTGACGTGCGGCATATTTTTAATCAATTTGTGATTCGAGCCACCAACCGCGATGCCCTGCGGAATTTTCTCAAAGAACAGAGCATCGGAACTGAAGTCTACTATCCGCTTTCACTCCACCAACAGGAATGTTTTGCTGATTTGGGATACCGTACGGGTGATTTTCCTGAATCTGAGCGTGCTGCTCTCGAAACACTGGCACTTCCAATCTATCCCGAACTCACGGCTGAAATGCGTCACTATGTGGTTGAAAACCTGGTGGATTTCTACGCGGACATGCACTGAAATTCAGATTCTCAAAGATCTGAAGAATTGGATTTCACCTATAGAAATTTGGATTTTTGTGCAACGGCGTCAAGGAGTTGCAGGAAGTGACTCCTAATGTCCGAAAAGGCTAGACAAGAACTAAACCTTGTGTAAATCTTCCCCTGACTCGTCAAATCCTAAACCATAATCCAGCCGTAGCCAGCTTTTGTGCAGTGAGTTTGCCCACACACTTGGATATCTTCGCTCTCAGTGTGCTTAGGAACTAAGGGGAAGGTGCGGCCTTTTGGTCATTTCCCCAGCTTTCATTCACTTTGAACGGAGGTGCCATCATCGGGCATTCCAACCATCATCGTTTGCAAGAGTCCAGAAAATAAAAGGAGAGTTTGCTACATGTTCAATCAACTCATACATCTGGCTGTAGCTCCGAAGAAGAAAAGGCTGGGCGAACGCGAAAAGTCAATCTTTTCAACTGCCGTGTTTTTCTTGGCATTCGCTCTGTGTCTTTTCCCAACCGTTGCTTGGGGCCAGGCCGCAACCGGGCAGCTTCGTGGTACGGTCACGGATCCATCCGGGGCAATACTTTCGGGGGCTACGGTGACCGTCACCAACCAGGATACAGGGGTCAGTCGTGATGTGACCACCAATGAATCCGGTGACTATCTGGTCACCCTTCTCCCGCCAGGAACGTACCGTATTGAGGTCAAGATCGAAGGTTTTAAACAGTTCACACTTGACAATGTACCAGTCCGGATTACCGAAACCACGGTGGCAAACGCCAAACTGGAAGTCGGTTCTGGGACGTCGGAAATCATCACTGTCACCAGCGAAACTCCGCTGGTCCGAACCGATTCGGCCACCGGCGGTCGGGTGATTGAAGAACGCAGCCTGCGTCAATTACCGCTGCCAACCCGCAACTTTCAGCAGTTGTTGACTTTGTCGGCTGGGACATCCAGCAACATTACCAACACTTCAGAAGTTGGTCGTGGCGATACCGCCATCAATGTGAACGGTCAGCGTACGACCAGCAATTCAGTGCTGATCAACGGTATTGATGCCAACTCAATCGGAACTGGCTCAACCCCCAATCTGGCGGTGCCAGCTACCGATGCGCTTCAGGAATTTATCGTCCAAACCAGCCAGTTTGATGCGTCTCAGGGGCGTAATGCCGGCGGGATTGTGACGGCGGTGACCAAGTCAGGTACCAATGAATTCCATGGCAACGCGTACTACTTTATTCGCAATGAAAAGCTGAACGCCAACAACTTCTTCCTTAACGGGCAAGGCGTTGATCGGCCCAAGAACAATCGCCATCAGTTTGGCGGCACCTTTGGTGGCCCGATTGTCAAAGATAAAGTGTGGTTCTTTGGTTCATACCAGGGAACGCGTGAAACCAATGGCACGTCATTGACCAACAGTCTGGCCACCGCGTTTACGTCACCAGATTTAACTGATGATCGGTCATTGACTGCCCTGGCTGCACTGTCCCGGACCCGGGCACCACTTTTTGGTGGATATGTCAATCCAGTTTCGATTGGACTGCTGCAAGCTCGATACCCGAACGGAGAATTTCTGATTCCGTCTGGAAATGGCCGTTCATTCCGAACCTTAACCTCTGAATCAACTTTTGACGAAGACCAGTTCAATGCCAACGTTGATGCGCAGGTGACAAGCAACAACCGGTTGGGGGTCAAATTCTTCTTTGCCAACAACTCGTTGGATCAGGGATTGTTTAGCCAGTTTGGGTTGGCAAATGCCTTGCAAACGCCGGGATATCCGGTGGCGACCACTGCCGATAACCGCTTTTTGTCAGTGACTGACACGCATGTGTTTGGAAGTGGCCTCGTCAATGAATTCCGGTTTGGCTATAACGCCATTCCAACCACCGCCATTCCAGAAGAACCGTTCACTGCGGCTCAGTTTGGAATCAGCACCCCCAACCAGGGGAATTTCAGCGGACTGCCAGCCATTGCCCTGTTGAACCAGTTTACGGTTGGTCCATCAGGATTTTCACAGAGCGACAACCAGGCCGACACGCTGTCATTTGGTGACACTGTGACCTGGACCAAAGGCCGACACTCAATGAAGTTTGGCGGTGAATACCGCTATAACCGGGTTCGGCTGGACTTTGACATTTTTGCTCGCGGTTCAATCACCTTCACCGGTGGTGTCGCCGCCGCCCTGGCTGCCAGCCGTCCAGGCTCGATTACCCGTCCAGATGCCTTCACCGAATTGCTCGTGGCCCCAACCCTGGCTTCAAATGGTCAATTGTTTGGTCTGCCCAGCATCTTCTCGATCATTGGTCCTGGTTCAGCTCAGCGCGCGGTTCGGTCACACGACCATGCGTTTTTCTTCCAGGATGACTATCGGGTCAACAACAAGCTGACCCTGAATCTGGGTGTTCGGTATGACTACTACGGTGCCTTCTATGACACCGAAGGTCGGTTTGTGACCTTTGACGACACCGTGCCAGGCGCTGGCCGGATCGGAACCTTCAATGGTTTCTTCCAGGCTGACAATGCTGAAACACCACTGGCCGGGATTCCAACCCTGCGTAAATCGCTGGTTGATCCTGACCGGAACAATTTTGCACCACGGTTTGGGTTTGCCTACAACCCATTTGACTCAGGCAAGTTTGTGATTCGTGGCGGATATGGTGTGTACTATGACCGTCCAAATGCCCGTGCGGCCAACAACCAGGGGTTGAGCTTCCCGTATTACACGATTGCTTCAATTCTGCCTGGCACGCCATTCTCACGGCCATTTAGCAGCCCGTTTGCTCCGATTCCGCAGCAGTATCCATTGAATCTCCAAAATCGCACAAACTTCCCGACAGGTGGTTTGCCGTTCTTCGCCGGTAATGTTCCGGTTCCGGTGCAGGGGATTTACCCTGGCCTCCATGCCGCCCGGACACCATACATTCAACAGTATACCCTGGGCTTCCAGTGGGAATTTATACCAAACACCCAGTTGGAAGTGACCTTTGTCGGCTCACAAGGCCGCAAACTGTCACGGTTGCGCAATGTCAACACGTTGCGTGGACCAAACCAGGTTCAGACTGGACCTTTCTCTCCATCGCTGTCTGAAGTTGTGATTCAAGGCTTTGGTGTGCATTTGACCGAAAATACAGCCAAGTCCAACTACAACTCACTGCAAGTGAGCCTGACCCGACGTTATTCCAACGGACTGCAGGGATTGGTGGCCTACACCTATTCACACGCCATTGACGAATATTCCGGTCAGGGATCATCAAACGGAACGAGCGACGTGTCGGCTGACTTTGGAAACCAGGGGAATTTTGCTGGAAACCGGGCCACTGCTGATTTTGACCGTCGCCATCGCCTGGTCGTCAGCATGGTCTATGACCTGCCGGCAATCTACAAAGGCGATAACGTGATTGGGAAGTCGCTGGTCAACAACTGGCAGCTTTCAGGTGTTTTCACTGGTCAAACCGGATCACCATTTAGCGTGATCAACACGGCTGGCCTCTTTGATTCATCACGTGCCAGCTACAATCCGTTGTTTGGCGGCGATCCAAACGGCAGCGGACCTGATAAAGAACGGCTCAACCGGTACTTCAATACCAGTGCCTTTATCCTGTCGAGCGGGAATGGAAACTTTGGTACCACTGGTCGTAACATTTTGACTGGCCCTGGCCAGACCAACACTGACATTTCAGTTGTGAAATTCATCCCGATCAAAGAACGTCACAAAGTCGAGTTCCGGGCTGAATTCTATAACATCTTCAACCAGACGAATTTCGCCAACCCGGTGAACGTTCGTGCCAACCCCAACTTTGGACGGATCGTGAGCACCTCAACCGGCCCACGCCTGATCCAGTTTGCGTTTAAATACAGCTTCTAACCGACGAGTTTGTTCGGCATACAGCGAAAGAAAAGGGAGCCAGCCTCAAGTTGGCTCCCTTTTCGTTTTCATTTTGATTCTTGAATCACTGATTTCGGTCGAGAAGAGGGTGGCGGGTCAAACCCTTCCCGGCGACGAATAACATACAATGGGCGATGTTTGGCTTCTTCAAAGATTTTTCCGACATACTCACCAACCAGTCCCAGGCAGATAAGTTGAACCCCGCCAAGCAAAAGCATGGTTACTGCCAGAGAAGTCCAGCCAGGTAAAGTAGATCGCAGAACAAGCATGGCGTAGACCGCATAAATGGCGTAACCACCTGCCAGAAACGCAATGAACAATCCCAAGAATATAGCCAGGCGGAGTGGAAACACCGAAAAAGAAACCAGAGCGTGAAGGGCAAACCGGGCCATTCTGACAACCGAGAATTTGGTTTGGCCAGCAAATCGAGCTGGCGCTTCAAAAGGAATGGTTGTAGTTCGAAACCCAATCCAATCTATCAACCCTCGATTAAATCGGTGATATTCACGCAGTTGCAA
The DNA here is from genome assembly GCA_964639175.1 of uncultured Clostridia bacterium. Taxonomy (GTDB): domain Bacteria; phylum Acidobacteriota; class Blastocatellia; order Chloracidobacteriales; family Chloracidobacteriaceae; genus JACQXX01. Next base: position 7,658 of record CAZXCE010000176.1, read on the forward strand.
ATATCCGTCCACAGCCAGCCGGTCCATGAGTCGGAAATCAGCCGTTGGCGTGATTGCAATACTGGAAATCCGATTGATAAAAGAATAAAACCCTCGACTGGCCATCTTTTTAAAAAGAGTTGCATCGGCAGTGTCACGTCGAAGGGCAGAAACAATATCAAAACCTTGTTCCCAGGACTGGACTAACTGTGGAATCAGTTCTGGCGGGTGTTGCAAATCACTGTCCATCGTAATCACCGCCTGTCCAGAAGCGGCATCCATCCCGGCCAGGAGTGCCGACTGATGACCAAAATTTCGAGAAAAAGAAATAATTTTGACCCGGTTGTCTTGCCGTGCCAGTTTCTGGGCAATCGCAAAGGTTTGATCGTGTGAACCGTCATCCACCAGAATAAATTCAAACTGGTAGCCAGTCAGTTTGGCAACTGTCTGGGAAAGAGCCTGGTAAAAAGCCTCAAGACAGTCCTGTTCATTAAAGCAGGGCGCCACAATCGAAATTGACTTCGTTGGGAGTGAAACGGTTTGATCCATAAAACCAAAATTCTGAAGCATCGTGCCGGCGGCAGGGAATGGTTAATCTTGTGAAGCAGGTGATTTTCGAGAAAAAGGGCTGAAGTTTGATCTGCCCTGGTTTTTCAGCAACGATTCATCATGGTTTCGTCAATCCAATATCTGAATCATTTGCCAGTTTCAAGGAGCTATGCCTTAATTGAAACCCAGATCCCAGATCAATGGCATCAAGTGGGTTTGTTCTTCAAAGTGATTATTTCTTATCAGGAAGGGAAGGCTCAATGTTTGAGAACTACCCAAAAGTACGACCTCCATTGCCAGTTGAGTATCGAGAGGCAATCAATCAATGGTACAAGAAGAATCGTCAAGGTCAATCGCCAGCTTCAAGCCTATCTCAACGGATGGAAAGATGGATGCACTATCGAGTGGCGGCAGACGTCCAGCAAAACCAAGCTCCACTGACCACTCTGGAAATTGGGGCGGGTACACTCAATCATCTTCCATTTGAACCGTCACCCCACATATATGACATCATCGAACCTTTTCGAATGTTCTTTGAACAGTCACCGTGGTTGAAACAGATCCACCATATCTATGATGATATTCGCGAAATACCATCTGGCCATCAGTATGACCGGATTATTTCGATTGCGGTCCTGGAGCATTTGTGCGATTTACCGGAAGTGGTTGCACGGAGTGGACTTTTACTCACTTCCAAAGGGTGTTTTCGGGCAGCCATTCCCAGTGAAGGAACCATCTTATGGAAGTTAGGATATACCTGCACAACGGGGATTGAATTCAGAAAACGCTATGGGCTTAACTACGATGTGTTTATGCGGCATGAACACGTAAACTCAGCCCAGGAAATAACAGATGTTGTGCGGTACTTCTTCAAATCCGTTCAGCGAAAGGTGTTTGGGCTCCATCCCTGGCTCTCAGTGTATCAGTTTTTCAATTGTGCCAGCCCGAATATCGAACGATGTCAGGCATATCTGGCACAAATTCAAGGGGCAAGAGCCAGTACATCTGATGTAAAGTGAGTTTCGAGCTCAGTGCAAGAAATGCATTCGTGAAGGCATTTCCTCCCTTTTGACAATTGACCTATCCAAATTTATGACCCCAACCCAACCTTCTTTGAGTCAGTTTGCTTCAACCTCTCCCTTTGCTCAGCTTCAATCTCGTTTGGCTAGAACTTTTCAGAACGGAGGACATGTCTGGCTGATTGCCATCTTAGGGATTTGTTTTTTCCTGTATCTTCCCACATTTGCATTCAACCGTGTTTTTGACGATCATCAGGTGTTAGAGGAAAATCTTCATATCCGTTCCTGGAAATATATTCATAAAGCATTCACCGCTCAGGTGTTAAGCGGGCAAAAAGAAGGATATGCCGTAACCAATTCCTACCGCCCGTTTTACCTTGTTTGGGCAACCTTCCAGTACAGTTTGTTTGGTGAAAATCCATTTGGGTGGCATATCTGCTGTGTTGGATTGTACCTGATAGTCATTGGTCTGGTCTGGTGGTCTGCTGGCATTATGTGCGGAACAGGCCCGCCGCAAATTATTGCAACTGCTATCTTTGCGTTTCATCCAATCCATGTGGAATCGGTTGCCTGGATTACCTGTTTTGCTGATTCGCTGGTTCTGATTGGTTTTATTCCAGCCATGGTCTTTTACCTGCGGTCAGTGGACTCACAGGCACATCATTCCCGCCGGGATCGCTGGATTTCAGCCGCCTTCTTCCTGTTTGCCCTCTTGAATAAAGAATTTGCTGTGTTTTGGATTCCAATGGCCTTTGTGTATCAGCTTGGGATGCAATCACCTGGTTCAATCAGGGATTGGCTGGAGAAGGGAATTCAGGTTTTCCGAACCCTGGGCGTTCATCTGGCTGTCCTTATCGGGTATCTGGCAGTGCGACAGCTTGTCCTCAAGGAGAATCTGGTTGGAAACCCTGACCTGACTCCACTGATTTTGGTTCTTACGGCGCCACTGGTTTTGCTGAAATACATCAGTTTACTGATTTGGCCGGTCAACCTTCGGCTGGAATATGAACTATTTTATGTCGGTGCCGCCTGGAGTCCTTATTTCTGGGGGCCACTGGCTACGCTTGGAGTTCTGGCAGTTTTTGTTGTGTGGTGCGGGCGGAGGTTCCAACAAGTCTGGATTTTCAGCAGTTGGATCATTCTCCCATTGCTTCCTACTCTCAACCTTAAACATTTCCGACCAAACGAGTTTGTTCATGACCGGTATTTGTTTTTGCCGTCACTCGGATTTGCCTGCCTGGTCGGATGGGCACTTTCAAAACTCTGGGTGAGTTATGCTGAAAAACAGATACTGCCTGGTGTGGTTACATCGGGATTGATCCTCAGCCTGATTGTACTCAGCACCATTCAGGTTCCATTCTGGGCGAGTGATCTGACACTGTATACACGCATACTTGAGTTTCACCCAAATAATGCATTTGCACTCAATAATCTATCAATTGTACTTCGTGCCAATCAGATGGTGGCAGAAGAAATTATAGTGTTAGAACGACTCAGCCGGGTTACTCCAGGGGAGGTGCCCGTATACTACTCTCTAGCCAATACCTATTTCCTGAGTCAAAACCATCAGGAAACCATCAAGGTGCTTACAAAAGTCAAAAAACTGGATCCAAACTTTCAGAAATCAGCACAAAGATGTTTCCAGTTGGGGTACTCCTTGCTGATGACCAAACAACTTGGTGAGGCTGAGGTATGGGTCAAACAAGCTATCACTCAAAATCCCAATCATGGGCAATACTGGTACACACTCGGAGATATACAACTTGAGTCCAATCACCGGGTTGAGGCGATTCAGTCTTTTCAAAAAGCAACTGAACTCAACCCGCAGTTTGAACCAATCATCAAACAGAGATTGAGTGTTGGAGAAACTCAAGCTGGCCAAACCGATTAGAGGTCAAAGTACTAGAGGCAGGGTATTGCAGAAATACTTTCTTTTTAATAACTTAGCCTTCCTGCAATGCCAGGATTCCATGCCGAGATGATATCAACCCAGGTTTTAGCCTCTCAAAGCTCAGCTTTTTTTCAGGAATCTCGCAATTCCAGCCTGACAATCTTCGGTGCTGCGACTGAGCACATTACCGTCAACCCCGCTTCGGATTGCCGATTCAAAGGTCATTCCATCCATATGATAGAGCAGGCGTTTCATTAAATAGAGAGCTGATGCACTCCGTGACGCCAGTGTGGTGACATATGCCAGAGCTTTGGCGTCAAATTCAGCATCTGGGTAGACGTGAGTGACCAGCCCATAACTGGCTGCTTCCTGGGCTGAAAGGGGGTCACCAATTGCCATCCAGTCAAAGGCTCGTTTCTCGCTGATATTGCGGCGCAAAATCGCCATGACCATGGCTGGAATAAACCCAATTTTGACTTCTGGATAGCCAAACTGAGCACTTTCAGCCGCCAAAATGACATCACAGGCTGATGCCAGCCCGCACCCTCCGGCCAGGGCACGGCCTGTCACCTGAGCGACAATCGGCTTGGGCAAATATCGCATCTGGACAAAAAGCTGCATAAAGCCTTCGGCATCACTGATATTTTCAAGTGTTCCAGCCTGGGCAATTTTTTCCAGGGCCGACAAATCAGCACCGGCACAAAAATCTTTTCCGGCGCCTTTTAACAAAATGACCCGCACTGCCGGGTCCGCCCCAGCCGCTGTCACTGCGGTTCGGAGTTCGTGGAGTGTCTGATCATCCAGAGCGTTTCGTTTGTCAGGACGATTGAGCAGAATCGTTGCCAGTGGGGCTTCAACTTGATAGAGGATGCGTGAGAATTCGGTAGTCATATCTTTAGGGCTTGGGGCTAAGGGCTGGGGGCTGAAGGAAATACATACCTCTCAAGCCTTACGCCGTTTGAAAGTACAGGTGTGGAACTTCAAAATGGAAGAAGGTTGTTTGATCGTGAATCCCTTGTGATGAAAAATAGTCAAGTGATTCTACAAATTGAATTTAGTGAGCTACTGACTGCTGACTACTGACTGTGAACTGGTATTATTTTTTCTTTTTTGTTGGGGCGACGGCTGGTTCCAGCGCTTCGGTTAACACCCGACCGACTGAACCACTCGGCGGTTCAATCCCAAGGATTGCGGCCAGGGTTGGCGCAATATCAGCCGGGGAACTCGGCGCCGGATATTGACCAGGACGTAGCTCTTTTCCCATCAAAATGACGGGAACGTGGGTGTCATAACTGTATGGAGACCCGTGCGTGGTAGCCAGAAAGTAGTCTTCTTCAAAGAAAAAGTAGGGCTGGGCAATCAGATAGACATCACCGCTTCGTTGCGGGTTAAACGCGGCGGCAACTCGTTGTGAGAGGTCACTGGCTGGTTGTGGACCGTTAATTAACTGGGTTCGGGTAAAGTAGGTTGCCACTCCTTGAATACTCATCGCTGCCTCACCTGCCACCCGCTCAACCTCTGACTGATTCAACCCCTTTGATTTGATCACTTCCTGATTGAGGTAGATTGATTCGTTGGAACTACCAGCAATCCAGGGTGCTTCACCATATTTTCCGTTGAGTGTCTGGCTGATGATTTCATAGAGGGCTTTTTTCGAAACCCGTCCGCCACCGAGTTTTTTGGCCTGCGCATATTCTGGAACCGGCGCCACGCCGTGATCAGCCGAAAAAACCACCAGGGTGTTGGTCAGCCCTACCCGCTGATCAATGATTTGAAAAAACCGTTCAAGGGTGCGGTCGGTGCGGATCACCATGTCCTGCATTTCCTGGCTATATGGACCAAACGCATGGCCCATGATGTCATTGGCTGAAAAACTCACTGACAGGACATCGGTATATTCATCCTGTCCCAGCTTTTCATGTTCAATTGCCAGCTCGGCAAAATCCACCAGATAGTCATTGGCCCAGGGGGTTCGGGTGAAGTCATCATAAAATTTGGGCCCAGCCTGGGTGCCACCACCATTCACCACGTGTGGAAAAGTTTTCACCCCAGAAAGCCCGGTTTCATAAGCGGCATTGTCCTGGTCGGAGCGCGCATACTCACTTTCTGGAAGGAGGCGATCCCAGGTTTTCCCAAAATAGCCGGTTGGGATTTTCTGATCATTGAAGGTTTTCACCCAGGCTGGAAGCTGGGGAAGGTAATAGCTGCTGGTCTGCATCTGTCCTTTGGCCGTGTCAAACCAGTAGGCCGCATTCGCACTTTTCCCTGCCGGAAGAATTGCGCTCCGATCTTTGAGGGAAATCCCAATTGCCCGCGACCGAAAATTGTTCTGCAGCCGAAGTTGATCCCCAAGGGTGGTGCTCATCATTTTCCGTGGACTGGCGCCGCGACCTTCGGGGACGCCAACATAATCAGCATCGCTCACACTGGTGACCTTAAAGCCTGATTCGCGATCTACCCACTCGTTCCCAATAATGCCTGTAATGGCCGGGATTGATCCAGAAAGCAAAACTGAATGTCCACAGGCGGTGTAGGTACAGGCATGCAGGTAATGTGACGACGTAAAGTACGCCCCCTGATTGAGCAAGCGTCGAAATCCACCTGCCCCAAACAGGTCTCCAAACCGGGTCAGGTAATCAGGGCGAAATTGATCAACCACAATTAAGAGAATCAGTTTAGGCGGGCCGGCTGATTTGGCTGGTGCCGGACGAGTGGCCCGTGTTTGTGCTGGAACACCCAGTCCCGGCCAGGCCAGAAACATACAAAACCAGATGAGAAGATATTGCCGGAGGCGTGCTGCCGTCGTGATACCACGAGACTGAACGACAGGTACAGGTGATTCAGAGGGGGAAGACAAAATGATCATGCCGGTTTTAGCTCAGTGGAAAAATGGGTTGGGCATCGGGAGTTTTGAGCGCGGAAAGCCTGTTTGGGAAACAGGTTACCTACTCTATCGGAAAACAACGGGATCCGTCCACCTTGTTCGTGTTTTGTATCTGATGACTGGTGACTGGTTTCGAAACCCCTGAAACCCCGACCCTTGTCCTGACCCAAATTTTTCGATGTGCCGGTTGAGTCCCAACTTGAAGTGAAACCCAAATCGTAGGGGCAACCCATCGGGCAGCGATCAACCACCTCACCACAGAGGACACAGAGGAATACAGAGGTTTTGAGGAAGTGATCGTCCTC
>CAZXCE010000177.1:0-14213 GCA_964639175.1 uncultured Clostridia bacterium
TTCCGGGTTCCGGGTTCCGGGTTCCGGGTTCCGGGTTTTCGAATTTATGTCCCTTATGTCCTTTTCGTCCTTTTTCCAAACCCTGAACCCTGAACCCTGATCTACACTTCCCGTTTCCCAAACAACCCCTGAACCTGGTCAAATCGGAACACAGGTCCGTCTTTGCAGATAAAATTTGGGCCGTACTGGCAATGGCCGCAAAAGCCGACCGCACATTTCATGTTGCGTTCCATCGAAATGAAAATCCGCTCGCTGGGGAGTCCACGTCGGTTGAGTTCGAGCATGGTGAAGTGCAGCATGACTTCAGGCCCGCAGACAAAGGCTACGGTATGGTGCGGATCAAACCCGGCCCGTCGGATGAGTGTTGTCACCACGCCAACGTGTCCGCGCCAGTTTCCGGCAGAACGATCCACGGTGACGAGGGCTTCGATATCAAACCGACCGCGCCAGAGTTCAAGTTCTTTGTGATAGAGAATGTCAGACGGGCTCCGCGTGCCATAGAGCACCACGACTTTCCCATATTTTTCACGGTGCGCCAGAATGTGATAGAGCGCCGGGCGAAGTGGGGCCAGCCCAATGCCGCCAGCCACCAGCACGATGTCACTTCCTTCCACCGATTCGATTGGCCATTGCGTGCCATAGGGCCCTCGAATACCAATCACATCGCCTCGCTTTGATTGCCGCATGATGTTGGTCACCGTACCAACGGCGCGGGTGGTATGGATGAGCATTTCCGGTTTGGCTGGATCTCCGCTGATTGAAATTGGGATTTCACCCACCCCAAACACATAGAGCATATTGAACTGGCCCGGCGCGAACCGAAATTCCCGATTCCCATTGGACGCAGCCAGTTCCAGGGTGAAGGTGTCGTGTGTTTCATGTTGAACCCGTTGAATGACAAAGGGCGTCGGAATCATCGGGTCATTTTCATAGGAAATTTGTACTTTCGAAATCATTTCCCGACCCCGTAAATATCGAGCAGTTGAAGGCTTGTCGCTTCCAGGCGCTGGCTGAGTATGTAGGAAAATCGTTTCAACAATTCATACCCCAGGCTGTGATCGGCTTCACATTTGGTCCGCAAACACTTGCCATCGAGGGCAATCGCTCGGGTGAGTTCGGTCGCTTTGGCGTCAAAGTGCCAGCGATAGGGTGGAATGAGCCAGGACCATCCCAAAATCTCGCCTTCGCTGACCGTTTGAACCGTGATCGCACCTCGGTTTGGAGCAAATAACTCAACCGCAATCCTGCCATGACGAATCAGATAGAAGCTGTTGGCTTCCTCGCCACATCGAAACAGAAATTGCCCCGGCTGAAACCGAACGTTTGAGGCGCAACCGACCAGTAATTTCAAATATTGGGGCTCGATATCCTTAAAAAAAGAATGTTCTGCCAGGTATCGTTCCAGATTTTCCATGGACGCCTCCTCTGAAAGTGATGAAAAAGGACGAAAAGGATTTTTGAGGGTTCAGGGTTCAGGGTTCAGGGTTCAGAGCAAGATACTCCAGCTTGAGCGGTAACTGCAGTTCCCCAGTCCTCAATCTTGAGTGGGATCAGTCGCCTCAGTGCTTCAAACCCTGAACCCTGAACCCTGAACCCTGAACTTACTTCTCTGATTCGCGAAACGTCTGAACCTCTTTGGTGATGTCAATTCCGACAGGACACCAGGTAATGCACCGCCCACACCCGACACAGCCCGAAGTCCCAAACTGATCAATCCAGCTTGCCAGTTTATGGGTCATCCACTGGCGATACCGGGACTCGGGTGATGAGCGAACGGGGCCGCCGTGGATGTAGGAAAATTCGACGGTAAAGCAGGAGTCCCAGCGCCGCCAGCGTTCGGCAATGTCGCCGGTCAGGTCTGTCACGTCTTCCACTGTTGAGCAAAAGCACGTCGGGCAGACCAGTGTGCAGTTGGCACAGGTCAAACACCGTTGGGCGATGGCCTCCCAGATCGGGCTTTCAGAATTTCGATAGAGCAGGTCTTTAATATTTTCGGTGTTGAGGGTTCGCCCCATTTGTGACGCTGACTGGGTCATCAGGGCATCAACTCTGGTTGTTTCGGCTGGATCTGCTGTTTGATGTGGAATCTGATTGAGAACTTCCATTCCGGCGTCAGTTCCGGCCTCGACCACAAAGTAATGGCGATCAGCTTCCTGAATTTCAGTCACGGCCAGATCATACCCGGCAGTGGCTTTCGGGCCCGTCTGCATCGACGCGCAAAAACAGGTACCGCCAACCACGGTACAATTGACCGCCACGATGAAGAGATTGTGTGATCGCGCCTGATAGCGGGAATCAGTGTACTGACCGCTCGTAAAAACCTGTTTCTGAATTGTCAGGGCGTGGAGTTCGCAGGAACGAACCCCGATGAACGCCATTGGCTGGATTTCTTCGGGTTCGGTTTCGACCTGAAAGCCAGCCTCGGTTTTTCGGGCACTCCAGAGTTTGACGCGTGGTGGAAATAAAAATTTCTTCCAGGAATGCGGGCCCACGACATAGCCGAAATGGGCGTCATCGGTGCGTTTTTTGATGCGATAGAGAGCGGCTTCCTGTTCATCAGTCCAACCGACGGGTAAGTCTGACACGCCTTCAATTTCATCATACACAATCGCCCCATCCCGTAGGGTCGGGCCAATGGTGCGATACCCTTTTTGGTGGAGAACTTCAAACAACCGCTGAAAATGGACCCGCTCCACGACGACAGTGGGGGGGGCTGGTCGGTCAGTGTGAGTCATCAGTTTTTACGATGTAGTGGCCTGGCTTCTACTGGGCTGAATCACGACATCGTCCTCCTGGGAAAGCGGCAAAGTAGGATTCAGGGTTCAGGAAGAGACAATTCTTGTAAGAACTGAACCGTTTCTAAATCTGAAAAGAAGACCCAAAAGGGATAAAATTGAGAGTTTTATTGAGTGAAGCGTGGGGCAACAGAGCTTCTGAACTGTTGTGAAGTCGGAAGACCGGAGGAAGAACCGGCGATTGTCAGTTGGGATGTTGCTGCAATTGAAATCGCCGGGTAATTCATATCAAAAGATAGGGTTTGAGGCAATTAGCGAGATGTCTTTTCGAGCCATCCGGTCGCTTTTTTCTTCTTTTTGTAGGTTTGGAAGAAGCTGTCAGGGATTTCTTCATCAAATGAGATCTTGTCGAGGGTGAAGACGATGTCACCGCCTTCAGCAGAACGCTGGGTGGTTTTGAACGGAACTTTAATTCCGTTTATGGTTCGATAATCCTCAAACAGAATGGTGGCCGGAATTGCAATCCGCTCTGAACTGTCACTGGTCTGTAATACATCCTGGCGTAAGATCAGGAACGTTTTGGCCGAGATGTATTCAGTAATCGGATCACTGCCTTCCGGAGTCTTCACCACGATATACACATCTTCATCATTTACTTTCCCGATCCCTTTGAGCGTGACAGTTTTATAGAGTGTTTTCCATTTCAATTCGGGAAACAATTCAGCCGCCAGTCGGACAGCCGTGAGTTTTTTCCCGACATAGGTATCTGGTTCGGTAAAGCTGGAAAGGCCAGCGCCAGCGGTGCCATCAAAATATTCCTCAGTGGCGCCAATGGTTTTGCCAATCGCGTGGAAGGTGGTTGATTCTGCCCACAGATTTGGCGATTTGTGTTTGGTGACCAGCTTGCCGGTAAACCCTTGAGATTCAAGATTGAGGGTTCCGCGGGTCACCATCGTTTTGTGTTGGGTGAGCGTGGCTTCTCCGCCAATGGCATCAATGACTTTGGCCATGAGTTCATCCACTGTCAGAGTTGGAATGGTTGCTCCACCGCTCATCCGAACCAGTTCCAGATCACCTTGTGGTTGTTTGAGCAACGCCCCGGTGATTTTACCGTCAGCCCCACGTCGGAAAGTCAGATTAAAAACATCTGGCAAACCCTTGAGTCCAAATGAATCTTTGGTCGAAGTGGCTTTTAAGGCATACGGCGATTGACCCGGAATGGTCAACATCACTTTGTTGTCCACCGCCGCAAGGTCAATGGTGAGCCCTGATTCTTTGTGATTGTAGCTTCCAAATGTTTCCGCCAGGGTTAAGGTACTGACTTCGTCATTTGCGCCACTGGTTTTGCGTTTCGGAAAAGCAAAGTTGCCGTTGGGTTGTTCAAGGTAAATTTCAGATTCGCCAGGCTTGTCTTTGACAGTACGAAACGTCGCAAAAAAACCATCTGGGGCGGGCGATTCGAGTTTGTAACGGCGTCCGCTGAGGTTGGCAAGTGGATAGGAGGGCTGTCCCGGAACGGTCAACACGAGTTTGCCATCTTTAAAGGCCACATCGAGTTCGGCACCGCCAGGGAGTTCATAAGTGCCAGCTTCCTGTTTCGGATCACCTGTCGGTTCGGAGGAAGCTGTGGCCGACGCTGGCGGGGTGCCGCCTTCAACCAGATTTGACCAGACGGATTCCATCGCGATTGCACCCAATGGCGAAGCTGAAACATTGGTCAGCAGAACAAAACCAAGTTTCTGGTCTGGCATCAAGGCAACCTGAGCATTAAAGCCATCAATATTGCCGCCATGTTCGACCACTTTGTGCCCCCGCCAGTCACGCAAAAACCAGCCAAGTCCATAATTGACCGGACCTTGAATTTTGGTTTGAAGTTTGACCAGTTCGGCAAAGCTGGCTTCTGAAACCAGCCGTTTTCCATTCCATTCGCCCCCATTGAGCATCAGGCGGACCCACTGCGCCATATCACGGGCATTTGAGTTAATCGCACCTGCCGGAGCAATGATTTTTAAGTCACGGGTTGGCAACTGACTGGTTTTCTTGACTGAGGGAACATAAATGTAGCCCAGCGAACGATCACGAGCTTTTTTCATTTCCGGGACAGAGAGCGTCGTGGCATTCATCCCTAATGGTTTGAAAATTCGCTCCTTCAGAACAGCGTCATAGGACGTGTGCTGGGCGGCTGCCACACATTCACCTGCCGCAAGAAACATGACATTCTGGTACTGGAATTTTTCGCGGAATTTAGCCCGTGGTTTAGCCGCACTGACTGCCTGAATGACTTCCTGGGAGTTTAAAACTCCGGTGTACCAGAGCAGGTCCGTCCGGCTCAGCCCCGAATTGTGGCAGAGCAGGTCGCGAATCGTAATTTTGGCATCAGCTTCCGGGTCCTGAAGTTTGAAATAGGGGATAAATTTCTTTGGGGAGTCTTCCCAGGCCATCTTGCCATCGTCAATGCTCATGGCCGTGGCCATGGCGGTAAACGCTTTGGTTGATGAGCCGATAGCAAACAATGTCTCAGGCGTTACGGGGAGTTTTTTTTCGATGTCTCGAAGCCCCAACCCCTTCAGATAAATGATTTTATCATCTTTCACAATTGCCAGAGCCACGCCTGGAATTCCAAGTTCCTTGCGCTGGTCATCTATCTTTTTCTCAATCGCTGCCAGTTGAGCTATCAGGTCTGCACTGGCGGCGGAAGGTGTATTTTGACTTAGTCCGGTTGTTGGCTGATGGGCTGCCACACTTGGCCAGCCGGGAAGGAGCACAAGCCCCAGCAAGAAGCTGCTGAGAAAACGAAGCGCACGCTGATTGAAACGGGAAATCACAGAGAAACCCTCATTTCTTAGAAATAGTATGAACTGGAGTATAGTGCGACGTTCACAAAGGGTGATCGAGCCAGCGATGAGTAAGCCGTAAAGCGGTCATTTCTCGTTTGGGAGATTTCATTTGGCAACAATAGAAGGGATCAAGGGGCACAACCACAAGTTAACACCTGTAATGGATTGATTCGTTGCCACTCGCTATTCGCTCAAAGATTTAGTCCCGATCTCGATCTGTGATTTCTCCTGGAACCTGATCATCAGGGGAAAGTGGATCAAACCGAAAAGTGATGCGAGACTTCACGCCAGAAAAGGTATTGCCATCATTGCCGCGCTCAATCAGCAGGACGAGCTTACCGTTGGCAAACAGCCATTCAGCGCCTTCGGCGTCTTCATAGGTCAACGTCGGTTCACCATAGTGTTTGGTGACGATTTCGGAAAAATTCTCAACCGTTTCAGCAATTTCCTGACCGTCAATACTGGCAAGGGTAAAGGTGGTGCCGAGCAATGTTTGGTTTCCAGGCGCCGTTCGAAGGGTGACTTCACACTGATAGTGGGTATTCCCAAGCGTCATATCAGGGATTTTGGCTTTAAAGGTGTCGTCGGGATTGCCAGGAGGGGCGGCTGGTTTCCAGGGCTGAATCACCTGGGCGCCAGTCAGTTTTTGCTCTGCTTCCTGGCGCAAAAACGCAGTTTTGCCAGGGGTACTGGCGGCAAGTTTTCCGCTAAACTGCGGCAGAAACTGGTCAAGGTAGGTAAAAAGATCAGTTTGATTTGATCGGTTTGGTGGTGTAACCGGGGTTTGGGGTGGGGCGGATGGGAGTTGACAGGCAGCTCCACTCAGGAGACCAGCCAGACACACCAGAGCAATTCTGGTGAACGCCATAAACCTTCGCATTTGATTGGTACACACCACACCACGCATCGGAGTTGATAATCCTTTGTATTTCAAAAGCTGAATTGATCTTGAAGACGCGATTGAACCTGACTTGTGCAAATTACACCACTGGCTACAAAGTTGAAAACGGGAAATCGGAATCAGCCTGCTCGGGGTGTTGTCTGGAGCCAGAGTTCACTTGAAAAATCAATATGTTAGATGGTCTCTTACCTGATGATGAAGGTGCACCCAGAAACCGAAGATAAACTTGAAACCACAGCCGCCTTTGATTCGTTCTAGGCGGCAACTTCAACCCTTCAAATCAAATCACAAAAATTTGGATTTACTCAGCACCTGCGATTCAGTCTGAATCAAAAACAACTGAAGACCTGTCTGGAGCAGCATTTTTACGAGGTTACTTGAGATGAACAGCAGTACGCAGACCATGCCCTATCGCGAAGCAATTATGCTGGCCTATGATTCAATCTGGGCACATAAGCTGCGCAGTTTTTTGACGTTGCTCGGTGTGATCTTGGGCGTGATGGCGGTGGTGGCGGTGGCCTCGTTTATTGAGATGGCCAACAAATCCGTGTTAAATACTGTCACCAATGACTTTGGAGCGAACACGATCACCCTTGATAAATATGGTCTCATCACCAGCTTTGATGATTTTATTGATGCCCAAAAACGCAATAAAGACATCACACAGGATGACTTCCGGGCGCTGAAAGAAGGCGTGACGCTGGCCGAGGACATCGGCATTGTGATTAGCCAGTCAGTTGAAACGCTCCGTGTTGGCTCCCAGGAACTCTATGGCGTTGCCATCAATGGGGAAACGCCAGATATGGCCAACATTATGGTCAATGGCACGACGGTCGAGGAAGGCCGATTTATCACTGACATTGACAATGACCAGCGGCGCAACGTGGTTTTTATTGGTAGCAAGCTCAAAGAAACCTTCTTTCCCACGGTCAACCCGATTGGCAAGGAGTTGCGAATTCTGGGTGAACCATTTGAAGTCATTGGTGTTGCCAAGGCCATTGGCTCCACGTTTGGCCAGGAACGCGATACCTACGCGGTGATTCCATTCCAAACGCATTTGAAGATGTTTGGCGCCCGTCAGTCACTTACCATCTACTTTAAAGCCCCCAGCCCTGAAAAGCAGGAACCATTACAAGATCAAATTCGGGTGATTATGCGTGCCCGCCACCACCTGATGTTTTCTGAAAAAGATAACTTTGGTTTTATCAGTGCAGATGCGCTCAACGAACTCTGGCAGAGCCTGTCGAGTTTGATTGCGGCAGTGGCTCTGGCGGTGACTTCAATTTCGCTGGTTGTCGGCGGCATTGTGATTATGAACATTATGATGGTGTCGGTGACGGAACGAACCCGGGAAATTGGAATTCGCAAATCACTGGGTGCCCGTCAAAAAGATATTTTGCTCCAGTTTCTGGTCGAGTCCTCAATGTTGTCAGGATTTGGCGGACTGCTGGGGATTATCTTAATTGGAACGATTCTGCTCATTGTGGCCCAGGCATTTTCACTCTCGGTTTCAATGCCGTTGTGGGCTGTCTTTCTGTCACTGTTTGTTTCCCTGAGCGTCGGAATTATTTTTGGCCTCTATCCTGCCTATCGAGCCTCGAAACTTGATCCAATTGTGGCCCTCCGGCAGGAATAGTACTTGGTACTTGGTGCTTAGTACTTAGGAACCAATTTTTTCCAAGAACCAAGAACCAAGAACCAAGAACCAAAAACCAAGAACCAAGAACCCTGAATCCTGAACCCGAAAGCCTATGCAACTCGTCGCCATCCAAGAATGCCTCAAACAAGCCATGGCCACTGTTTCATCCCACAAATTCCGTTCGTTGTTGACGGTTCTGGGCGTGATCGTTGGCACCACCACTACCATTGCTGTGACTTCAATCATCAGCGGGATGAATGTTCGTGTCACTGAAATGGTCGAACGGTTTGGGACCAATATTGCTTTTATCTCAAAGTGGAATGGTGGACCAAATTTTAATGGGTCCAATCGCGAAGAAGAACTGCGGAAAGAACTGACGCTGGAAGATGGACAGGCGATTAAGCAACTTCCGCACGTTGAATCGGCGGTTGCTTGTCTGGGGGCCTGGCCGGGCGGTCCCGATGCACCTGTGATCAAGTATCGGACCAATGAATCAAAACAATCGGTCGTTCGTGGTGGGGAAGCCTCGTTTTTTGATGCCCGCAGCATGGTGCTCGCCAAGGGCCGGTTGTTTGGTGAAAGCGAAGACTTGCACAGCGCGCCCGTTGCGGTCATTGGGTTTGACCTGGCCGAAGCGCTCTTTCCAGGACTGGAACCGGTTGACAAAGAAATCACCATCAACGGCCATCTCTATCGGGTAATTGGCGTCCTTGAAAAAAGTTCAGCCCGTGGACTGTTTGGTGGCAATAACAACTGGGAAGACAATGCCGCTATCATCCCGTTGAATTCATTTAGCCGAATGTACCCACAGGAAAAAGATTATGTGATTGTGGCCAAAGCCAAATCCGGTCATCTCGATAAAATGGTGGATGAAATCACGGAAGTGCTTCGACGGCGGCGAAAGGTCCCATTCAACGAACCTGACAATTTCGGTATTTCAACCGCTCAGTCCAATATTGATGGCTTTAACAAAATTTCCGAAGTGTTAGGCTGGATGGTGATTCCAATTTCAGCCGTGGGATTGCTGGTCGGAGGGATCGGCGTCCTCAACATCATGCTGGTTTCGGTTACCGAACGCACCAAAGAAATTGGTATTCGGCGTGCGCTCGGTGCCCGTCGGTTTGACATTATCCTCCAGTTTTTGATCGAAGCCATGAGCCTGACCGGGCTAGGTGGCGTGATGGGGATTCTTGTCGGTTTGTTTATTAGCTGGTTTTTAAACACCTTCGTCCCAAGCGTGCCGTCGTTTGTTTCTGTCTTTTGGATTATGGTTGGGTTCCTGGTGGCGGTGAGTGTCGGGCTGATTTCCGGGTTGTGGCCAGCCATCAAAGCAGCTTATGTAGATCCGGTGGTCGCCCTGCGGTATGAATAACATGTAACGGCTGTCGGCATTCTGTAATGGATTTCGAAAAGGGTACGTCAATTGACGTACCCTTTTTTCATGCAGGTAAACAGAGTCAATTTAGCAATGAATGATTCAGGTTGTTTTCTCCTGATGTGCATCCATATATGCCCGTAACAAGGAGTTGATTTGAGTTTGATACCCGCGTCCCTGGCTGCGAAACCAGTCCAGCACATCATCGTCAATGCGCAAGGTAAGTTGGGATTTATGAACAACTGGCTTGAGTCCTTTTCGGACAATCGCCCGTGCAAACATCTCGGGCGTAGCCTCTGGATTGTCAGAAAAGTTGATTTCCTCGTCGGTTAGGGCTTCAAGCCGATTCCAATCAGTCTGCGATTTCTTCAAAGTAGGTTTTTTCTTCATATCGTGTGGCTTTGCGTGCTGAGATCAAACGGATAATATCTTTGGTTTCTGTGTGGACAACTGCGAGAACGATGCCATTGAGCAAGCCGAAAGTAATAAACCGATCCTCACCATAATCAAATCGGTCATCCAGAATACTGACGGTCAAACCCTCAAATAATAAGCTGATGTCAGCAAAATCAATGCCGTGTTTGATGAGGTTATCGGTCCGCTTGGCTTCATCCCATTCGAATTTCATTTTTTCATTGTAGTTACATATGTAACTACGTCAAGGATTGAAAAAGCTCAATGAAATGACAAAATGGAATGTCAGGTTCAAGCAACCTTCACTTGCAAAGTGTGAAGGTTGTTTTTGTTTTGGGATTGATATGTTTTGAAATTGCAAAGTACGTGTAGTTGTGGTGTGATCAAAGTCGCTCATTTTAGATAATTTCTGGTAATTCTTCTTTTCTGTTCACACTTTTTTACCATTCGCTCAAATTTGGATACTTCCGAAAGATTGAACCTGGCCTGCATCCCGGCACGGGATACCTCCCAAAAGCCGTGGGTTAGCGTCAGCGCCACCCACGGAAATATTCCCCACCTTCAATCCGTTGGAAAACCGGAAGTGTGAGTTGAGAGACTTGTTTTGATGAGTGGACCGGCTGGCAATATGGAATCGGGAGGGATGCCGTTTGCCGTGGGTGGCGCTGACGCTGACCCACGGCTGATGCAGGTATCCCCTTTGGGGATCAATCGCCGTCATTTTTCAAACATCATTCAAAATTTGAGCAAACAGTGAGGCGTTTAACAATGAACAGCAATCTCTCTCGCCGAAAATTCCTTTTATCTTTCTATGCCTCACTCCTGGTTCCTGAGCTTATGAGAACTCAGGAGACAGTGTTCGCGGCGGCGTCACAGAAAAAAGCCCAATCTGAAGAGACAATTGTCGTCATTGGCGCGGGGGCTGCCGGGTTGGGGGCGGCACGTAAATTGAAACTTGCCGGAGTGAAAGTGATTGTGCTGGAAGCTCGTGACCGGATTGGCGGTCGTGTCTGGACAGATCGGTCACTGAAGAACATTCCGCTAGATTTGGGCGCCTCGTGGATTCACGGAATTGAGGGAAATCCACTCACGGCGCTGGTACGCCAGTATGAGGTTGAGACGGTCTCGACCGACTATGACAATGTGGCTCTGTATGATGCTCAAGGCACAGAGTTTACCGACCGTCAACAAGATCAACTTGATACGCGGTATTCGCGCATTATGCGTCGGGTGAGGCGTCAGGGGGAACGTGCCCAACAACAAGGCCGGCCCGATGCGTCGCTGCAAAGTGCGATTTCGGCTGCGATTGCTGAAAACTCCTGGACCGCAGAAGAAAAACTCCAGTTTGATTACCTGATCAACACCAACCTTGAACACGAGTTTGCGGCTGATGCCAGTGAATTATCCTGGTTTTCCTGGGATGAAGGCGAAGAAATTGTCGGTGGTGACGTGTTGTTTCCTGGCGGCTACGGTCAGATTTTTTCACGTCTGGCTGAAGGGCTGGATATTCGATTTGGGCAGGTGGTGCAGAAAATTGAATATTCTGAATCGCAGGTCACTGTCGTCACCCGTCAAGGGTCAATCGTGGCGCAACGATTGATTGTGACCGTCCCACTCGGAGTCCTCAAACGCGGGAGCATCCAGTTTTCACCTGCCTTGCCGGAACGTAAGCAGGCAGCAATTCAACGACTTGGAATGGGGCTCCTCAATAAAGTCTTTTTGCATTTTCCACGAGTGTTCTGGGACCGTGAAAGTGATCTGCTTGGCTATATTGGACCGCGCAAAGGCGAATGGGCTGAGTGGTATAACTTTTTTAAATTCACTGGTGAACCCGTTCTGCTTGGCTTTAATGCTGCCACTTATGCTCGTCGGCTGGAAGCACTTTCAAATGAAGCGATTGTGGCTGACGCCATGACTGCCCTGCGGCGAATGTATGGAAACTCAATCCCGGCGCCGGATGGTTCGACAGTGACCCGTTGGGCTTCAGATCCACTGAGTTTTGGCTCCTATTCATTTCTGGCGCCGGGAAGTTCGGCATCTGATCGTGACGCGCTGGCAGAACCAGTTTCCAATCGCCTTTTCTTTGCGGGTGAAGCGACATTTCGGGACTTTCCAGCCACGGTCCACGGGGCGTTGCTTTCCGGCGAACGCGAAGCCGCCCGCATCCTTTCACTCGCCAAACCGGCTGCACGTGTTTTGTTGTCCCGGTAATGAAACGAACACAAAGTTGTTTCCTTTGGTGGTGGATGATCCTGGTGCTTATGGCCGGGAATAGTTGTCAAACTGCACCTCCGCCAGTTGTTTCAGTACCGGTTGACATCTGGCTCGGCGGAGACGTCCACCTGGGGAAGGGAAACACAAACGTCCTCGCGCCACTCAAATCAATCACTCACAATGCAACTGGAATCATCAACCTCGAAGGCGCCGTGGCTGAAACATCGTCACTCCGGGAAGGAATCGTGTTGCTCAATGCGCCGCACCGACTGGCAATTTTGAAGGAAGCTGGCGTCGTCGTGGCTGGTGTGGCCAATAATCATGCCCAGGATGCGGGTGACCAGAGTCTGTTACACACCATTGAGCAGGTTCGAAGGGCCAGTTTGTTGCCAGTTGGAGATATTGCCGGAACCGCTGTGGTTCAACGGCACGGAATGCGGCTTGTCGTTTCCGCTCACGATTTAACCAGTGGGGTTCCTCCACGACTGGCCGAAGAACTCCGGCTTGCCCGAGCGCAGGGTGATGTTTTGATCGCCACGTTTCACGTCACGGGGCCGCCATCCTATTTGCCGTCCAGGGAGTTAAAACAGGCCGTTGACATTGCTCTGAGTGCTGGTGCTCAGGTGATCGCGGCTCATGGCAGTCATTTACCTGGCCCAATTGAACGACGTGGAACTGCGGTTATTTTCTGGGGGCTTGGGAATCTGGTGTTTGATTGTGAGTGCACTGCTGAAAAGGACGCCCTCATCGCCCGAATTACATTTGATCACGGGCAAGTCATAAAAGCCCAGGTGTTTCCCATCGAAGCCGGACTCAGCGGAGCACCCGCCCGGCTCTCGGCAAATCCGGCAGCTATGTTTGAATTGCTCACCGCGATTGGGAGTTCACCCTTTCGACCTGATACAGATCAGGCTCATTTCTGAATGAGAAACGGCAAATGAAACTTGGTGAAACCAGGTGATTTTCATATCCAGGAGACCAAAACATGACGATGACCATGACATCAAAAGGGCGACTTGTCGCGGTACCGGCACTGATAACTCTTGCCGTGACGCTGCTCCGTCTGATTGGGGAATTGCAAAACTGGTCTCCCGTCTTCTTTAGCCGGGAACCTGGCGGCCTTGGCGCAATTGTGGGAATTATCTGGCTGGCGCCGCTTTCGGGAGTTTATTTTGCGCTCAAATTGTTGAAGCAAGGTGACGGCCCAGCTACACCTCAAAGAGCGGTCGGCCATGCTGTTTTGGGCTTTGGCCTGTTTATCGCTTTTGGGCTGGCCATGTTGTTTTTTTGGCCACCCTATCAGGCCCAGGTCATCGGCGGGGCGGTTGTGGCATTGGGCATTGTTCTCTTACAGCTTAGAGGATGGCCGGAACTCGGTCAGGTAATGCTCCTGTACGCCTTTACGGCTCGGCTGCCAGTGGTGATTGTCATGTTGTTCACCATCCTTGGTTCCTGGGGGACACATTATGATGCGTTTCCTCCGGGGTTTCCTCTGGTAAATCTGTGGGAAAGATGGCTGTGGGGCGGGCTTGTGGTGCAACTGACACTGTGGGTGGGAAATACGGTGTTTCTTGGGGCGCTGTGCGGGAGCGTGGCAGCCGCTGTTATGCTGTGGCGTCAAAGGCATTGAGCAATTAAAGAATTGGGGTTACTGACATTTTGCTCGACGCAGGATCTGCGGAGGAAGATGTGCTGGAATTGGACTGTCATTGAGAAGAATTTCTGCCTTTTCCAGAGAATACACTCTGAACTCTGCTGAATACCGACTCATGTGTCCATAGCCGTTGCCAGTAAAATACTGACCGACAAAAACAACATTGACTGTTCGGCCAAGATCTCCATTCCCGCTTATCCGCTTGATCAGTTTTTTCTTTGTCCGAGATTCGAGTGACACATCAAATTCTACCCAAACGCTTCCTCCCGTCAGGCACTCCACGCAATAAAGCTCTGACCATTCGAGCCCATATCTGTAAATCCCTTGAACCCGAACCATCTGCCGCCCATAGAGGTGTGGTTTGCGGATGAGGTCACATAGTTTGACCGTTGGAATAGTTGGCCCAACTTCAATTTCTGCGGTTTGTCGGGCGTATCCTGAACT
>CAZXCE010000178.1:0-14166 GCA_964639175.1 uncultured Clostridia bacterium
GTAGGACTCGAACCTACGACCCACTGGTTAAAAGCCAGTTGCTCTACCTCCTGAGCTAACGGCCCGCAAGAAACCTGCAGAAGTTGGCCAGTATAGGAATCAACCCCGGACTCGTCAAGCCACTTTTTTAAAATTTTTGCCGGATTCTTTGGCAAGCTCTTGATTAAGAACAGTTTATACCCAATCCATCAGGCACAGACCAGTTTTTTGCATTGATTGCACAATATCCTTTAAGAAGGGACTTGACAGCCGTGCTATACTGCGCGTTCACTTTTCAATACACCTGCCTGCAGTAAGCCGACTTAGCTCAGTTGGTAGAGCGACTGATTCGTAATCAGTAGGTCACCGGTTCAAGTCCGGTAGTCGGCTTCATTCCTTTCAATAACTTACAATCACTCCCCAAAATACCTGTAATAGCAGCTCACCGATTTACTCACCCAAAATTTCCAGAAATTTTCAAGCCTCTGGATTTGCGCTCGGTTGCGTCTGGTTATCTTGCTTGTTACTGGTTGTCTGTTCGTATCCAAGAAAAAAAATTTTTCTGGTTGTGGAGCAAATACAAACACCGGCGCCTAGATTTAAGTCGAACCTCGCGTAACCCTTGGCTTTTGAAACCGTCAGGAAGGACCCGAAACAAAAAACCAGAGATGGTAGCCGATTTTGCTTCAAGGTTGACTGGAAACGTTTCCAGTGAAACCTGGTCACCTGGCAACTTCTGAAATCACCCTTGCCTGAAAACAAAACGGGCAGGCTGTTGCCAACCTGCCCGAACCTTGGTGGTTTACTGGTGAGTAGTTTAGTGCTTCAGTACCGATTCAAAAACCGGCCCATTCAGCTTGTCGCTGGCAACCAGATCAGCCAGTTCTCGAATGCGAACTGTGACTTTGTGTACCTGGTCACGCGCAACACCTGCAACTTTCACGCTTAACTGAAAATTACGGCTGTTGTGTACCCGGTCAATGCCCCCATATTCAATCCCTTCCGCTAGTAACAGCACCTCCAATGACCGATGGACATCAACCATCAAGTCAAACTGGGGGCTCGGCTGATATGGGTTGAGGGGAGTTGAAAACCAGTAAGGCCCGCACTCGACTTCGATGGTTTTGGTGTTTGGTAATTTCCTGCGTTTTGCCATTTCTTTTTCAAGATAAAGCAATCGGGCGAAACGAATGATTTCAAGGCTCAACAACAGGTCAGGTTTTTCGATCCCGACCAGCTCCGCGATTTGGTGAGCCAGATGAACACATGCCAGGGAGCGGTCAGGTGCAAGTCCTCCTGGGACGACACCGTGGAATGTATTAGGAAGGTTTTTGGCGTCAGCCAGGATTTTGGCCAGAGCCTCACCAAGCTTTGGATTTTCAGCGACTGAATGGAAATAAAATCGGTTCATTCCGCACCCCCTTCCTTCCGAAAACGCCAGTATGCCCACTCGATACCCCTGACGGAAAGATTCATGCGGGTGGCCATGGCCAGCATCAAAGGAAGCTGTCGGCGAATGGTTTCTGATGTGGGCGGAGTACACCGAATGCCGGTCAGGTCTCCCATCTCGGAAAAGAGTTCTTCGAAGTGCTTGCGCAGGATCTGCGGTGTTTGTGGACCCTCAAGCAAAAGGCAAATGAAATTGGTGGTTGTTGCGAAGGGATTGGGTTTGGAGTGAAGGGAAGTGGTGGTTGGTGGTTGGTCGGATGATCCAGGCTGCCAGCCAGGAACCGTGGAAAGTTGTAATGCTTTGGGCATAGAGCCCTCCTACTTGTTTCTTCAAGATACCCTTTGTGGGTGCCGGGAGTTGAAGACCGCAAGTAGACGGCGGGAATATTCCCCTTTCGGGTGTTGTATTATCCCGCTCCCGGCATAATCAGGAATTGGTAGGCATTCCTTGGATGGATGCACCACCAGAAAAAAAGATGCCGGAAAATAAAAAAGCCACGCTATCGGGCGTTGGTTACCGCTACTTGTAGGTCATAAGGTTGGGGTCTTCAGTCCCAACGCTCGCGATTGTGGACCAAGTAAGGGCAGGCTGTCAACAACTGATGTGGCCACAGTCCCACCCTAAATGTAGGGAAATAAACCTTCGCAACCTTCGCAACCTTCAACCTGTAGATACCGTTCGAGTTAGCTCGCGAAGGTTGGTGCGAAGGTTCATTTGGGCAACCTTCGCCGCAGGGGTAAGATGTCAACAATTAACAAGTCCCCAGTAGAGAGGGAAAAAACTGTCACTCCCACACAGCAAAACGGGCAAGCCCTTTGCAAGCCTGCCCGTTGGTGATGCTTTGATCTGGTGACCCCTTCGAAGACCTTGGTTATGTTCGGGGTGGATTTTCCAGGGCCTCAACCCGGTCTTCGAGTTCAGTCAGGTCTCGGGTGATTTCACGCCGATAGTTTCGGAAGTCGCGCCGCATTTCCTTTTGCTCGGTCTTGATTTCGCGGATTTCAGCTTCCAGACGGTCAAACCGTTGGTCAACGGCTGCAAATCCCTCGTTAATCCGGGCAAGGATGGTTTCGAGCATCGGGTTGGTTTTGTAGTCGTCCGGTGGCGGATACTTTTTGGTTGGGTCGTCAGTGTCGCTCATGGCAATCATCCTTTCAGAAACCTGCGTTCGGGTATGAAGCATAGACTATAACTGACAACCAGGGAAGCGCACAGAAACACAGGGAAGCAGAGAGAACACACCAGAGCCTTGCTTCTTTGGTCGAAGCCCTTACAATGGGATTCTTGAATATTCAAGGAAAGACATATTATATGAAAACAAAAAACATAGGCGGGTTAACACAAGTTCTTGATTACTCACCGGTTGAAGCCGAAACGATGACACCACAAGAGTTTGTAAAGATCTTTGAGAGAGGGGAGACAGGAAGGATTCAGTCAGTACAAGCCCTACCTCCAAAACTTGGGAAGAAAGGGTTTGGCCGAATTTTTGTTCATTGGAAATTCCCAGTTTTGAAAACAGTTGCAAGGAATAGACAAAATGGCTGACCTTCCAGAATCCTCCCTGCACTCACTACTTGATCCCAAACTCATCACACTGTCTAACGAAGACCGAGACTTTTTCTTATCCATGCTGGATGATGACAGCCCGCCGTCAGCAAAGTCCTTAGCCGCCGTTCAGTATTACAAGGAAGGTGTCGCCATAAAGGAAATGAATATTTAGAACAAAACGAGGAGTTTGGTTGTCATGTATGGAAGAACTGTTAAGCTCGGCGGACGTACTCGTCCTGGGAAACCCACACGTCGCGGGTCAGTTCGTCCGCCTCGCCGGACTGGTCCAAGTACACTACGGCCAAATAACCCTTACCCAAAGCCCAAACCAAAGCCCAAACCAAAGCCATTACCGGATATAGTTAAAAAGTGAGGTTAAATCATGCAAGACATTGAAACTACTATTCAGGAAGAATTTGATCACCTGCTTTTTGACATTAGGCGGTCTATTCGTTACCACACTTATCGCCGAAAGTTTTTTGACAATGTCAACAATTTTGTGACGGCTTCTTCTTTGATTTTGGGCTCAGCAACTGTGGGAGTTGCCCTTTCGACTTTGTATGCACATTATACCGTTTGGACTGGTGCTGCGACCGCAATTTTATCGGCTATCAACTTGGTGGCCAGGACCACAGAGAAGGCCCGATTGCACAATGATTTGGTGAAGAAGTTTTCAGAGATTGAAAAGAAAATAGTTCTGAAACCTGTTGTAACGGCTGAAGATGTTCGCCAATGGCGTGCAGAAGTTATTACGATTGAAATGGAAGAGCCCCCTGTAAAGATCATTCTCGATACTATCTGTCACAATGAGTTGGTTTACATTCTGGATTATGACGAAAGCTCGGTTGTCAAGATCGGGCCTATTCAAAAAGCCTTCTCTCAGTTTATCGATATCAATCCAGGTAGTCGGAAACTACTAAACAGCTAAAGTGCCAATCAAAAGCCCAGTGTATAATCTCACCATTCGCGTAATAAAAATCCTGTTTTCTGAATTCTTTTTCCAGTTTTGATCGGAATTGCCTTGAAAGACTCTCAAATCCTCAAAAATTGGGCCTGAGCATCTTCCAGACGAAATCTGATCCAGCTTTTCGGGTTCTCAGCCTACTCTTGACGAACCAGGAACGGCAGAAAAATTTCCTATCCGCTTCAAGTCTGAGTTGTCAGCATACAGGGTTGAATCAATTGGTTCAGATTCAAGTTCTGAATTTGGAGCGCTGAAACTCAAAATTTTCGTGTGATGTCAGTTTTCCAGCCAGTTTTGAACGAAAAAGAGCGAAAACTGGAAAAAGAATTCGATAAACTAGATTTTTATTACGCGAATGGTGAGTATAATCACTGGGCTTTTTCGTTTTCAGTTCGTCTTGTTTGGTGAACTTTTCGAAGAAGCTTCTTCCTTGTTAGAGCGTCAGGTGTCATCAGGTGGGGCATCTTCAGGGTATCAGATATCGAAATACTCTTTGATGAGCTGGTCTTGCTCGTCTTCGGGAAGCCTTCGTAGCGACCGGGCAAAGGCTTTGAGTTCCGGATCCATCTCATCCAGCATTTTCTGCACATCATCGGATGATAAATTTTCAAGTACATTCCCTGCCATAAGCTTGTATCCTCCCCGTTTTCGTGTCGCCAGGTTACTCGTGCAAGCCTGGATCATCAGGATTTTGGTGATTCGAGGGTTTCCAACCGGTCTTCAATTTCAACGTAGTGGCGAAAGCCCTGGATCAGACCCTTTTATCCCTTCTCAGTTTGTTTTTGATGATTCTCTATTCTTGCAGCCACAGGGTTTGGTAATCCGAAACTGGGGCAAATAGATCCATCCATGGCCCTCACATTGCGCACAGTTAAAAGATTTGGGGCGGAGGCCAGTCTGGGGTTGGCTCCTCTGGTTAAGTCGGTGCTTGATTTCACTGACTTCAGATTCCAGATGGTCAAGTCGGTGCTCAATGCGGTCAAGCCTGGGCAGTACGTCCTGGGCAATTACCTTGCGGGCAACGGTGGTCAGTATTTCCTCAAGGTTGTTGCGGGTCAGATCGTCTTCCGCCAAGGGATATTTTTGGGTTGGGTTGCTCGACATTGGTGGTTGCCTTTCGGGTTATGGTTACCCGTGGGGCAACCAAATTTTCGATGGTCTAATTCTTCACGGGTAACGTTGAAGCCAGGGCCTGTACTGTCAACACGGACTCAAGAGGTTTGTTTCAGCGACCGCACACCTGGCTGTGTGTTTTTGTTGACTGAAGATTATGGCTTGGGCGGTTTTGCTTGGACCATATTTTCCTCAAGAAAAGCCTGGATTTGTGCTGGAGTACAAACTATTCGATGTCCTAGTTTGCAATAGGCAAGTTTTCCTTGATGAATGAGGTTATAAACTGTTTTTGCAGAAAGGGTTAACATTTCTGCAACCTCTGCAATCGAATAAGCCCGTTTAGTTAGGGAATCCTGCTTTTTGAGGAGTGGGGCTAGCTCCTTGGCAATAGTTTTCCGAAAGGCTTCGGTTAAAACCTGTTCAAGCTCGGAGCAGGTAAGGGTTATGGACGGCTCGGATTTGCTTGGATTTGTCAGTTTCATATTGTTCCCCCTAACGATATTTAAGTTTCTAAATCAGTCCACGCGGGATTGGAACACTCGTGATTGGTTTCAGATTTCGACCATAGGATTAAGGCTCGCTGAGTCGCCGGCCAGCTCGACTGATTCGGATCAAATCCGGAACCGGGAACCCGGAACCCAATGTGTTCTAATTTCCTGTGTTTTCATTTAAGTTGATCCTACGCATCAACTTTACCAGTTTGGAGTTTGGAGTTTAGGGAGTGAAGGATCAATCAGGGTAGTTTTACCGCTGTTTGGGTGTCAGCTTACGGGAAGGTTTGAATTGATTTGACGGGCTGTTTTGCTGTTGATCAGCCTTGATGAAACTGGGTTGCACGTGAAAAATTTTGCTTGTGGATCAAAATAAAAGTTCTGAGTCTAGTGAAAGACCGCGCGCGTTATCACGTAACCCTCGGTCTACGCTCAGGAAGGACCCACAACACAGTTAATATGCTTGCTTTTGCCATAACCAAAAAGAAAACCGTTCCATTTTGACCTGGCTGATCACTGAAGTTGATCGAGCTGGATCTGGAACGGCTTATTTTGCCAGATGTCCATTCGCTTGTGCTTACAGATCAAGCCAAAAATCCGGATGTTTTGGGGAAAATGGCTCCCAAAGGGAAAGAAGTTCCCGCTGGTTCAGTTCTTCTTTGAAGAGAAGGTGTTGCGCAATGGCGTGGGTTGCTGCCCAGATTTGGGTGTTTTGAAAAAGGGCATAGGTTTTAATTCGGAGTCGGTATTCCTGATGCCTTTTTCCCATTCCAAGCAGATGCACTCTTGCTTGTACCATGTCAGAGTCATTGCCCATTGAATCAATCAAAGAAAGGTGTGGGGATTCAGTTAGCCCCAGGCTTAAAGATTCAACGGTCAAACCGGCATTGAAAATGATAGTACTGGCTTCCAGGTACCAGTTGGAAATCTCATCTTTGCTCAGGTTTTTCAAGAACGATGGCTGGGTCTTTAAAAAATGGCACCGACCAGGATGAAGGGTGATTCCTAAACATTCAAAACCAACCAGAAGAGTTGCCACTGCATGACCGGCCTCATGGTAGGCATTGAGTGTTATTACCCTGGCATCGGCCTTGCCAATTTTTGTGGAGACCGCGTATTTCCGCACTGTCTGCCTGAAATTTATTCTCCTGGTTGTAAGCTTCGCAGTTTCAGTATCCATTTCTCTGGGGCTTATAGGTTTGGGGCGAGTGATAAAAACACAACCCTGTATTATTTAAAGATCAATAGCGCGACCATTTTTGACCGATTGATTCATAAAGATTTACATTCACCCCAAGATTGTTTTTCCGCAATGCCTCAATGATGCCCCCAGCCAGTTCGGTACCAGTAGGGATTTCAAGAGTGGTATCTTTGATGGTGTATGCTTTGCTCGTGATCGTTGATTGTCGGCTGGTCTCCGAGACGACTTTAACGTAGACATTTGCTTCTCTGACTATGGCATTGGCTTCCTGGTGCAATCCCACAACCTCGGCTACCCACAAACCTACAGCCTGCATCAGTTCCTCTTGTTTTCTCGCCAGAGCCGCAGCTTTGGATTCAAGTTTTGCCAACCTGGTTTGTGTGTCGCTCAAGGCTTGAAGACGTTTTTTCTCAGCAATCGCAGCCTCTATTTTGGCTTGTTTTTCACGCATCGCGGCTTGGGTAGCCGCTTCCTTTTCCGCCAGTTCGTTTGCTTCAATTTCTAATTCCACAAGTTCACGGATTTCGGTATCTGTACCTGTCCCGCTCATAACCCGTTTCTGCAGGTTACTGATTTTGGATCGAAGTGTTTCAAAGGCTGTCATTGTATTCTCCGGGTAAAAGTTGGTTCTCAAAAGCCATTGGTGGATCAATTCCAATGGTTAGGGGTTGGTGCCCCATTGGGTTGATACAAAACCTTGAGAGCACTGGCAACCGTTGCCAGTGCTCCTACGGTTGAGGGGAGCAGGTGCTGTTGATACAAAGCCTCTCCAGACTATAAGTGATAGTAGTTTGTAATACTATGGGGTGATCGGTCAGTCAATGCGCCGATTCAAGTACATACCGCGTCCAGTCGGCCCAGATGACTCCTGGCTGATGCCCATCGCCCGGTAAATTTCGAACATAGGAGCACCGGCTTTCAGAGCTTCCTCATAAGCTGCTCTTAAGTT
Source organism: uncultured Clostridia bacterium (assembly GCA_964639175.1). Taxonomy (GTDB): domain Bacteria; phylum Acidobacteriota; class Blastocatellia; order Chloracidobacteriales; family Chloracidobacteriaceae; genus JACQXX01. The sequence goes on from CAZXCE010000178.1 coordinate 7,696, forward strand.
TTCGAGCGCCTGAAGTGTACGTTTACTGAGTGCTGCCGCTTGCTGTTTCGGGAAAGCCAGTTGGTTCTTGGTTTTTGGAGACTGGTGTTTGGCCTGGGCTTGTGGTTGTGAAAGTTTGCTCATTTTTTTTGCAACTCCTGTAGTCAATGTTGATATCAACGGGCTGGCATCAGTAACAGGTTGTGAAGTTTACCCAGTCAACCCTGCATCAAAGCTTACCGCACCTAACGCAGAATTGTAAGTATCACATAGTATTTCCAGGTGAATTGTGGAGCCCAAATCCGGTTGCTTTATTAGGTGAAGTAGTCAAGCGGATCTTCCGCTCGGTCTTTCTGCGATATGTTTGAATTTCCTCGCAAATTTCTTCCACTCAAAAAAATCAAACTGCAGAATTTCCAAGGGCTCGGCTGGGTAGTGGCTGATGAACTGAGAGACACGGATCTGGTCAGCTCACCGCGGTGAGTTTACCTGGTTGTTCCGTTCGCTAACTTTGTGGGCTATTCTTTTCTTCGACTTGCGAACTGGTAGATTGCAAAAACGAACTACCACCCGAACAATGTCAACACTTCAACCTTAACTGGCATTATTACCACTGGAAACGTTTCCAGTCAGATTGATGTGTGTTCAAGTTCATCAGCCAAAACGGTGATTTCTTTCCAGGATGGTTGAGTCTTCAGCAACAGCCCAGTTACATAAACCCAAGGTTCTGGGATGGTTCTTTCTCCAATTGCAAGTTCCTGCATTTGTTTCAAATCAGTCTGGCCTCCCCAGAACTTCAATGCTTGCTTGTAAAGTTGACGGTGCTGCATTTCGCCAAGCCAGGTGATTGCCTTGAAGATGCCAGGCGCTTGTTTTGCAAGAGCTGCCCGATGGGGTTCGTTGAGTACGCCGCGTGGAGCGTCTACCATCAATGATCTGGGCCTGGGCTCGGCAAAAATTGCACATTCGGCATCCCACAAGCTGCAAATGAAGTCTTCGATTGTTTGATCCGGAGCATAAGCATCAACCAGTGGACTCAACTTTAGGTCCACCTGGTACGTCAGGATTTCGCGCTCTGCCAGTGGGTAGCCAGCGGGTGACATCATTGGTGATTGCTGAAGCAATTCGATCAGCTCGCTTTTCAACTTCTTGATTTCATCAAGCAGGGCATCGGATGCAGCCTCTTCAGGGAATTCAATCTGAAGTTGCCCGCTTTCAACCCACATTGATCCTCCTGCATGGTTCAAAGCCGTCAAGCATTCAAGTGGGCTCATATGGTTACCCTCCTCATTTTGCGAGGACCTGGTGTCCCGTTCGAGCTTACAGGTTGGGGGGAATGCTCAGAAAAATTTTCATGTGTGTTATTTTTCGCGGGGACAGCGGGGACAGCGGGGACAAAGTCTGTATCTTGTGAGTTTGAAGGAGTTGTTTTGTCCCCGCGCTCACTGGAAATAACGGAACACTGCGGGGACAACAAGGATTGCGGGGACAGATTTTCTGTTTTGTCCCCGGTCATTGGTGGTTTATGAGTCTGCGGGGACAATGCGGGGACAAAATAACTACCTGATTTTTCAATAGATTGACTGGGGTTGTCCCCGCTGTCCCCGCTGTCCCCGCAGTTTTCGAGTGTTTCAATATTTTTTCCTTCAAGATCATTCAGCCTGAGTGCCCAAACCCGATGTTTCTTCTCGCCAAGCCGTATCTGTGATGTTGACCGGCCTGGTTGTTTTTCCGTGAGTAATCCCTCGTGTTCAAAGTGCTCGCCCATCGTGCGCGAGTCAAAAGGGAAGTTTGTCCCAAGTTTTTCGGCAAATCCCTTGACCTCGGCAAGCACTGCCTGGGGCAGCAGGTAGACGATATTTCTCAATGAATCCACCCATCCCACCTGAATAGCGCGCGGCTTCACATTTTCGGGAGCTTCCCCGGTTTCGCGGTCCGCCAAAAACACTGTTCCTTGAGCAAGCAAGGTTTGCAGGTGATCGAAGAAAATTGCAGTCGGCTTCTGAGCTTCCTGGTGTTCGTTCGACTTCTCCGCAACAAGACGGAGTGCCTGCCTGGCCTGAGCAAACAGCGTGGCTTGGGTTTCCGGAGTAATCGCGCCCGTTCCGACGGCAAATCGAAGAAAACTCCAAACTCCAAACAAGAGCTTCGCGCAGGCTTCGGGAATGCGACCATGGCTTGATCGGAAATGTGTTGCTTCGTGGCGGATCCACTGTTCAGCCTCAGATCGCAGATCGTCATGGCGCGGGGCTATCCAGGCAAGAAAGCCAGCCATCGCTTCGGCGTATCGGGGAGCGTCGGTTTCTTGAGCCTGAGTGAGCAAATCAAGCCGAACATTGCCGGGCCTGAGCTGCACTTCAACACATCGGGCGGTTGATGATTGATGACCAGGTGCGCCGCTTTCGCCGGTTACCAAAACCAGCCCACGCGGGAACATGGATTTTTTCAAGCTCGTGTCGGCGTTCATTCGGCCACGGCCACGGCGGTCACCAACGGCACGGATCAACCGATGTGCCGCCGCTTCCTGTGCCGCCGCGTGCTTGCGATCAGGTGGCGGAGCATAGTCATCCACCACAAACAAAACATCCTTTGTCGAGAAAGCCTGTCGTTCCAATGAATTGCCGGTGCTGGTGAAGTTTGCGGGTAATGAGTGGCGTTGAAAATCGCCAAAGTGGCAAAGCAATAGCGCTGCCATGGTTGATTTCCGCGAGCCAGTGACACCGTGAAGCCATAGGAGAAAATCCACACCGATCATCCCCGAGAATGGTGCGGTGTATGCACTTGCCAGTAACGGCCAGGTTTGGCGACGGTCAGCCAGATCGAGGAATCGCAGACTGGCTCTGATTGCTTCCGTCAATTTGCCCTGGTCGGGAGGTGCAGGCAGGTAATAATTTTCCATTCCGGCTTCAAGCTCGACACTGACGCTCTGATTTCCAACCGCGCCCCCACCGTGAAGGAAAACCCATTGATCATTGATCTTTCGCCAGCCAGTTGACCTGAAGACCGTCTCTTTTCGGATGACTCCTGACAGAAGCTGAATCGCCACTCGCAAATGCTCTTTGGCAGTGGTCCCCGGATAAACAACCGCGTCCGCCCCGATTCGCGAATATGGCCAGTCCATCTTTGAAAATTCCCTGGCTGGGAGTAGAAACCGGTACCGTCGCCCACGGCATTCCGCCTCGATTTCAAGGGTGATCTGGGCTTCGATGTCGTCAATTTCGGTAATCTCCCGCACGATTCGGGCGCTGAAATTCGAAAGTTGTTTTGATGTCGGGCCGTCTTTGGTTGGCTTTTGCCATTTGATCCCGCCGCCTTCAATCACCTTGTAAGGAAAATTCCCAGTTGCCGATTCAGCTTGTTCTGGTGTCAGTGCTGATCGAATGAGATCACCAAGCAGTTCCGGGCCGCCCTCTGGATGTGCCAGCAAATCATCCACCCCGTTCACGCCAGGCAGCTCCGGTACCTCAACCCATCGCACACTGGCGCCACGCCGCGCCAGCTCCCTGGTCAGTGCTGCACGTGCGGCTTTGACTGACTCGTTGATTTTCACATTCGAGTCGAAAATGATGAGCACTTGCCGATTGTCCCAGGTAATTCGGTCCAGCGCGGGGATTGGGCCTTTGATCGGAGTCGTTCCACCGTCGGACGCCGGCTCTTTGCCAACCTTCCCGCGCCAATTCCAAACACCTGTCAGGCCAATGGGAAGAGCTTTCCATCCAGACTCACAACAAAACTGGTGAAGGGCAAGGCATTTTTTCTCACCTTCCGTAATCAGAACTGCCGCTGAAGAGTCGGTGAGCAGGTCTGGATTAGTACCTGGGACAAAATACAAAAGTCCGCCACGGCCAGGCGGACTCAGATATTTGGCTGTTTCCCTGGTTGATCCATCAGGCTGAAGTTCTCGTGAAGGTCGGTCGCGACGAAGACGGTTTTCGTTTAGATGAGATTGTCCAGGGAGAAAAAAAGGGAAGATAATTCCAGCGCAATCCTCGTCAGGTTTTGGTTTGCGACCAACCAGGCGAGCCCCTTCAATCGAGTCCACTCGATACAGGCCGGCCTGAGCGGCCAGTTCCGGGGTGATGTAGGATCTTCGAAGCATTTCCATGTCGCTTTCAGTAAGCGGGTAGCTTTTTTCTGGCGTCCAGGTACTGTTTACAGTAAAATCGTGGCTCACAGTAGTTACCTTTCTCCCCGCCTGATAAGTGCATCAGGCGGGGAATTCTTTTTGCCTACAAGCAAAAAGGGAAAGGCATCGTCGCAATATCTGAGCCGCAAAGAGAATGAGATGAGAGGAAGGAAACCAAAGAGAACATCTTGCTTGAAGGTATTAATAGGTGTTAGCGTACATAGCATTCTGCTTCTTTGCTTTGTTGCTAAACCCTTTATCTTTTAGAGTTTTTGGGTTTTGGTTTCCTTCCTCCAGGATATTTTCTCCTATGGTTCAGGTTCCACGACAATGCAGAGTTTTTCTCAGGGCTTTTGGGAGATGCTCGTAACATCTCCAGAAAGCCCTTTCTTTATGCAACTGCTTGAACGGTATCGCTTTCAAGGAATGAGTGGAGGCTATTCGTCTTTATTCGTGGATCCCGCCCAACTCGAACAATTTGAAGCTTTCCTTCTTTGATAAGTCGGCGAACCGTCATGGTCGAACAGCTTATGAGTTGAGCTGTTTCCCGAATGGTGAGACACAATTTCTGTTCAACAGGGATCAATTCTTTTTGGTGTTTCATGTTTTTCCTTTTAGATTTTTTGATTGGCTGAGTTTGATGTTTTTTCATAGCCGTCCTTTCAAATTTTGAGCTTGCCTAAATAGGCGCTGACCATACTTGGAAGCTAACTTACTTTTCTGTTTTGGCAAGTACTGAGCTATTCCCTGATAATTAGGAATTAGCCTAAAGGCTCTTTAAGAGTCAGGTTGTCTGTTTCTTGTTGGTAAGTTTTCACTGATGCCGCTTTGCCCCAGGGTATTTGTTGCAACTGTTGCGAAATAGCTTCGTGGGATGGAACAGCTCTAGGTTCAACCACTTACATACGTCCGAACTCTTATTGAGAAGAGGTCCGAGAAGCTACTCTGAAGCCAAGGTAATGTTTCTGTCTGATCTCCCTGTCTGTGAGGATGAAGCGAAATCACTCCGAAGCGGAGGTAATGTTTTTCTCTGATCTCCCCCTGCGTGAGAATGAAGCAATAAAGAAGTGGCCCCGAAGGTGAGGTAATGTTTCTCGCTGCTCTCCCTGCGTGTGGGCATCTCACAGTTGCCTCCTCTACACTTTCACTGGAAACGTTTCCAGTGACTGATCTCTGTGCCCACAAGGGAGATTGGATTGAAAAAATCCCTGAGCGTTAATTCACCTGCTCAATCGTGTCTTCATCATCAGGCCCGGCTTCGAATAGTGAAAATTGTTCCAAGGCTGACACCGCACGGTTGAAAGTGTTTTCGTCGGCATGGGTGTAGCGAGCCAGGGTTTGCACCTGGGTATGACCGGACATGCGCATGATCTCGGTCACCTGCATTCCACTTTGAGCGAGTCGTGAGCAATAGGTGTGGCGCAGGTCATGGGGCGTCAGTCCTTCAAGCCCGGCAAGTCTGGCCGCCGTTCCGAAAGAGCGCTTGATCGTGTCCTTAATCCCAAAGACTGACTCTGAAGAAAGCTTTGATGATCGTTCCCACAACCCTTCCAGTTCTTTTACCACCCGGCTGGTCATCGGGATAGTGCGTTCTTGTCGAGTGTCGCCCTTGTAGCTGACAGCGGTGACCGTCCTTGCAAACAAACTCACATCACGCCAGGTCAAGTTCCGCAGCTCAGAAAACCGCATGCCGGTATCGAGCCCGCAAATGACAATCGGGCGAAGATGGGCACGCGGCCCAGTACACTGGTCCAGCAAGGCCAGTTCTTCCGCTCGTGACAAGATCCGTCCGCCCTTGGGTTCATCAGCGGTTTTGATGATGGCGGCACCGCGTTCAAAAGGCGACACCGTGATCCAATCCTGGCGGCGGGCCACGTTCAGCATGTGGCGCATCAAGGCCAGGGTGCGGTTGACATCGGTGATGGATCGGCGACCGCCCCCGCGTTCCTTTGGCTCATTCATCCGCCTGACCTTAAATTCCTCAAGATCTGAAACCCGGATGTCTCGCAACCTCATGGCGCCGAAGAACATTCGTAGCGCCCGCATTTGGGCAGGGATGCCTACCAAACTCCGGCGACCGGCTATCTTGCGCCCGTCAGGTGAGTAGGTTGCTTCCTGAAGATATTTCCGCTCATAGAAGCCGGCCAGATCGTTGAAGCGCATTTCAGCCGCATCCACAAACTCAAGCCCGTGTGCTTCGAGTTCCACCATCAGCCCGCGCAGCACATCTTTGCCGTCACGTTTGAGACCCGATGACACCACCCGCTCACGAGTCCTCTCTTGCCCACCTTCAAAAAATCGGACTCGTGCATAGAGCTTACCGTCACGGGTAATGATGGATCCGCGCATCTGTTTTCGACTCATAC
>CAZXCE010000179.1:0-14097 GCA_964639175.1 uncultured Clostridia bacterium
CCGCTTCGTTTGCCAAAACCAAAGTCGCCCGGGTCAAAGTCATCGCCCGCGATGCTGCAACGAACACCGGAGAGGCTGTCAGCAGCACGTTTGTGGTGAAATAAGCGCAACCACTTCAGCGGCGTCAAGCCGCCGCACTCCACAGAAATTACGACCGGTCACGCAGGCGACTTGATAAAAGCTGGGACACCTGCCAGGTGCCACTGTCTTCCTTGCCGGCCTGGGAAAGTGGCAGAACCACATAAAAGCGACTTCCGAGGCCAGGCCAGGCCCGTCAGACTCTGCCCAGATTTTGCCAAAGTGGGCTTCGACATAACTTCGGGCAATCGCCAGCCCGAGGCCAGTTCCGCGAGCTAAAAACTCAAACCGGCCCGAAGTATGCGTTGAGGCATCGGGGCTGGTGTAAAAGCGGTCAAAGATTTTTTCCACTTCGCCTTGATCAAGGCCAATCCCTGTATCGGCAACACACAGTTTGGCTTGCCCGTTTTCATATTTGATCGAAATTGTGATTTCGCCGTCGTCCTGAGTGAATTTGATCGCGTTCTGGATCAGATTCAGCAGGACCATCCGAATCTTGTCACTATCAATTTCGATGTGAAACTCAGCCGGTGCGTCAAGTGTAATGTGCTGGTGTCGGTTTTCGATAAAGTTGGCCAGATCACTTAACACATCGTCAACCAGGGTCCGAATATTGACCCGTTCATAGCGAAGCTCAACGTGTCCTTCATTGATTTTGAGCATTTCCAAGATATCGTTAAAGCTACACACCAGCCGCTCAACCATTCGCTGACAGGTTTGTAATGACTTTTCCTGGATTGGGGTCAATGGACCAAAATACTGATCCAAAATTGCCTCGTTGTACCCTTTAATGACGGTCAGGGGGGTGCGCATTTCGTGCGACATCACGGTGATGAAGTTGGTCTTCATCCGGTCAATATCTTGCAAGGCGCGGGTGACTTCCCGCTCCTGCTTATAGAGTTTTTCCAATTCGTGCATGGATTCGACCACCATGAGGTTCTTTTCCTCAAGCTCGCCGTACAGCCCTGCATTTTCAATCGCAACCGCCGCCTGATGGGCCAGGGCTTCGATCAGATGGCAATCGCTTTCAGTAAATGGAGGCCGACCTGATTTACGCCTCACGTCCAGCACCCCAACCACCTGACCTGAGCGGGCAACAATTGGAACATCCATCCAGCCGTGAACAAAGTACTCTTCAATCAGTTCCGGATAAATCACGTCGGTTGATTGAACCGGGTCATTCACAATCATTGGCCGGGCACTTTGGGCAACTTTTCCGGCAATCCCATCACCCAGGTGAAACTCAAGTGGTGAGGATTCCCAGTGGTCCTGCCGCCACAACCGCCGAAAACAGACTTTCCCGTTCTCAACCAGCCCAATACCGCCGGGTTCGCCATCAACCAGCCGGGCACTTTCTTCGGCAATGTTCTGGAGCACATTTTCGAGTTCCAGATTGGAGTTAATGACCCGAATACTTTCCAGCAGTTCCCGCAGGCTCTTGATCCGCTGTTCCTGAATCTGTCTGAGGACTGCCAGTTTTTCTTCTTGCCTTCGTTTGATCCGATAGATATTGGCTGTGTATACGACGCCAATGATCGTCGCCACCAGCAGAAGCACCAGCAATCGGAACCACCAGGTCTGCCAGAATGGAAGCTGAATCGTGACCTGGATGTTTTGTGGTTCCGTCCACACCCCCGAAGCTGAAATCGCACGAATGAAAAACCAGTAGTTCCCCGGCGGGAGATTGATAAAGCGGACAAACCGGTCGCTGACCGGCGCCGACCAGTTTTGGTCAAAACCTTCCAGCCGGTACTGATACCTCACGGCTTCCGGGTCAATAAATGACATGGCCGCAAATTCAAAGGTGAGCGTGTTTTCATAGTAGGATAGCGGTGGCAATTGTAATGAAACCTGGTTGTCTTTCGGGATAATTTCAACCGTCTTTTCCTGAATCCGAACGGTACTCAGCGCAAGACGGGGTGGGACCGGGAGCGAAATTTCCTTGGCGGCTTTATATCGTGAAACGCCGTCGTTGGTGCCAAACCAGGTTCCCCCATCACGACGGGTCAGACAGGCCCCAAAACTGACATCATCACTGACCAGACCATCTTGAGTCGTAAAATTGCGAAATGTCGTGCCATTAAACTGTGAAATCCCGCGCGTTGTGCCAACCCACAGCATCCCCTGACAACTGTTGAGGGTGCGAATCACATTTCCGACCATGCCATCATCGGTGGTGTAGATTTTGACGATTTTTTCATTCACAAACTGGCACAATCCGCTATCCGTCCCAATCCAAATCACACCGCGTTCATCTTCGAGAGCGCAACTGACCCGCCGGCTGGGTAAGCCATCTGCTGGGGTCAGCGAAGAAAACCGCTGACCGTTAAAGCGACTGACCCCACGCTCATTACAGGCCCAAAGGCTGCCGGTGTGATCAACCATAAATCCGGATATAGAATTGCTGCTCAAGCCGTGGTCAATGGAAAATAACGTGAATGACTTTCCATCATAGCGCAGCACCCCGTTACTGGTTGAAGGGTAAGACCCAAGCCAGATGTTTCCTTGATGGTCTTCGATAATTGACGTGATGCGCTCGCGGGCCCCGATTTCTTCGCGGGTAAATTTTCGCCATCGCCCGTTTTCCCGACAAAAGAGTCCCTGATAACTGCTTGCCCAGATTCGGTTGAGTCGGTCAACATATAGTGTCCAGATATCTTTATCCGGAAGCCCCTCTGATGTTCCCAGGCGGTTGACATCACCCGATTTGGACATCGTTCGCAACCCGCCGTCAACCGAGGCCACCCAGAGTGTTTCATCCGGTGTTTCTCCCAGGGCACTGACCCGGCCTTCACTCAGCCCGCTCGCCTGGGTATAGCTGGCAAATTGTTCGCTGCTAAACCGAAAGACCCCACTTGAGCGAGTGGCGCACCAGATATTGCCTTCATAATCGAGGGTAATTGACGTGAGATAGTTGTCAGGTACGCCATTGGTACGGTTAAACACCACAAATTTGCCGTCTTCCAGGCGACAGAGGCCTCCGCCAAACGTCGTCACCCAAATCCGGTAATAGCGATCAATCACGACCTGGTTGGTCTTTGAGATGGGCAATCCTTCAGGGAGCGAATAAGTTCGAAAGCGAAATCCATCGTAGAAGACCAGTCCCTGATCAGTCGTAATCCAGAGTCCTCCGCGTGGGTCTTCAGCCAGCCCAAAAATGACTTCGTTGGGCAGTCCTTCATTGATACCAAACCGCGTAAAGGTTTTCCCATCATAGCGAAGCAACCCTTCACCCCGGATCCCAAGCCAGATTTTTCCCGCCTGATCCTCAACCAGCGACCAGATGCGACCCGTGGGAACGCCCTGGTCTTTGCCAAACCGGGTAAAGGTCTGGCCATCATAGTGAATCAACCCATCAGCCGTGCCAAACCAGAGCGTTCCATCACGGCTGCACATTCCAGAATACGCTTCTTCGGGGGAAAACCCCTGGGCAGCCTTAAACGAAGTAAACCGAAGCCCATCAAAGCGGCTGACACCACTTTCCGTAACAATCCAGAGTCGATTTTGACGATCTTCAAAAAGGTCGCGCACAACTGGATCAGCTAATCCATCACGAACAGTAAATGTTTTATATTCAAGCCCATCAAAGCGGCAAACTCCAGATTCCGTTCCAAACCACATATAGCCCTGGCTGTCCTGAAACAAACAATAGACGCTGTTATGAGGTAACCCGGTATTGACGCTATAGCTTGTAAATCGGTACACCTGGCCGCAAACACGTGGCTGGCCCCCGGGCCACCCAAGAAACGCCATCAGGAGACCCAGCCAGAGAATGGACTGTTTTGCGCCGAATCGCGTCAGGGATTGCCGATCAGTCTGAGCCGACAATTCTTTCCGCATCCGGCATAACACCAGCCAGATTGTGGATGGTTGAAGGTTCACATAAACCTCACAGGATAAAGAGCTTGAACGTGACGGATATTGGAATCAGGACCTGGGGCCTGGGAAAATATCAATTCAATCGTTGAGGTCACTGAGAGTTCGAGGGACTGGGATGAAAGGGAATTAAGGTCGGGGTCTACCAGCTTGGAATGAGGTTACATCAGAGTAACCACGAGCTAACTTACTGAAAAAATTGTATCTTCCTGAGCCCAAAGCCCAAAGTCCCAGGTCCAAAATGGTTTTACAGGATGAAAGGTGATGCCAGACAGAACAAATTGTAGCAGAAAACCGGGCAGTTTCGACGAAGAATTCTGTTGACGGCAGATCCAGGGTCCGGTCAGACCTTTCAAAATGCTTGCCAGAACCTCTTTTTCTGGTGCATGGTTTGGCATCACTTCACCTGGCGACCCCAAACAAAAGATTCCTCCCAAAAGAGTTACTGGCGAGACGGGAGGTCCAAAAACGAGGCAGGCCCATGCAGTGGCTGGCACGATTGTCTGGACTTTTTCTAGTTTGCAGCCTTCTGGCTGGTCAGGGGTTTGCTGCACCTCAATCAGTGCCCTCCAGTTCACTCCCCGCCGCTCCCCAGCCCGTCATTGATTTAGAAGATGCCGGCAATTATGTCTTTCGGTCATTTACCGACCGTGATGGACTTCCGCAAAATACAGTCACCTCACTCGCCTTTGACACCAAAGGGTATCTCTGGGTGGGAACGCAGGATGGGGCAGCCTTTTACAACGACCGAACCTGGACCATCGTCAACCTGCCGACCCGAAACCTGACCAATTATATCTACACGATTTTATGTGCCAAAGACGGCACCTTGTGGTTTGGAACCAATGGGGGAGGGCTGCTCTGCCTCAAAGATGGCCAGTGGAAACAATTTGAAGCCCAGGAGGGGAAACTCCCCGGGAACGAAATTCGATGCCTGCTCGAATCAACCACACCGGATGGCAAGCAAACCCTGTGGGTTGGCACCTCAAATCGAGGACTGGCCAAACTTGAAAACGACACCTGGACTGTTTACACGACCGAAAATTCAGGGGTGCCACATGACCGAATCACCAGCCTGTTCGAAACTTCCGACCCTGATGGAAAACGATCACTTTGGGTTGGAACCGTTGGTGGGTTAGGGTGTTTGAAGAACAATCAGTGGACCAACTTCACCACCAAAAATTCAGGTCTTCCCAAAGACGGTATTTTTTGCGTGACTCAGACCATCACCACCGATGGAAAACGAACCCTGTGGGCCGGCACCGCGGGCGGGGGTCTGGCCCGGCTCGATCAGGACCAGTGGACCGTGTATGACACCTCCAATTCCGGATTGCCAGGAAATATCGTCCGCACCCTGTTGCCAATCCAGGAACCAGACGGATCAACCACGCTCTGGGTTGGAACCTATGGCGGCGGAATCGCTCGCTTTGCCCATGGTCAGTGGAAAGTGCTCAACCATAAAACATCGGGGCTGCTCAATGATGGCATCTGGACGATTTGTCGCAATCCAGGGCCGTCTGGCGTCAATACGCTCTGGATTGGGATGCTCAGTGGTTTATCACGACTCAAACTGGATCAATGGAAGGTCTACCAGCCCACGGCTGAACAAACCCAGCATGTTCCGGTTATGAGCCTTTTGGAATCAGTTTCCGGTGTTCACCGTGCCCTGTGGGTTGGCTCTGCGGGCGGAGGTCTTTCAAAACTTGAGAATGGCCAATGGGCGACCTATGACACACAAAATTCAGGCCTCCCCAACAACCGCGTCCTGGATTTACTTGAAACCAGAGGCACTGACAACAGCACCACCCTCTGGATTGCCACCAATGGCGGCGGATTGGCCACGTTGAAAAATGACCAGTGGACGGTCTATGACACCAAAAATTCGGGGATTCCCCATGACCTGGTCTGGTCCCTCCAACCAACCCGGACGGCTGAGGGCAAACCGGCGGTCTGGGTGGCGACCTATGGCGGCGGCATTGCGCTTTTTGACGAAACCGGAAAATGGACAGTGCTTGACACGAAAAATTCCAAAATTCCGAACAATCTGGTGATGTGCCTGTTGTTAAGCCGGTCTGCTGATGGCAGTGAAACACTCTGGGTCGGGACGGATGGCGCCGGGCTTGGGTGTTTTCGCAATGGCCAGTGGACGACATTCAATAGCAGCAATTCCAGGTTGCCAAACAATGTGGTGATGAGCCTCGAAGAAGCGGAAGGGCCAAATGGGTCACGCCATCTGTGGGTTGGCACCGCTGGCGGCGGCGCTGTCCGGTTTGACCCGGCCCGACCTGCCGAATCCTGGCTTCATTTGACTGATACTTCCAACCCGCCGCTGCCCAACACCACCGTCAATCAGGTTTGCCTTGACGCTCAAAAACGGGTGTATCTCTTTACCAATAAAGGTATTTCCCGGTTGACTCCCCGGTCGCCGACAACTGAAAACGCTTCCGCCTTTGACCTGTTTACCTACACGACGGAAGACGGGTTGCCCAGCATGGAGTGCAACCTTGGGGCCTCACTGGTTGATAGTCGTGGAAATATCTGGGCCGGAACGGTTGAAGGTACAGTCATGCTGTCTCCGGCAAAGTCTCAGGAAGACCGCATTCCAAAACCACTCCACCTGGAACGCATGCTCATCAATGGCCAGGAGTTGAACCAGACTCAAATCCGGCAGTTTGAATCACCAACCCTTGGCTATGATGAAAACAATCTGGTGTTTGAGTATTCGCTGCTGTCCTATATCCACGAAGATGCAACCACCTATCAGGTTCAACTGGTTGGGTTTGATGATGCACCCTCCGCCTGGAAAAAAGACTTTAAAAAGGAATATACCCGCCTGCCCGCCGGAAGTTATGAATTCCAGGTCTGGGGACGTGATTACGCCGGGAACATTACCGAAGGGCCGCGCCTGCGATTTCGGATCAAGCCCGCACCGTGGCTGACGTGGTGGGCCTTTTTGATCTATGTTGGAATTGGGGCCAGCGCCATGTATGGCATGTATGAATGGCGCATGCAGCAACTGTTTCGGCGTCAACAGGAACGGCTGACTCACCTCCGCCAGCTTCAGGATCAGCGCGTCAGTACCTTGCGCCAGTTGCTCGAAAGCATTCGCGTCATCAATTCCGAACTCGATTTGAGCACGGTTCTGAAAAAAATTGCTGAAGAAGGTGCCCAGCTTGTGGATGGCGAGCCAGGCGGTATCGGACTGATTGAGAAAGAAACGGTTGTCTTCCGTCCAATCTGGATCAACAAGGAGTGGCAGGAAGAACCCTTGATTGTTCAATTTGGTGAGGGGATTGCCGGAAAAGCCGCCCAAAAAGGCCAGACTGTAATTGTCAACGACACTTCGACGTTTCCGGAAGTGGATGTCCGCGAGCGGCTGGCGCGCGATGGTATTTTTGGCCTGATGAACGTCCCGATTTATTCGCGTACGGGCACGATTGTGGGCATTCTGGATGTGCGGCGGCCAAAAGACCGGGCACCGTTTTCTGAATCAGATCGCCGATTGGTAGAGTCATTTGCCCATCAGGCAGCGATTGTGATTGAAAAAGCCGCGCTGTATAGCGAACTGGAAGAGAAAAATCTGATGATTGTCGAGTCAATGCGCGAGTTGCAACGGCTTTACAAACAGGAGCAGGAAGTTTCGCGCAGTCTGCAAGAGCTTGACCAGATGAAAAACAACTTCCTGATTGTCACCTCGCACGAACTCCGCACCCCGCTCACCGTCATCAGCGGGTATACCGAAATTCTGCTGGATGAATATTTAGGCGATGTAAATGACAAACAGCGCCAGTCACTGAAAACCTGCCGTGAAATGACCTCGCGGATGGCAGACAGTCTCAACAATATTCTGGAAATGCTCCGCATCAGCGAAGGCTATATCACACTGAACCAGAGTGAACACGATCTGGCACAGATGATTCGAAACATCACCAACGAACTTCAGGGCTTTGCTCACCTGCGTCATCAACGCCTGTTGGCTGAGGTACCGGCCACCCTGGTTTTGATGATTGACGCCGAAAAAATCGAATTGCTGTTGCTCAACCTGATTCAAAACGCCATTAAATTTACCCACGACCAGGGTGAAATCAGCGTTAAGCTCCGCCGGGAAGCCGATGAAGTCCACATCCTGGTTGAAGATTCCGGCATTGGCATTGACCCAACCGAGATCAGCCGGATTTTCGACAAGTTTTACACCAGCAAAGACCCATCCACGCATATGTCTGGGCGGTATGAGTTTTCAGCTCGCGGAACCGGCTTGGGATTATCAATTGCGAAAAGCTATGCTGAGGCTCACGGCGGGCGAATTTGGGCTGAATCAAATGGAAAAGGACGTGGAAGCCGCTTTCACGTCACCTTGCCGCTGCAACCGCAATCCAGTCAGCCACCACTTGATCCCTATTCAACTCCTGCCAGCTTTGACGAACAATTGAAAAATTAACCCCTTTGGAGGAATCACTTGATCATGGTAGTAAAAACAATGGTTCGTGCAGCCCTGCTGCTTCTGACCCTGACCGCGAGCCTGACCACACTGGCCGCCGATCCCAAGGTTGAAACCTACACCATCGACCCGGCACACAGTACGGTCGGGTTTTCAGTCGAACACATGACCGTCAGCCAGGTCACCGGCAAATTTACCAGCTTAAAAGGTATGATTGTCCACGACGAAGGCGATGTCACCAAATCCACTGTCGAAGTCGCTATCAAAGCCGAAAGCGTTGATACTGGCATTGATGGTCGCGACAAACATTTGCGGACCGCCGACTTTTTTGATGTCGAAAAATTCCCGGAAATCACTTTTAAGAGTTCCAAAGTCACCAAAAAAGGCAAAAACCTGTTCTGTACCGGCACCTTTACCATGCATGGTGTCTCCAAAGAAATCACGATCCCCTTCCGCCTGGTCGGGAAAGTCAAAGATCCATCCGGAAATCAACGGATTGGGTTTGCCGGCGACCTGACCCTCAACCGCCAGGACTATGGCATCACCTGGGGCAAAACCCTGGAAAACGGCGGTCTGGCGATTGGCAATCTGATCAAAATTACTCTCAGTGTCGAAGCCGTCAAAAAGAAGGCTGAAGAAACAAAATAGCGAGCGAAGAGCGAACAGCCAGAAGCGGGGAGCAAGGAGTCAGAAAACGTGACTGGATTGCTCCTCGCTTTTTATTTAAAGATGCAATTTTAGAAACCGCACCTGACACACAGTTGGGTTTACCCTAAATCCCCTGATCCATGCCATAATCGTCCATCGCTATTGTATTTGCAGGGTTCATTCGTTCATTGCCTCAACAAAGCCAGGTTCGATATGAAGCGATTGATTCTTTTTTGCATCTGGGTTGTGTGTTTTGCAGGAAGTAGTGGTTCAGTCATCGGCCAGGATAAATCGTTATCTGAGGTCGGGTTCCACTTTGTGCGCAATTATTCGATTGATGAGTATAAGGCCAGCCCTCAAAACTGGAGCGTCGTCCAGGACCGCCGTGGTGTACTGTATTTTGCCAACAATGACGGTGTCCTGGAATTTGATGGCCTTCACTGGCGGTTAATCGCGGTGACAAATAAATCTCCGGTTGGGGCCCTGGCCATTGATCCAGCAACCGGGCGAATCTATGTGGGTGCGGTAGATGAGTTTGGATATCTCAAACCTGACCCAACCGGGCAATTACAGTATGAGTCACTGCGAAATTTGGTGCCCCCAAATACTCAAGCCATTCATCTCATCCATAAAATCCTGATTACCCCTTCAGAAGTATTTTTTCGACCTGAAGACCATGTTGTAAGGTGGGATGATCACCAGATTACTGTGTTTAGCCCAACCACCTCGGAAGACTGGTATGGAAGAGCATTCCAAATCGGCGACCGAATCGTGGTCAGGCACCAGTCGCATGGCCTGATTGAATGGAAGCAGGGGAAATTTGAGTTAATCCCTGGAAGTGAACGCTTTGGCCAGCTTGGGGTGTATACAATTTTACCATTTGATTCCAACCGCTGGTTGCTGTTTACGGCTCAGGGAATGATGCTTTATGACGGTCTCGCCTTTACGGCCTTTGCTCCAGAGATGACTGCTTTTCTCAAGGCTGTCTTGCCCTATGATGGCCTGGTATTGCCAGATGGACGATTTGCCATCAACACGTTGAATAATGGTGTGGTCATCCTGAACCGTCAGGGGCAGGTGGACGAAATCATCAACAAAGCCACGGGCTTAGGCGATAATGCAGTCAAATACCTCTATCTGGACCGCGAGGGCGGCCTGTGGGCCGCAATGGAAACGGGTCTGGCCCGGATCGAGATTTCACCACAATTGACTTTTTTTGACGAACGTTCCGGGTTACAGGGACTGGTCACCGCCATCACGCGATACAAGGGAGATCTCTATGTAGCAACCGTGTCGGGTGTTTATAAAGCCAGACCTGCTGCCGAAAGCTCCGTTCTGGAACTCACTTCCCAGCGTACCCCCACCTTTCTCAAGGTTGAGGGTCTGTCCACCCAATGCTGGGTTTTTGAACAGGTCGGCGATCAGTTGCTGGTGGCCAGCAACGATGGGATTTATCGAATTGACCAGTTAAAGGCAACCCTTGTCAGTCCAATAAGTACCGCCTGCCTGTTTCAATCCGCCCATTTTCCTGGAAAACTGGTGGTTCCTGATCGGAACGGACATGTATTTTTGCTGACCTGGAAAAAAAGTCAGTGGACCATTGAATCTGAGTTATTTGATATCAAAGCCGAACCGCGAATTGTTCGAGAAATGCCCACTGGTGAATGGTGGATTGCGACTAAAACCAATGGAATCAAGCGTATCACCTATGATACCTCCCGCCTGACAAACTTTCAGATTCAACATTTTGGACTTGCTGAAGGGCTTCCGGCTCTGGAAGTCCCTTACCCGCTGATAGTTCACACTCAATTACTCGTCGGAACCCAAAAAGGTCTGGTTGAATTCGATCCGAACACACAGTGTTTCAAACCGGCATCCGGATTTATCACTGAACCTGGTGTGCTTCCGATTATTCGAATCGCACTTGATGCAAATGGAATTGTATGGGGAAACTTTGACAAAGATCCCCAAATCCAGAACGAACAACTGGTTGGACGCTGGATTCCACAGGCTGACGGATCTGCCAGATGGCAAAGGTCACAGTTGGGGTTGGTACCGGACGGTCTGGTGATGAATTTCTTGGCCGAGCCGGATCAAACCGTCTGGATTTGCAGTGTTCGGGGATTGTTTCGGTATTCCCCCCACCAGAAAGTACCCGAAGCACAGGAAATCCCCCTCCTGCTTCGCCTGCTCAAAGATGATCAAAAGACGGTCTGGTTTGAAGGAACCAGCTTTTCCAATCTGTCGGCGATTCCCGCCCTTGAGTATGCCAATAACCGAATCAACATGGTTGTTGCAGGCTTGACGTTTTCACTTGAAACCCCGCTCGAATATCAGTTCAAACTTGATGGGGTTGATACCAACTGGCTTCCCTGGTCGAGACAGTCGGTGAAGGAATACACCAATTTGTGGGAAGGCACCTATCAACTTCGGGTCCGGGCCCGCAATATCTATGGCCAGATGAGTCGGGAAACGCTCTTTTCGTTCAGGGTTTTTCCACCCTGGTACCGGACCTGGTGGGCTTATGGATTCTACTTTCTGGCACTGGCAAGTTTAGGGTATGGCGGAATCAACTGGCGTTTGAAGATTTTGCGGCGGCGGAATGAAGAACTCGAACAACTGGTGGCCCTGCGCACTTCAGAGTTAAAAGACAAGGTTCAGGAACTGGCTCAAAAGAACGAAGAACTGGTGGTGTCCCAGCGTCAGGCAGATCGGATTTTCACGGCCTTTACCGAAGCCCTCCCCGGCACGGTTCTGGATGGGAAATATCGGCTGGATATCAAGATTGGAGCAGGCGGATTTGGCGCTGTTTTTCGGGCAACCCAAATGGCGCTGGACCGCAAGGTTGCCATCAAAGTATTTCGGCCCAGCCCTGGCCATGATTCACCCAAAGAAGTCGAACGCTTCCGCCGCGAAGGCATTTCAAGCTGCCGGGTGAACCATCCCAATGCGGTTTCGATCCTTGATTCCGGGATTTCCTCAGATGGTATTGCCTATCTGGTGATGGAATTGCTGCAAGGGCATACGCTGGCCAAAGAATTAAAACTCCGCCGCCGGCTTTCCTTAAAACGATGCGCGGCAATCATCAATCCACTGTGCGACGCACTTTCGGCGGCTCATCAGGCAGGGATTATTCACCGTGACATCAAACCGGAAAATATCTTTCTCCATAAAATAAAGGGTGGTGAAGTCGTTAAAATCCTTGATTTTGGAATTGCAAAGCTGGTTGGCGAAGGGAACTCAGGTTTAGAAGAAGATCTGACGGCCACAGGCGGCATCATCGGCACACCTGCCTACATGGCCCCAGAACGATTGAATGGCACAAACTATGATCACCGGGTTGATATTTACAGCCTTGGCATCATGCTCTTTGAAATGGTGACTGGAACCGTGCCGTTTACCTCAACCGGTCGCAACCTGTTTGAAGTGTTGTTCTCGCACTTTCACCAGGAAGTTCCCTCGATCAAAGCCCTGAACCTGAATATCCCCGAAGAAGTTGAAGCCTTGATTCAGCACGCACTGAAGAAAAACCCAGAAGACCGTATTTCCCTGGCTGAACTGGCTGCCGGGTTAAACCGGCTCGCAGCAGAATTTCCTGAAACCGAAGACCTTGAGCCGGGATCTTCACCAGGCAGAATCACCGATGTTGAGTACTATTCAACCACGGCTCTTGAGCAGCTTGAAACAATGGGAATTCCCATCGAGCAGCGGGAAACCTTGCCCCCGTCCAAACTCAATGAGCCACGCCAACCCAGTGGCGAAGTCAATCGCTCATAACGTTTGGAGTGCGGCCCACTTGACGCTACGTTGATTACCTTCAACCAGCAGGCCGTAAACAACCTGCCTCAACTCAGCCACCGCTACGCGGCGAAAACCATTTGAAACTGCCCATAGGTAAATTCAACTCCTCCGCTTCAGGAACAAACAAGCGGTGGCGAGTGTCTAACAGCCTTGAAATACATACAGTAGCTCCGGTTAGGCAAGTTTGTTCTTTGCCGGAGTTTTTCAAGCGCAACCTGATCTAACCTGACCTGCCTGGCGAGGAAGTCACCTATGACTCGTGAGAAATTTCGTCTGCTCTTTTTTATCGTCCTGGGAATCGGGATGACTGGCTGGATCCAATGGAGTTGGGAATATGCGGGCATTGATTCGTTCCTTCGAGGCTTTCCGATCCCATTTTATGATTCAGACATCACTGGCGGCGGTCGCGGCCATCCACGGTTTGATATTTTTTTCTTTATCCTGGATGTGACATTGACCGGGTTTATCTGTGGCCTGGCTCTGCTCAGGCTGGATTCACTCATCCAGAAAGTCTTCCGACCAGGCCAGCGCACTTAGTCGAGCCGACCATCCCTGACTCGAAACGGTTGCCAGAAATATCCTGGTTTGAACGTACTGAACTGGTCCGGGTGGCTGGTTGCTTTCCACAGGGCTTCATTGATGACCAGTCCCGGACAAATGTACCCGTTCACAATCTCCTCCCAGGTTAGAGCGTCTTCAACCTCAACACCAACCAGGGCAAACCTGAAGTCCGGAGCAGAAAGCAAATGCCAGTAGAGATCAATGCCGGCTTCAATCATTTTTAAGTTTTCAGCATCAGTGCCCCAACCCGAATTACTCAAATTTTCGGGCACAATCCGACACCACCAGCGCTGATAGTCGCCCTGGAAGAGGCAATGTTCGGCTGGCACAATCCACGATGTTGACCCATCTGACCACATCCAGTGCAAGGTTGAAAAATGATTCAGAAATCGGACGGCAGCCTCCCGGTCAGGGCCAAACTCAGCCGCTAATTCAAAAATCCAGGCCATTTTTTACTCCAAAAATCAAAAATTTGGGTTGAAATTGAAAGCCAGCCCCGGTAGGGTGTGTGGGCTTTGCGCAACCGTGCGTGTCGCGTTCACATTCGGGTTGATGACCTCGAATTCTCAAGTGGCCTTCTCGTAGTGAGGGTCACATTTTCACCACTTTACACGCCTATGACGATTTATTTCTATAGTTCCGCTATGTACAGGACAAAATGAGAGCAACCTGTTTTAATGCTGTGAGTTGGCGGA
>CAZXCE010000180.1:0-14059 GCA_964639175.1 uncultured Clostridia bacterium
AAGGTAACTGCGCTTCCAACTGAAAACGGGAAGTTGATTTTTTACAGTCCCTTAGTACAAGTCCCCATAAAAAAGGATGAAAAAAGATCTGATGCCCTACCGCCCGCAGGGCGATGGAGCGTAGCCAGTGGTCGCGTGGCTTGGGCGCGACCACTGGATCACCGCCACATCCCGCCTCGCGGCCGGATGTGGCTGCAAGTTCATTCGGTCTTTTCTCCAGGTGGATTCCGATCCTGGCCGACCAGTTTGGTTCCAGCGCCGATCCGGGCGCCAATCATTGGTGGCTTGCATTCCGGTGGGTACCTCAAAACAGGCTTCCACTCCGGCTACTTTCCAGCGCCCTCCGGGCGGGAATTGCCAGGCTCAAATAACCTTTCTGGAATTGAGTAATACCAATTTGCAATAGCCCCTTTGTATTAGCAAATAGTTAAGTAATTCCATCAAATGGGCTTAGTGAGCTACTGACTACTGAGCGGCACTATAGTCATGAATAAAAACCACTGCCTGAAAGCCGAAAGCTGCGCATTTCCTGCGCTGTCATCTCGGCTCCATCGAATTTTCACCACTTTCGATCATTTCTGAAGGTGGCACCTGCCGCGTCGGCAGTTCATCCGCTTCAGGCTCTCTGAGCGCGACTCGCATCTCAGCCACCAGTTTTGACCGATGGGTGATCTGGGTTGGCATATCCGCAATCATCAACGGGTCAGTTTCCATATCTGGAAATGGCGTATCTTCTTTGAGCAGTTCCGGATAGTTGGCCGCAGCCTTGGCCAGGGCTTCGGTAAATTCAGTCGGCGTCGGTCGCCGTTGGGGGTCTTTGTCCAGTGCCTGATGCACCACGGCTTCGATTTCGAGCGGGATATGCGGATTGACCGTGTGCAATTTCGGCGGATTGCGCTGAAGCTGGAAAATCACCATCTCGACCAGATTGTTGGCGGTGTTTTGAAACGGCGTGCGCCCACAGAGCATTTCATACACCACAATGCCCAGGCTATAGACATCCGATTTGCCATCATATTTTGAATTATTCAACCGTTCCGGGGCCATGTAGGCTGGCGTCCCGATAATCCCGCCCGTCAACGTGAGTTTATGGCGGCTTGAGATCAATTCGTCTTCGACCAGTTTGGCAATCCCAAAATCCACCAGTTTGACCACTTCACCATTTGGGGTCTGGTGCAGGTAAATATTTTCCGGCTTGATGTCACGATGGATCACGCCCATCTGGTGAGCTTTGGCCAGGGCTTCGCAGATTGGAACCGTGATTTCCAAACAGCGCCGGAGCGTCAGGACTTTAAATTCTTTCATTTCCTGGGCCAGCGAATGCCCGTTGAGTAACTCCATCACCAGATAGGCCACACCATCTGGGGTAATGCCCGAATCCAGAATGGCGACGACGTGTGGGTGATTGATCCGTGAGGCTGAAATACCTTCGAGGCGAAACCGCTCGATGGCATCAGCCGAGTCATTTCCAGGAGTTGGGCGAAAGACCTTCACGGCCACCTGCCGGTTTAAGGCCAGATGGGTTGCTCGAAACACGGCGCCAAATCCACCGGACCCGATTTTTTCATCCAGCCGGTATTTTTCATCAATCACGGTTCCAGGCATGGCTTCGGTCAGGGCCGAGAAAATCCGGTCAGCCTGACGTTGCGAATCAAGCAACTCCTGGATTTTGGCGTCCAGTTGTTTATTTTTCTGTTCAACTTCAGTTTTGGCACTTTTGACTTCGACCACGGTTTGGGCCAGTTCTTCATTTTTCTGATCAAGCTGGGCCGTCCGGTCAATGACTTTGGCTTCGAGCATGGCATTCTGGCGATGTAACCTCCGCAGGCGATACTGATGGCCACCAACCAAACCACCAGCCACCGTCACAAAATAGAGGACAGAGGCCCACCAGGTCTGGTACCAGTGGGGTTTGAGGGTGAAGTTCAGCGTGGCTGCGGTTTCGCTCCACACCCCATCATTGTTACAGGCCTGCACCAGAAATTGATATCGGCGCGGCGGAAGGTTGGTATAGCGGACATTTCGCCGGGCGCCGACTTCAACCCAATTGTGGTCATAGCCTTCCAGAAAAACTTTGAACCTGACCTTTCCAGGTGACAGAAAACTGAGCCCCGCATATGAAAACTCAATCCGGTCTGACCCTGGCTTCAACTCAATGACCTGGCTCAAATCAACGGGTGTTCCATCCACGTCGAGGGCTTCGATGGCCACTGGCGGTGGAAGTAAATTGGTCCGGATGTTTTGCGGGTCAATGACCGTCAATCCTCCAATGGTGGCAAACCAGAGACGTCCATCACGGGTTCGACACCCGGCTGGTTGTGAACCGCCATTGCATTGATTGCTCTTCATCCCGTCGGAAATCCCATACACGGTGGATTTGATTTTGAGGATTTTTCCGGCCATAAAAGCTTCCAGTTCCTCACGTTTGACCGAAAAAATGCCCCGATTGCAGCTCAACCAGAAACTCCCGTGCCCATCTTCCAGAATCTGGAACAATTGATTTTCAAAAATGCCATCATCCCTGGTGAAATTGTAAAAGACGCCGTTTTGGTAACAGCTAATCCCTCCGTTGGTGCACATCCACAACGTCCCGGCAGCGTCCTCATAAAACGAATGAACCGATTGATTGAGGATTCCAACCGCACTTTCAAAGCGGGTATACATTCCATCTTTAAAGCGCACCAACCCAGAACCATCCGTGCCAAACCACAAATTGCCCAGATGGTCCTCAAATATGGCTTCGACGATTTTCGATGGGAAATTCGGCACGGTACCAAACTGACCGTCCTTGTAGTAACTCAAACCCCCGCCGATAGTTCCAACCCACAGTGTCCCTTCCCGGTCTTCGCACAGAGCATAAATCCGGTTATAGGCAAGCCCGTCTTTGGTGGTATAGGTCGTAAACTTGCCATTTTCAAATTTACACAGTCCCCCGCCATTGGTCCCAATCCAGATTGCCCCCTGCCGATCTTCCACAACGCATCGGATGAAATCATTTGAGAGTCCTTCGCGGGTTGAATAGACCGTAAATTTTCCATCTTTGAGATAATTGATGCCGCCGCCTTCGGTTCCAATCCAGATGCCTCCGGTGCGATCTTCGGTCACCACGCGGACATTGCTGGCTGACAGCCCGTGTTTGGTCGTGTAGGTGGTAAACTTTTGTTCCCGCAAGACATTGAGGCCACCGCCATTAGTGCCAATCCACATATTTCCCTCGTGATCTTCACACAGGGAACGCACAATGTTGCTGGTCAGCCCTTCTTTTGAACCAAGCGACGAAAACCGACCGCGCTGAAACCGGCACACACCGCGATCTTCGGTGCCGATCCAGACGCTGCCCTCGCGATCACAATAGAGTGAGCGAATAACATTGGATGGCAATCCATCGGCGGTCGTGAGGGTTTGTGACTGGCCATTGTCCAAAATCGTGATGCCACCGCCTTCAAGCCCAATCCATAAGCGCCGGGATTGGTCTTCACAAATGGCTTTGACATAGGTCGAAGCCAGGCCGCTTTCCCGTGAAAATGAAACAAATTGATTGTTGAAATAGCGGCAGATTCCCCCGCCGGTGGTGCCAATCCACATTGCCCCCTGATGGTCACAAAACAGGGTGTTAATGGCGTTGGCTGATAGTCCATTTTGAGTATTGAAAAGCTGGAACTTCCCGCCGTCATACACCACAACCCCGTTTTCCTGAGTGCCAACCCACACCCGTCCCTGTTTATCAACGCAGACCGTGATCAGAAAATTGCTTGGGAGGCCATTTTCAGTCGTGAAACTGGTAAAGGTGTGATTTTGATAGCGCACCAGCCCGCCGCCTTTGGTTGCCATCCAGAGAGTTCCGTCTGGGCCTTCCGCCAGTGACATGATGCTGTTGTTTCGAATTTGTGGCGTATTGCTGCCATCAAAAATGGTAAACCGGACGCCATCAAAGCGGGCCACGCCTTCATAGGTGCCAAACCATAAATAGCCATCTTTGGTTTGAATGATGGAATGCACCGTGTTTTGCGGGAGGTCATCCTGATAGGCGGCGTGGCTGTAATCAATCAGTTCTTTTTTGGGGTCTAAGGCGCTGACTGGCAACCACCAGCCGAGAAACAGCACCATCAGCACCAAATATCGGCAGCCAAACAGACGGAATTGGTTTTGAGTCCATACAGTGGGCGACATCGGTTAAAGCCTCGGGCGAAACGAGCGTCAGCGAGTGGAGTCCGTGGCGAAGGAATCAGCCGTCTGGGCAAGGTGCAGGAAGTGACTCAAAAGTTTGCGGATTTGTCTTGAACCCGCATAATAGCCAAATTGTGCCTTGATTACCAATTGTGGTTGTGGGACCAACCCGCTAGATCAGGCCGTTCTGGGACTTCATTTCGCACTCTTTCGGAACAAATTTCCCCACTTTGCAACTTTTTCTGCAACTTTTCCGAGTGTCTGGCCACACACTGGCCGAAACCAAGGATGAGGAAGCAGCATGATTGAGGCAATGAGATTGGAAAAAACCTCGACTGAATCGGTTCAAGCCTCGCCAGACAGTGTACGCAGCATTTTTGAGCGTGCCTGTCGCGGCGACGAAGATGCCTTTCGGTTGATCTTTAACCGCTATGCCCGGCCCGTGATGAGTTTTCTCCACAATCTGGTGAATAGTCATGAACTGGCCGAAGAACTCACCCAGGAGACCTTTGTTCGGGCTCACCGCATGCTCAACACCATGCGCGAGGACACCAAAGTTTCCACCTGGCTGTTTGGAATCGCCAAAAACGTGTCGCGCGAAGCTGTTCGCCATCGGATTCGATCAGAATCAAATGTCGAAATTGCCGAAAGCGGACTCAACCAGATGTCCGACCCACGGCAGCGACCCGACGGCGAATTGCTCACCAAAGAACTCAATTGTGTCATCCACCACGCCCTTTCACTCCTCGATGAAGACAAACGGTTGATTTTTTCACTCCAGGCATTTCATCAGTATAGTTATGAGGAAATTGCCGAAATCACCGGGTTTACCATTCCAAAAATCAAAACTGACCTTCATCGGGCCAAAGCGGAAATGCGCAAGCGGATTCGTCCTTATCTGGGAGAACGCCATGAACTGTGATGACTACGTGCTTTTACTTGAAGAATTTGTGGACGGGGAACTTGGTGAATCAGACGCCAAAAGAGTCGAGGTTCATCTGGCTGCCTGTCCTGCCTGCCAGAAAATTCTGGCTGAATTAAAAGAGGAACAGGCAATTTTTGCCCGCTATGACACTGGCCTGGAACTCTCGCCAAATCTGTGGCAAGGGATTGAAGACCGGTTGAAAGCGGAAGGTTCCTTTGGCGCCTCAAAACCAGTTGAACCCCAGGGCTGGGGGCAAAAAATCACAGATTGGTTCACGCGCCACTTTCACACCCCCCAACTGAGCCCGGCATTTACCATGGTGATCGTGGTGGCTGCCGTCGGATTAACGGTCCTGGTGATGCGACCCAAACCGACGGAAGGCCCCTTCTCGTCAGTCAATCCAGGGATCACGATTGGCCCTGGAAGTTCAATCCACGATGAGGTCGTAACCAATGCAACCCCAAAAGTCGAGGACACCACCGCTGTGATACAGCCTGTGCCGCCTCGCCCAGTCAAAGTAGCGCCTCCGCCGCCAGCAGCCGCACCGGCCAAACGGGAGCCAAGCGTTCAGGAGTTGATCCGGGATGCCGAGTCAAAATACCGGGCTGCGATTACGGTACTGACACGTGATGTCAAGAAACGCCGAACCACCATGGATCCACTCCTTGTGGCTCGACTCGACAGCACACTTGAAGCCATTGACCACACGATTGCCGACACCAAACTGGCCGTCAAAATGAATCCAAATGATCCGGTTGCCGCTCAATATTTGCTGACGGCTTATGCCAAGAAAGTCGAAGTGCTGCAAGAAATGGCCAGTGTGGCGTCACCAGCCACCCCGACTAAAAAACCGGTTGAATTACGACCCTAAACAAACCTCAGGGGCCCAGAAGAAAATAAAACCCCAATGAAACAGGGTTCAGGGTTCAGGGTTCAGGGATTTCAGAAGGGATGAGGGATGAAACAAATCCCCTGTCACCTTGTCACCTTGTCAGTCGGTCATCTTGTCAGAATCTTGAGCGGGATCAGTTGCTTCATCGCTGAAAACCCTGAACCCTGAACCCTGAACCCTGAACCCTAATAAAAAGACCGTGAACCTGACTGCATCTAAAACGACACAACAAAAAAGGACTGTGAAGCATATGAGGAGACGCAACTTTATCGCACTGTTTCTGATGATCTTCGCCATTGACAGCGCCACCATGCTGTCCTGGAATTCGGTTGAAGCCGCAACCGTCCAGCAAGGTCAACCGATTGAACACAAACTGCCGGCTGGGGGAAAAGTCACGATCCGCCAGGTTTTTGGTGAACTCTCGGTCATTGGGGTTTCTGGCGACACCGTGACTATCGAAGCCAAAAATGATGATGGCGAGCCAGCCGAAGTCAAAGTGATGCAAGAGGCACAGGACCTGTTGATTTCAACTGAGGTTGATGGCCCCCGCAGGAAAAAACGGGCAATTTCACTCGAAGTCAAAATTCCTTCGTCGGCCAATCTCACGATTGAATCCCAGGCAGGTGAAATTTCGGTTGTGGATATCACTGGCCAGACAGCCATCAGGGCTGGCGGTGGTGAAATTCAACTGGTCAATGTTGGGTCACTGGTGGCGGCCACTGGTGGTGGCGAAGTAACCGTTCAAAAAGTAACCGGTACCGTTGAAATCAGGACTGGTGGTGGTGAATTGCAGGTCTCGGATGTTTCAGGAGCAGTTTCTCTAATCACTGGCGGCGGCGAAGTCACCACATCCAATACCGGAGACCTCGAAGTCCGAACTGGCGGCGGAGATGTCGTGGTACAGGATGTTCACGGCTCGGCTTCTATTGCCACCGGCTCAGGTGATCTGGTTGTTTCCAAAGTTGAAGGCAATTGCGAACTCAAAAGTGGTCACGGTGACGCCAGTCTCAGGGATATTTCCGGCAACGTGGCGCTCTCGAATGTGAGTGGCGATGTGGTTGCCCAAAACATCGGCGGCAATATGGCGGTCGCCTCCATCAGTGCCGATATGGACCTGAAATGTGTCAAAGGCCGGGTTGAAGTTCGCAATGCCAGCGGGTCGGTGCAACTGGCGCATATTGGTGGAGATATTGAAGTCACTTCAACCAGTGGCGATGTGACGCTTTCGACTGAAATTGCCCACGGAAACCGGTATCGCATCAAAACCACTTCTGGAAATCTGTTGATGATGGTGCCCGAGTCAGCCTCTGGTTTTTCCGTCAACCTTTCTTCATACACGGGCACGGTTGAATCCAACTTGAAACTGGAAAGCTCAACTTCGACCGAAAAGAAATTGACTGGCCAATATGGCGAAGGTCGCGGGGAAATTGTGCTTGATACCTTTAGCGGCTCTGTCTCACTCAAGAAAGGCGCCGTCAAGAACCAGTCCGATTGTGGAAAAAAGAGCGAATAGCGAATCAAGAGAGCAAGTGGTAAGTGGATCATGTTGATGATGAAAGGTGGTCAAGTGACCACCTTCTTTTTTTTGGTGCAGTGGACTTCCGAGTAAAGAAAGGACACAAAGGACGAAAAGGACACAAAGGACATTCAGTTGAAACTCTAGGAGATCATCTGCCAGAAAGCTCTTTCATCTCTCGCCCCTCACCTTTTAAAAAGGTTGCTCTTTTGGCGCTACCTGCGATAGTTTTTGCAGCCGCTTGATTCCTTCCAGCATTTCAAGACTATCAACCAGAGAGGACGCCGTTTATGGGTAACCCTGTGCCCGATGCGCCACATTCCGGCATCGAATCAGTTCTCAAAGAAGATCGTTTCTTTTCCCCTTCAACCGAATTTTCCGCCCAGGCCCACATTGGGTCCAAAGAAGCCTATGACCAGCTCGTGGCTGAAGGAGAACGGGATCCGGAAGGATTCTGGGCCCGGGCGGCTGAAGAGTTACACTGGTTTCGCAAGTGGGACACCGTCCTCAAATGGGAATACCCACACGCCGGGTGGTTTTTGGGTGGCAAATTAAATGTGGCCTATAACTGCCTTGACCGGCACCTCGCTGGCCCACGGCGCAACAAGGCCGCCATTATCTGGGAAGGCGAACCCGGCGAAATTCGCACGCTGACCTATCAACAGCTTTATACCGAAGTCTGTCGCTTTGCGAATGTGCTCAAACGTCTGGGTGTGAAAAAGGGCGACCGGGTAGCAATTTACATGCCGATGATGCCCGAAGCGGCTGTCGCCATGCTGGCCTGTGCCCGGATTGGTGCTCCGCACACGGTTGTCTTTGCCGGATTTTCCGCCGACGCGCTCCGCGACCGAATCAATAACTGTGGCTGCGTGGCGGTGATTACAGCCGATGGTGCCTTTCGTCGTGGCAATGAAGTCGCGCTCAAACCCGCCGTTGATCGAGCCATTGATGAATGCCCATCCGTTCAAAACGTCGTTGTCCTCAAACGAACCGGCACCAAAATCCATATGGAACCAGGGCGCGACCACTGGTGGCACGAATTAACCCCAACCGTTTCAAATATTTGCCCGGCTGAGGAGCTTGACAGCGAGCATCCGCTCTATATTTTGTACACTTCAGGCACGACCGGAAAACCAAAAGGAATCCTGCACACCACGGGCGGCTATCTGACCCAGGTGGCGCTGACCTCAAAGATTGTTTTTGACCTGAAAGAAACCGATACCTACTGGTGTTCGGCGGATATCGGCTGGGTCACCGGGCACAGCTACGTGGTGTATGGACCACTTGCCAATGGTGCCACCGTGTTTATGTATGAAGGCGCCCCCAACTTTCCGCAGCCAGATCGGTTTTGGGAAATTATTGACCGGCATCAAATTACGATTTTTTACACCGCACCAACAGCCATTCGGGCCTTTATCAAATGGGGCGAACAGTGGACCTTTAAGCACGACTTAAATTCATTGCGGCTGCTGGGAACGGTTGGTGAGCCGATCAATCCCGAAGCCTGGATGTGGTATTCAAAAGTGATCGGCAAAGGTCGGTGTCCGATTGTGGATACCTGGTGGCAGACCGAAACCGGCGCGATTTTGATCACCCCCATCCCAGGCGTGACGGCGACCATGCCGGGCACGGCAACCAGACCATTTCCAGGTCTGAGCATTGAAATCCGAACCAAAGACAACAAACCGGTCGGCTCCAACGAAGGCGGCTATCTCGTCATTACCAAACCCTGGCCATCCATGCTGCGCACGCTGTGGGGCGATGATGAGCGGTATGTGGCTTCCTACTGGAGTGAAATCCCCGGTGTGTACTTTGCCGGAGACGGTGCCCGCCGTGACAGTCATGGCAATTTCTGGATTATGGGCCGGGTGGATGATGTCGTGAACGTCAGCGGTCATCGCCTGGGCACGGCTGAAGTTGAAAGCGCACTGGTCTCACACCCAGCCGTGGCTGAAGCCGCCGTCGTGGGCCGACCAGATGAACTCAAAGGGCAGGCGATTGCGGCGTTTGTCACCCTCGAAGGCACATTTTCAGCTTCGGAAGAACTGAAAAAAGAACTCCGCGAACACGTCACCAAAGAAATCGGCGCCCTGGCTCGCCCAGATGATATTCGGTTTACCGATTCACTTCCCAAAACCCGAAGTGGAAAAATCATGCGACGCTTGCTGCGTGAAATTGCCAGCGGTAGCACGACGGTGGGCGATACGACCACTTTGGAAGATATGTCGGTCCTCGAACGGCTTCGCGAGGATGAGGAGTAACACGTTTAGAGTGCTGCGGCTTCTTTGGAGTGCTGCGGCTTGACGCAGCTTTTGTGTTCCTATGTTTGTCCTTCACGCCTTCTGGTCATCCCAAAATCGGCTTTGTCTCTGGGGAGAGTCATCTATCAAACTTTCCCCAGGCAAAGTCCGCAAGATTCGATCTCAGAAAACCCAATCTGAGCCAATTCATCCCTTTGCGGCTGATATTGAACCGCTGGCCCAGGGCATCACCTGGGTGACTCTGGCAGAGACGGCACCGCAACCTGGGTCAACACCTGCCTATCGTAAACAGCTACCAGGCAACCGGTATGAGCATATTTCCGGCCAGTTGCAGGTCTTGTTGCCAACCGCTGGCAACCGCCCCCTGCCCTCACCGTCATTTCCACTTTTTGATCAGGTTGACCCGTCTCAAATACCAGTTGGACTCACCGCCTGGGATGTTCCGGTTCTGACCCTGGACTCAACACTGGCGTTTGAACTCCTGTTTCGATTGCCGGGCTGGCCGCCGCCGGGGTATGTGTTTGGAAGTTCGGTTCACTATTTTTCAAAACTGGCAAAGTTTGCCCTGGAGCTTGTGACCAGAGGGCGGGTGCTTCCTGTCATCCGCGAGCAGGCAGCCGACTATTCGGCGTTCTGGCAACCAGTTTTGACCGCGCCGGAAGATGCCGAACGAATGAAAATTCTGGTGGATTCCCTCCCGGCACTGTGTCGGGCCGAGGTGGTCACAACCAAAGTAAGTGAAATCCCACCTTCGCAACTGGTTCGATCAGCCCTGCATCACCTGGTGGACGCCGGCGTTCGAATGCTCCTTAAAGAATTTTCAATGGACCTGCCATCAAACCGCCGGATAATCGAAGCGGTACCGGCAGTGGCCTGGCTGGCTGGGTTGATGAATCCACATCCGACGATTTCCGCACCACCAGCAAGCATTCACAAGCTCAAGCAAACGGTTGACTCCTGGCATCAATCTGGGACCATCGGCCACAAAGGAGGGCTCACCACCTGTTTTCGGCTGGTTGAACCCGTGATTACCACCGCCGAACCTCAGAAAAAGGCCAAGAATCAGCCTGACCCGGATGCCTGGCGACTCGAATTTTTGCTCCAGGGTCACGAAGATAAAAGCTTACTGGTGCCGGCGGATCAGGTTTGGAAAACCAAAGGTAAAGTTCTGCGGTTTTCAACCATTGAACTCCAGAACCCACAGGAAAAACTGCTGGCTGACCTGGGCCGTGCGCTCCGGCTCTTTCCTGAACTCGAACCAGCGTTGAAAACCGCCCGTCCGGTTTCCCTGTCACTGGCCGCGCCTCAGGCATATCGGTTTCTGCGCGAAGCCGCTCCAGCACTTGAACAATCCGGGTTTAGCGTCTTGATACCTTCCTGGTGGACCAAACCAACCGCCAGACTGGGTGTCAGGATGGTCGCCAAATCCAAAAAAGCGCCGCGCTCTGCCACGCCTGGAGTTTTGGGATTTGACGGCATCGTTGACTATCACTGGAAGCTTTCACTGGGTGACGAAGAGCTTTCTTATGACGATTTTGTCAAACTGGCCAAACTGAAAATGCCGCTGGTGCAGATTCGGGGTCAATGGATTGAACTCAAGCCAGAAGAAGTTGAACGAGCCCTGGCTTTCTTTCAAAAGCGAGCGATTTCTGGCGAAATGCCCCTCACCGAAGTCATGCGGCTGGGCCTGGGGGTTGACGCCGCCAAAATGGGCCTGCCGGTGCTGGGCATTGAGGCTGAAGGCTGGCTAAAAAATGTTTTGAATGAGGCCAGTGACCAGCAACTTGAAATATTGCCAACTCCTCCGGATTTTGGTGGCAAGTTGCGCCCATATCAGGAACGGGGGCTTTCGTGGCTGGCGTATTTGGGCACGCTGGGACTTGGCGCCTGTCTGGCCGATGATATGGGACTTGGGAAATCGGTTCAGTTGCTCTCGCTGCTCGTCCACGAACGCAAAGCGGCGGCTTCCAAATCAAAGAAGCCCGTGACCTTCCCGCCAACCCTGCTGGTTTGCCCAATGTCGCTGGTCGGCAACTGGCAACGCGAAACAACCCGGTTTGCGCCAATGCTCAAAGTCCACGTCCATCACGGAGCGGACCGCACCACGGGGCCAGAGTTCACCAAAATTGCCTCCCAATCTGATCTGGTACTGACAACCTATGCCCTGGCTGCTCGGGACCGCGAACTTCTGGCAGATGTCAACTGGGCGCGCATTGTGCTCGACGAAGCCCAAAACATCAAAAACCCGGCAGCCAAACAAACCCAGGCCGTCCGCAGCTTCAAAGCACCGCAGCGGATTGCCTTGACCGGAACGCCCGTTGAAAACCGGCTGTCGGAACTATGGTCCATTTCAGAATTTCTCAACCCTGGCCTGCTCGGATCGGAAAAGAATTTTCAATCAACCTTTGCCTTCCCGATTGAGCGCTTTCAAGATGAATCGAAAGCGGCCCTGCTGAAAAAATTGACGGCGCCGTTTATTCTGAGACGACTCAAAACCGACAAATCCATCATTTCTGACCTGCCTGACAAGATTGAAATGAAGAGCTACTGCAATCTGACCCAGGAACAGGCATCGCTCTATCAGGCAGTGGTCAATGAAATGCTGGAAAAAATTGAAAACAGCGAAGGGATTGAACGCAAAGGCAATGTGCTCGCCACACTGTTGCGACTCAAACAGGTCTGCAACCATCCGGTGCAGTTGGTTCAGGATGGCTCATCACTTGAAGGACGCTCTGGGAAACTCGCCCGACTCGAAGAACTGCTTGAAGAAATCCTCGATGAGGGTGACCGGGTGCTGTGTTTTACCCAATTCACCGAGATGGGCGGCATGTTGAAAACCTATCTGCAGGAACGGTTTGGCCGGGAAGTGCTGTATCTGCACGGTCAGGTCAGCAAGCCAAATCGTGACCGCATGGTTGAGCAATTTCAAAAGCCTGCGGGACCGCCGATTTTTCTGCTTTCGCTCAAAGCCGGAGGAACGGGCCTCAATCTGACCAACGCCCAGCATGTGATTCACTATGACCGCTGGTGGAATCCAGCCGTCGAAGATCAGGCTACCGACCGGGCGTTTCGCATTGGCCAGGTTCGCAATGTTCAGGTTCGAAAATTCATTTGTGTCGGAACGGTCGAAGAACGCATTGACCAGATGATTGACCAGAAAAAACAACTCGCGGAACGTATTGTCGGCACCGGCGAAGGCTGGGTCACAGAGCTTTCAACCGCCCAGCTTCGCGAATTGATTTCACTGTCTGAAGATGCCGTGGCCGAAGCCGAAGCCGCCACCCAAACTTCGGCCAAAGCTAAACCCGGTTCGAAAAAAGCCGTTTCAAAACCCTCGAAAACCAGAGGAGGGCAACCGGTATGAGTTACTGGAATGATTATCCGAAAGCCTCTAAACCCCGCGAAGCCAAAGGCGGTATCAAAGCCAAAAGTCAGCGCGGTGACATTGGTGAAACCTGGTGGTCAAAACGCTTTATCAAGCTGCTGGAGTCATTTAACCTTGGCGCCAGACTGACTCGTGGAAAATCCTATGCCCGGAAAGGACAGGTGTTGAACCTTGGAATTGAACCCGGTGAAGTCACCGCCAAAGTCCAGGGGTCGGCACGGACTCCCTATAAAGTTTCGATCCGGATTCAACCCTTCACCGAGCGCCAGTGGCAGGATGTCGAAGTCGCCCTCGCCCAGCAGGCGCTGTTTATGGCCAAATTACTGAACAATGAAATGCCAAACGAGATCGAACAGGCATTTAAGGCTTGCGGATTGAACCTCTTCCCGGCTTCGGTCCGGGAAATCAAGTCGAATTGTTCCTGCCCTGACTCTTCAAACCCGTGCAAACATATCGCCGCCGTGTATTACATTCTGGCTGAAAAATTTGACGAAGATCCGTTTGAAATCTTCTTCTGGCGCGGACGTTCGCAGGAAAAACTTATTACAAACTTGCGCAATCTCCGCGGTGCGGATGATGAACCTGACCCAACGCCAGAACCAGTTATCGAATCAGTCGAATCGGTTATCCCGTTATCTCAGGCACTCAACAACTTTTGGGATATGGGCGAATCAGCCGCCAGACTCCAGTTCAAACCGCAGGCGACCAAAGTTCCAGATGCCATTTTGAAGCAACTCGACCCGCTCGCGCTCGAAATCGGTGGTGTGCCTGTAACCGACATATTATCAGAGCTATATGAAGTTTTTACCAGTCAGGCGGAAAAGAAAGCCTTTAGCGAGTAGCAACGTAGCAAAATAGCGAGCGACAAGCTACTGACTCCTGATGCTGAATCGGTTGTGGGTCATAAGAGACT
>CAZXCE010000181.1:0-14051 GCA_964639175.1 uncultured Clostridia bacterium
CGGAACCCGGAACCCGGAACCCGGAACCCGGAACCCGGAACCCGGAACCCTAATTGGCATAACTATGACAAACAACCCATCATCAATTGCCGTGTCTTGTCAGCAGGTGACCAAAGCCTTTGGCCAGGGCGAGTCTCAAACAATGGCTCTGCGTGGCGTTGACCTGGAAATCCAGTTTGGTCAAATGTCATTTCTCGTCGGAGAAAGCGGGTCAGGCAAAACCACATTGATCTCCGTAATTGCCGGTTTGCTCGATGCCACCCAGGGCGAAATCACCGTGCTCGGACAGAACCTGACTCGTCTGTCGGGCAATCAGCAGGTTTTGTTTCGCCGCCGAAATCTGGGTTTTGTCTTTCAGCAATTCAACCTGTTGCCATCGTTGACCGCTGCTGAAAACGTCGCGGTTCCACTCTTTGCTGCCGGAGTCCCCTATCAACCAGCGCTCGAACGAGCGGAAAAGCTCCTGGGTCAGCTTGGGATGGACCACCGCAAAACCAATCTGCCGTCGCAGCTTTCCGGCGGTCAGCAACAACGGGTGGCACTGGCCCGGGCGCTAATTCACGAACCACGGTTGATTGTGTGTGATGAACCGACCTCCGCACTTGATGCCGCCACTGGACGAACCGTGATGGAACTCCTGGCTGGATTTGCGGTTCGGCCTGACCGGGCGGTGATTGTGGTGACCCACGACAGCCGGATTTTCGATTTTGCCGATACGATTGCCCATATGAATGACGGCCAGATTACGCAAATTGAAACAAAAACCATTTAGGGTTCCGGGTTCCGGGTTCCGGGTTCCGGGTTCCGGGTTCCGGGTTCCGGGTTCCGGGTTTTCGATTTTATGTCCTTGATGTCGTCTCTCAACCCTACCCAAAAAGAGGATTTATGAAAAAAACGTTGCCTGTTATTGCGCTCATTGCATTGATTTATGCCACGGTTTCCGTGGTCAATTCCCGGCCCAAACGTGTTTCACTTCCTCCACCAGCCGAGCCGCCCAGGACCAGTTTTGCCGTTTCGGTGGCGGGGGTTGGGCTGGTTGAAGCCAGTTCGGAAAATATCTCGATCAGCACACCGGTTTCAGGGCTGGTCACACGAGTCGCGGTGAAAGTTGGGGATTTTGTCAAAGCCGGGGCGCCGTTGTTTTCCCTTGATGATCGGGATTTACAGGCCGAATTAACGGTTCGGAAAGCAGCGCTTGAGGTCGCCCGGCAAAAGTTGAAGCGGTTGGAAGAATCTCCGCGCCCGGAAGAAATCCCACCGGCTGAGGCCCGCGTCCGCGAAGCGGAATCCGCGCTCGGAGATGCCAAAATCCAGCTCCAGTTGATTGAAAGCGTGACCGATAAGCGGGCGATTCGCGACGAAGACCTGCAGCGGCGGCGATTTGCGGTTCAGGCGGCCCAGGCTCGACTGGAACAGGAACAAACCAAACTGGCGTTGCTTAAATCCGGATCCTGGAAGCCAGATTTGGAAGTTGCCCGTTCTGAAGTCCAGCAAGCCGAAGCCCAGGTCAAACGGATCCAAACTGACATCAACCGGTTAACTGTCCAGGCGCTGGCCGATGGGCGCATCCTGCAATGTAATGTGCGACCTGGTGAATATGCCCAGAGTGGTCAGCTCCCGAAACCGTTGATGGTCGTGGGCGATGTCGGAACGCTGCACATCCGCACCGATGTTGACGAAAACGATGCCGCGAAAGTAAAGGCTGGGGGCCAGGCATACGCTTACCTGCGTGGCAAAACCGACCGTCAAATTCCACTTGAATTTGTTCGATTCGAGCCGTTTGTGATTCCAAAGAAATCACTCACCGGCGATAGCACCGAACGGGTTGATACACGGGTGTTGCAGGTCGTCTATCGAGTGGTTGACCAGTCTGCTCCGATCTTTGTCGGTCAGCAGATGGATGTGTTTATTGATGGAAGCAGTAAACCATAGAGTTCCGGGTTCCGGGTTCCGGGTTTTCGAGATAATCCTGTCTTTTTTCTTTTCAAAGAGGCTCTCTATGAACCACAAACTGGCAGTGCTCATGGCAATTGCAATCTTGAGTGGCGGGTGTGCCATCCCTCCCAAACGGGTCAAAATCGAAGTTGAACCTCCCGCTCAGTGGAGTGCGGCTTCACCTCAAACGCCCGCTGAGACCGCCGAGTTGAAGACCTGGTGGAAGACTTTTCAGGATCCAACCCTGGACTCGCTGGTTGAACGCGCGCTCACTTCAAATTTTGACCTGAAACTGGCAGCGGCACGGATTCGCGAAGCCCGTGGTGCCCGTGGTGTCACCGCCGCCGCCCGCTATCCAGCCATCAATCAAACTGATTCGTTCCAGCGGGTTCGCGGAGGTTTTGCCCAGGGGGTGACGCGAGTTGGTTCATCTGGTGGCGGAACGCTGGTGACGCCGTTTGAAACCAACAATTTTCAGATTGGGTTTGATGCAACCTGGGAAATTGATGTCTTTGGCGGCGTTCGGAATTCAGTCAATGCGGCTCAGGCCGATGTCACCGTGGCGATTGAAAGCCAGCGCGATGTGCTCGTGTCGCTTTTAGGCGAGCTGGCCCGGACCTATGTTGAGTTGCGTGGCCTTCAGCGTCGGGTAGCTGTGGTTCAGAAAAACATTGCCGTCCAACAGGAAACCGTTCATTTGACGAAAGTTCGTTCACAGGCTGGTCTGGCGACGGAACTCGATGTTTCGCGAGCTGAAGCCCAACTGGCGACCACCGAAGCGATCCTGCCACAATTAGAGGCCGTGATTGCAGCGTCAATTCACCGCCTGGGGGTGCTTACGGGTCAAACTCCAGGGGTACTGATGACCGAACTCACCCCAGTCGAGCCTATCCCGTCGAGACCACCTTCAGTTCCAGTTGGATTGCCAGCCGATTTGTTGCGTCGTCGCCCGGATATTCGCCGGGCAGAAGCTGAAATTGTGGCAGCTACGGCTCGACTTCAAGTGGCACAGGCCGAGCGCTTTCCAAAATTTTCATTAACCGGTTCGTTTGGCCGTCAAGCCACATCGGTCAGCGGGTTTACGCTTGGCGCCGGGAATTTCTTTGCAGTTGGTCCTGGCATCCGATTGCCGATTTTTACCGGGGGGCGAATCAAATCCAATATCGAAATTCAGGACGCCCGCCTCGAACAATGTGCCCTCCGATATCAGCAAACCCTGTTGACAGCACTGGAGGAAACTGAAAACGCCCTGGTGGCCTATACTCACGAAGAAGCCCGCCGACAGAAACTGGCGGCGGCGGTTCAATCAAGCCAGCAGGCTGCCGAATTTGCCAACGAGCTGTATTTGCGTGGTCTCTCTGATTTTCTTTCGGTGCTGGCGGCTCAACAAACCCAGTATACGGCAGAAGATGAACTTGCCCAGAGTGAAACAAGCACGGTTGAATCCACCGTCCGACTCTATAAAGCGCTTGGGGGCGGATGGTGATGGAAAAAAGCTTGGGCTGAAGACGTCGGGCTTGGGGCTTGGGGCTGAAGAAGTTGGGCTGAAGAATCGGTTTTATTCCTCATTCCATTCGTTACCCTGAGCCCATCATCTCCTGTTTTTATTTCGATATTTGTGAACGCGTTCACAACGATTTAAAATATTGTAAATAAATATTTTAAATGGTCCTAGCCAGTTCGGGTCATATATTTTTCCGCCAAATTCAAAGTTTAGCCATTCCGCTTTCAATCCAACCGCCTCTGGTTGGCGATTTCCATTTCACGTGACATCACTCATAAATTTGCCGTTTTTTTCGTTGAATAAATTGGAAAAATGAACGATTCTCCTGAAGATTTCTTGCTGATTAGATCTAAATTCCCCAAGATGGCCGTACTGGCCAGCTTTCCACCGCCTCTCTACTCAATCAAAACCAAATGAAACATCCGGTGGTGATTGAATCACCCCCTTGCTTCGGACGAAGCGTCTGAACTGTTGTTAACTGTACCTTTTCAAGGAGGATCCCTTTGTGAAAACCCGCAAAACATCACTATTTGCCGTGCTGTTTCTGGTCCTGTCTGCGTTCAATATTAGTCCCTCTGTCACAAAACCATTTGAAACTGTTGTCAAAGCTCAATCAGCAACTGATCCAGCAGAAATCATTTTTGCAACCACATCCACCAATTCGTTAATCAGTTTTTCAACCTCAGCACCGACTTCACTTTTATCCAGTGTCGCGATTTCAGGGTTAGCCGATGGCGAGCGTTTCATCGGGATTGATTTTCGCCCAGCCACAGGCCAGTTGTACGGCGTCACGACGGCCAGCCGGATGTACATTATCAATCCTGGTACCGGCGCCGCCTCAGCCGTAGGAACTGCTGCTTTTACCCCAGCGGCCAATGGCGGTAACTTTGGATTTGACTTTAACCCGGTTCCAGACCGGATTCGTTTTGTCTCAGACTCAGAACAAAACCTCCGCCTCAACCCAAATACCGGCGGAATTGCCGGCACTGACACCAATCTGGTGTTTGCTCAGGGCGATCCAAATGCCGGTGCCAACCCGTCAATTTCGGGTGTGGCCTATACCAACAACTTTGCTGGAACGCCTCAAACCACACTGTATGGAATTGACACCGGATTGGATGTTTTGGTTCGGCAAGGTGATTTTACTGGTGCTCCGATTTCCCCGAACTCAGGTCAGTTGTTCACGGCTGGCCCACTCGGTGTAAATGCAACTGGTCGGGTCGGGTTTGACATCGCCAATGCTGATGGACGCGGGTTTGCCACATTGAATGTGGATGGTGACCCAGGCTCCAGCCTCTATCAGGTCAACCTGATCAACGGGCGTGCCTCATTCTTTGGCTTTGTTGGAAACCAGGTTGTGGTTGAATCAATGTCAATTGCTCCACACCCACGCGTTTTTGGTCTGACCGAAAACAATGCGCTGGTGACGTTTGACGGCACCAACCCGGGCCCAGTCCTGAGCCGCGTTCAGATCTTTGGCACCCAGGCAGGCGAAGCCATCCTGGGTATTGATTTCCGCCCAGCCACCGGAGTGCTGTATGCCCTTGGCAGCTCAAACCGGGTCTACACGATTGACACCCGAACTGGTGAAGCCAAAGCCGTCGGAACCGCCGCCTTCACGCCAGCACTGGCCGGCACGTCTTTTGGATTTGACTTTAACCCGGTTCCAGACCGGATTCGCGTAACCTCCAATACTGGCCAGAATCTGCGTCTGAATCCAGATACCGGTGCCGTGGCCGCAACTGATACTGCGCTGGCTTTTGCCGCGGCTGATCGAAATGCCGGAGTGACGCCATCTGTGGTTGGCTCAGCCTATACCAACAGCGTCAACCTGGCCACCACCACCACGTTGTATAACATTGACTTTAACCTGGACAGCCTCTTGACCCAGAACCCACCGAATGATGGCGTCCTGAACACAATCGGACGGCTTGGCGTCAATGCCACTTCAGCGGTTGGTTTTGATATTTCCTCAATTGATGGCTCAGCTCTGGCCTCAATTACACCTGAAGGCGCGGCCTTTACCAACCTGTACCGTGTCAGTCTGGTCTCTGGTCAGGCGACGCTCGTCGGTCGGATTGGCGACCGGATCCGTGATATCGCGATTGATCTGAATCAGGCTCGACTGGCCGTGAACCAGTCGGCTGATAAGACCTCGATCAAGGCAGGTGAAACGCTGACCCTGACGATCACGGTCAATAACTTCGGACCAGATGTTGCCACCAACGTCACGGTCCGCAATCCGTTCTCGGCCACGCTGGTCTCGGTTGATTCAGCCACCGCCAATCAGGGCACGGCGACCACCGCGACAGCGGATAATGTCATCACCGTGACTGGCAACCTGGGCTCAATTCCAGCCGGTGGTTCTGCCACTCTCACCATTATGTTAAAGGCCAATGCTGGTGCTACGGGTCAAATCAACAATACCGTGACGGTGCTGACTGGCAGCGGCGACATCAACCGCGGCAGCAACACATCGGTCCTGACCCTGAACATCACTCAATAAAATGACGACTACTGAATGATGAATAAGCTATTCGGTTGAATATGGTTGGTTTCGCTTATTCATCATTCAGAGGTGATGGAATTGAGAGTTAGACCAAAAATCCTCTCTGTTTAATAAAGGGCAATCTCGTCTGGGATTGCCCTTTTTCTTTGGTCGGTGAAGACAATTCCGGCTCACTGGAATAAACCCTGACCAGCACTGATTTCCGAAACCTTCCGATTTAATTTCAATCTGTTCAAATGGAGCATTCTCTCATGCGGAAATTCGTGTTTGTGTTTTTTAGTATTGTGATGTTTGGAACTTTCGTATTTCATCCCACGCAACGCCTGTCGGCCCAACAAAATGCGGCCAGTCATCGCACCACACCAATTGAAGTTGGTCAAAAAGCCCCAGATTTTTCCTTGCAGGATCAAGACGGAAAGACGGTCAAACTCTCTGCCCTGCGCGGTAAATCCCCAGCCGTGCTGGTGTTTTACCGTGGCTCGTGGTGTCCGTTTTGTGTCCGGCAATTGACCGAACTGGGATCACTTGCCCAATCGGGCGAAAACGTGCAGGTTCTGGCCATCAGCGTTGACCCGGTCGAAGAAAACAAAAAGCTGGCCCAAACCCTGGCGGCCAAAACTGGCGGGCCGCTTTCCTTCTCGATTCTGTCGGATCCAGGCCATCAGGTCATTGATCGCTTTGGATTGCACGATCCGGCCTATGACGGTAAGCGGTTTGATGGCATTCCACACCCGGCGGTGTACGTCCTCGACAAGGCTGGAAAAGTAACCTGGGCTCGGGTGGAGCAGGATTACAAAATTCGGCCAACCGTTTCAGAAGTCCGGGCTGTGCTTGATCAGGTAAAGAAATGATCCGGCCCAGAGGTGACAGTCAGGCGGTAACGTTTTGATCAAAAGCATTGAGTCAACGTGTACAAAAAGGTTATAACCTGAGGTCGAATCCACATCCTGGAAGGTTCACGACCAGCACGTTCATGTACCAAGCTGTCACTCATTCACCTGCCAAGTCTCTTGCCGCAGATGCCGGCCTGAAGGGGAAGTTGTTCCTTGATTGGAGCAACCTTCCCTTTTTTCTTTTGTTCGTGTTGTGGCTGTTGCTCTCTGGGCTAGGTTCTCCGGTCAGAGCCCTCGATCCCAATCGGACCGTGACCCAGTATGTTCAGACCGTCTGGCAGGATGAATTACCCCAAACGTCGGTGTTTTCAATTATCCAGACCAGGGATGGTTTTTTGTGGGTCGGCACCAACGAAGGCATCGCCCGTTTTGACGGCATTGAGTTCCGCCCATTTCTCCAGGATCACCCGATCATCAAAGGCCGACGGATCAATCTGTTGTTTGAAGATTCACAGGGCCGGCTCTGGGTTGGTGCTTCGGGTGCCGGATTGATAATGAAAGATGGAAAGGACTGGAAACCTTATACCAGCCAGCAGGGCCTGCCTGGAAACACGCCCATGGCTTTGTTTGAAGCCGCAGATGGAACACTGTGGGTTTTGACCGAGACCGGCATCGGACAATTCCGCAATGGTGCTTTGAC
This sequence comes from uncultured Clostridia bacterium, assembly GCA_964639175.1. Classification (GTDB taxonomy): domain Bacteria; phylum Acidobacteriota; class Blastocatellia; order Chloracidobacteriales; family Chloracidobacteriaceae; genus JACQXX01. Next base: position 7,482 of record CAZXCE010000181.1, read on the forward strand.
AACCATTTCTCTTCCAGCAGTTATTACTGGAACCGTGATGCGCACCTTTCTGGTGGAACCACCGGGCACATTCTGGATCGGCACCGATATTGGACTGTTTCACCTTTCAAACGACGAAGTCCGCTACCTTCAACTTCCACCCAGCCCGGCGGGCAATCAGGTGCAGAGCCTCGTTCGAAGTCCGCAAGGCCAGGTGCTTGCTGGAACGGATCAAGGGGTCTTTGTCGTTGAAAATGGTGGATTTACCCCAGTTCAAGCCATCAACACGTTCCTGAAAAATGAAGTTCTTTCCTTACAGTTTGACCGTGACCAGAATCTCTGGATTGGAAACGAAGGCGGCGGTCTGGTTCGAATGACGCCGCAGGGAGTGGTTTCCAGCCTGACGACCCAAAACGGGTTGCCAAACAATAAAATCTGGAAAGTTATTGAAGATCGGGAAGGCAGTTTGTGGGTTGGGTCAAATGGCGGGCTCATCCGGTTACGCAATGGAAAAGTCAAAAGCTACACCATGCGCGAAGGGCTCAGTGATGACTATATTCGAACCGTATTTGCCGATGATTCTGGCACCTTGTGGATGGGAGGAAATAATGGCAGTGGAGTCAATCAGTTACAAGGTGAGAAATTGACCCACATGACAACCAAAGAGGGATTGAGCAGCAACGATGTGCGAGCATTCTATCAGGACCAGGCTGGCGGAATCTGGGTTGGCACCAACAATGGCCTGAATTTCTGGAACGGGTCGAGCTGGTCAACATTTACGCGTGACCAGGGACTGTCCAATAACCTGATCAATGCCATTGGGGAAGATTCGGCTGGCCGGCTATGGGCCGGAACGGAAAACGGCCTTTGTCGGCTTGAGAATGGCCGGTTTGTGGCGTACACCAGAGCCAATGGCTTGCCGAACAACTTTATTCGTTCCCTTTTCACTGATCGAAGCGGCCAGTTGTGGGTTGGGACGTACAGTGGGCTGGCGCGAATGGTGGGCAATGCGTTTTCGATTATTTCCCAGGCAGGGCTTGATACCGCCCAAATTCTTTCTTTTTATGAAGATCCTGACGGTATCCTTTGGGTTGGTACCAACAACGGCCTGCGCCGATTCAAAAACAGCGCCTGGACGATGTTTACCACTCAGCAGGGCTTGTTTGATAACACGACGTTTCAGATTCTGCCCGATCAGCGGGGCAATCTGTGGATGAGTTGCAATCGGGGGATTTTTTCGGCCCCGATGATCGCTTTTGATGAGGTCGAGCGCGATCCAGCCAAAAAAATCTCCTGCCAGGTATTTGGAAAAGCAGATGGAATGCCGTCGTTTCAATGTAATGGCGGTACCCAGCCGGCTGGATGTCGCGACCAGTCGGGTCGCTTGTGGTTTCCAACGGCAAAAGGCGTGGTGGTGGTTGATCCGGCACATCTCAACCGCAATGAAGTGCCGCCGCCAGTGGTCATCAATGACGTGCTCTTTGATCAGACGGAGCTTGACCCAACCCGGCCCGCTGAGTTGCAAGCCGGGCAGGAATCGTTTGAATTTCACTATGCGGCACTCAGCTTACAGGTGCCGGAACTGGTCAAGTTTCGCTATCAACTGGTTGGGTTTGATCGCAACTGGATTGATGTCGGCGCGCGCCGGGTGGCCTATTACACCAACTTGCCACCGGGTGAATTTACCTTCCGGGTGATTGCCTGTAACAACGATGGTGTCTGGAACGACACGGGCGCCAGCTTCTCGTTTCGACTGAACCCGCCATTTTGGAAAACCCGAACTGCCTTTTTTCTCTATGTTGTCGCTACGCTTGGGCTGATATATGCCGGGGTCTGGTTTCGGCTGCGAACGATGCAACGGCGCAACGTGGAACTCGCGGCTAAGGTCGCCGAGCAAACGGCTGAACTCCAGCAAACCGTGGCCGAATTACAGCACGCCAAACAGGAAATCGAAGCCAAAAGCCGTGAAACCGAAGACAAAAACCTCGAACTCGACCGCAAAAATCGTGAACTCGATTCCAAAATCGAAGAGCTGATTGCCTCACAAAAACGGGCAGATCGGATTTTCTCCGCGCTGGCCGAAGCCTTACCGGGAACCGTTTTAGACGAGAAATACCGTCTCGATGAAAAGATTGGGGCTGGTGGGTTTGGCGCTGTGTTTCGGGCGACCCATTTGGGGCTCAATCGTCCAATTGCGGTGAAAATCTTTCGACCCTCTTCCGGGAATGATTCCGCCGAAGCTGTCGAGCGCTTCCGGCTTGAAGGGGTGTCGGCCTCACGGGTCAATCACCCCAACGCGATTGCGATCCTTGACTCTGGAATTTCAAGCGACGGCATTGCCTATCTGGTCATGGAATTGCTCCAAGGTCATTCGCTGGCTGAAGAATTAAAGCGCACCGGGCGACTGTCCCCGGCTCGTTGTGCCCGGATTATTGAGCCTGTCTGTCAGGTACTGGCTGAAGCCCATCGCGCCGGGATTATTCACCGCGACATCAAACCAGATAACATCTTTCTGCACCAGTCGGCGGAAGGCGAAATTGTCAAAGTGGTTGATTTTGGCATTGCCAAACTTTCAGGTGAAAACACGGCTGAGAATTTTCAGAATTTGACCGCGTCGGGGCTCATTATTGGCACGCCCAATTATATGTCGCCAGAGCGGTTTAAGGGCGTGCCGCTGGATGGTCGAGCTGATGTCTACAGCCTGGGGGTTATGCTCTATGAAATGGTATGTGGCGTATTTCCATATCCCGATTGTGGAAACGAATTTATGTCGCTGGTGATGGCCCACCTTCAAGCCGAGCCAGTACCGTTACGCGCATTCCTGCCTGACCTCCCGGCTGAAATTGAGGAGTGTATTTTGAAAACCCTGGCCAAAGATCCGGAAGACCGGCCTGGTGTGGCCGAGTTTGGTCAGGAGTTCTCCTGCCTGGTTCACCAGTTCGGATTGGAATTTGAAACCATTGAGATTTCGACTGGTTCAACCCTTGCGAACTTACCAACCGTCGGCCAGCCAATTTCGATCCATCCAACTGAAACCATCATCACGCCCAAACCGGCAACTGATCCGCAACTTGCAGATGCCTCGACGCTACATATTCCCAAAGCAGTGCTAACCGATGAAATTCCAACCGATCCGCCAGGAAAAGCGGGCTGAAAACTTCGGGCTGGGGGCTGGGGCAAAATAAATCATTCATTATCTGGGTTTTCGAATTTTTGTCCTTTTCGTCCGTTACGTCTTTAATGTTTTTTTCAAAGGTCAACCTGCCAGGTTAAGCGGTGTCAAGCCACCGCACTCCGAAATTTTCGGCGGCACCAGATGCATGCTTGACTTCAACCGTGTTAGGCTGTAAGTACATTCATCGCTTGCAGTTTGCTTCGGTCAAGCCCTAATCGAAGACAACACTCGGGCCCACTCCTCATTCTGACTTCTGACTTCACCCTTTTATTCCTATCGGCCCTTTTCTGGCTGGATTGCCCAACAGGGTGACCTTAACCATTTTTTCACCTGATACTTTTATGAAACACCTCAGCGGACTCGATGCCACGTTCCTCTATCTTGAAACTCCGGAAACCCCGATGCACGTCGGAAGCATGCATTTATATGACCTGCCCGAAGGGTTTGACGGCGATTTCTATGAAGAAGTGAAAAAACACGTCTCCAGGCGCATGCACCTGGCGCCGGTGTTTCATCGCAAACTGGCGTTGATGCCGTTTGAACTGGCCAACCCCGTCTGGGTCGAAGATGATGACGTGGATCTGGACTACCATATCCGGCGGATTATGCTCCCCAAACCGGGGACCATCGAACAACTCGAAGCCTATGTTGGCCGACTTCACTCCAGCCTGCTCGACCGAAGCCGTCCGCTCTGGGAATTTTATGTAATTGAAGGGCTGCAGTCAGGCCAGGTCGGGTTTTATTCCAAGGTGCACCACGCAGCGATTGACGGTCAGGCCGGGGTTGCCTTTGCCAGTGCCGTGCTCGATATCTCTCCGATCCCCCGCGAAGTCAAACAACCAGTCCGGCGGCGCGGGGTTCAGTATCAGCTTGGCGTGGCCGAACTCATCCAGGCGGCGCTGACCAATGTTGTCGCGCAATATGCCAAACTAATCTGGTATCTTCCGAAAACAGCCAAAACCCTGGGCAGCGCCTTGATTCCGGAAAAAGATGCGTCTGGGAGGCGTCGTTTTTCCTGGCCAAAGAACCTCTCACTCGGCCCTCGAACGCTTTTTAATGTCTCAATTACCAATCAGCGCACCTTTGGGTCAGTTTCAATTCCGCTTGATGAAGCCAAACAAATTGCCAAAGCCGTCAACGTCACGATCAATGATGTGGTCTTAGGCTTGTGCAGCGGCGCCATGCGGCGCTATTTGGAAGAAAGCGGATATGATGGAGTCCCCAAAAAGCCGATGGTGGCGGCTGTTCCCGTATCACTTCGCGAAGCCGGAAATACTGAGCAAAATACACAGGCGACGATGATGCTTTGTAGCCTGGCCTCGCACATTAAAGACCCCATCGAACGGCTCAAAGCCATTAAATCTTCAACCAGCGCGGCCAAAGAATCGATCAACAACTTTAAAGCAGTCATTCCGACCGATTTTCCGTCCTTTGGCGCCCCCTGGCTGATGAGCGGCCTGGCCTCGCTCTATGGCCGGTCAAAAATTGCCGACAATTTGCCTCCGATTGCCAACGTTGCAATTTCAAATGTGCCGGGTCCGCCAGTACCGCTGTACCTGGCAGGTGCCAGAATGCGAACCTACTACCCGGTTTCAATCATCATGCACGGCATGGCGCTCAACATCACGGTGGAAAGTTATCAGGGTTCGCTTGATTTCGGCCTGACCGCCTGTCGCCGTGCCATTCCAGACGTCAAAGATCTGGCAAATTATATCGCTGACGCCCATCAGGAACTCAAAACCAAAGTCACAGCCTATCTGGCTGAAATGGCCGCCAAAGAAGAAGCCCGTGCCCTTGCCCCAGCACCGGATGAATCAGAAGAAGTCACAACTGAGCGCCCACGACGCGGAAGACGACCAAAAGCCGTCAACATCGAAATCACCACCCCGAGAACGATCCCCATCGAAGTCGAGGAGGTGAAAGTCGAAGCCAAACCCAGGCGTGGTCGCCGCCCAAAAGCAATTCCAGCCGAGGTTATCACGACTGAAGCTCAACCAGCATCCGTTACCAGCATCCGAACCCGAAGACAACGCAAAACAAGTTAAGATAGAATCACACCAGATACCTGGGTGCGTTGAAAACCGTTCGCCTGCCAGAAAACTTCCAACCAGTCTTCTGAACTGTATGCCGCAGCAGACCGTCCAGCCAGGGAAATCCTGACCTTTGTTGAAGTGAATAAGGACTTGATCGTGTATGGCAAACAAGACAGGTTCATCCGAACCACAAGCTCACGGACCAGCAAACAGTACTTCACGGCGAAAATATGCGTACAAACCACCTTCACCACTCCTGACCGCCTTAGAAATCCGCGCCTCGTGGGAACTTGGCGCCTGGTTAATGTCAATGCCGCTTCTGAAGAGCGCCCCCAAAGGGGATGGGCACCCGGTACTGGTCTTTCCCGGACTTGCCGCCAGTGATTTTTCGACCATCCCGTTACGTCAGTTTTTGAAAGGAATCGGATACACACCCTATCCCTGGAATTTTGGCCGCAATCTTGGCCCTCGGCCCGGCGTTCTGCGCGGCTGTGCCGAGCACGTGAAAGAATTGCGCGAAAAACACGGCCAGAATGTCAGTTTGATTGGCTGGAGTCTGGGTGGTCTGTATGCGCGTGAAGTGGCCAAGATCGCTCCCGAACTTGCCCGGTGTGTCATCACGCTGGGAACGCCGTTTACAGGTCATCCGAAGGCCAACCACGCCTGGCGGTTTTTTGAATTCGCCAGCGGGTTAAAAGTCGGAGACCCAAAACTGCACGAGCCGCTCAGGCATTCCCCGCCGGTTCCGACGACTTCGATCTATAGCCGCTCAGACGGGGTCGTTTCCTGGAAATGTTCCCTCGAAACAGAGTCCCCCATCACTGAAAATATCGAAGTCATCGCCAGTCATCTCGGGATGGGTGTCAATCCAGCGACGCTGTTTGCCATTGCTGACCGACTCTCTCAACCGGAAGGACAATGGAAAAAGTTTGAACGCTTTGGCATCCGCAAACTTTTCTACCCTGAACCGCGATACTACCGACACTGAAGGCAGGCAGGGCGCAAGGAGCAAGTCGTCAATCCAGTGAAATTTGTGAACGCGTTCACAACCAGTTAAGAAATAGAAAACAGATGCTTTAAGTGGTCCTAGCCAGTTTTGTTGATCTGTTGTCTTACGACTTGCTCCCCACGCTTTATCACTCGTTTCGGACGTTAAATCCCCAGGTTTATTACAAAAGAACGTCAGAAATTAAGCCGGATTGACGATGGCGAGGCCATTGCTTTCTGATGAGACTGGACAGAATTGATCCTCACAATGAATCAAAAATAGATATACTCTTCATACAACTTATAGTTATGACCGAAGTAAGTCCCTTGTCATAAATTTTCTGAGATATTGAGTTTGGTAAGTGCTTGATTTTCTTCCGTGTTTTCCGTGTTTTC
>CAZXCE010000182.1:0-14014 GCA_964639175.1 uncultured Clostridia bacterium
ACTACTGACTACTGACTACTGACTACTGACTACTGACTACTGACTACTGACTCCTTCTTCATCCGTTGCCCTTCATCCATATTCTATGCGCCTTGCCAAAGTACTGGGAAATATTGTCTGCACCATCAAAAATCCCGAATTACAGGGGACAAAGCTGATGGTCATTCAGCCAATTGATGGACAACATCGCGCACAAGGCAAGCCAATGATCGCGATTGATTCAATTGGGGCAGGTGCTGGTGAAATTGTGATCTGGTGTCGTGGCAAGGAAGCTTCCTTCCCATTTGAACCAAACACGGTTCCAACCGACTGTACCATCACCGGAATTGTGGATTGGGTGAATGTGGAGTGGAAAGGGAACCATCCAAAAAGCGAGTAGCGGAGGAAAGCGAGTCGTGAGTGGCGAGCGGTCAATCTGAAGAAAAAGTCGTCAAACCTCACCTGAGAAGTGCAGCTTCTTCATTCTCAATTCTTCATTCTCAATTCTTCATTCGTTCCTGTTGCTTCAACACAAATTCTGCCAGTTCCAGGTCGCGCGGATGGGTAATCTTCAGGTTATCAAGCGGTCCTGGCACAATTCTCACCGGTACACCCAGACCTTCGACCAACATTGCATCATCAGTTGCCCGCCAGCCTTCCCGATTGGCCCGGTCGTGAGCCTGACGAAGCAGGTCAGCTTTAAATGTTTGCGGGGTTTGAACGGCAAACAGGGTATTTCTTGGCGGAGTTGAAACCGCAACTCCATTTTCAACCAGTTTAATCGTGTCGGTGACCGGATAGCCTACGATAGCGGCTCTATCTTCCTGGGCTGCTGCCAGGGTTGCTGAAACCAGTTGGGCTGAAATAAATGGGCGGACTGCATCGTGAACGACAAAATAGCCTGTTTCCTCTGGCGCTGCCTGGAGTGCGGCAAACACCGAATCCTGGCGTTCGCGTCCACCGATCACTGACTGACAGGGTTTGGGAAGCGGGAATTGAGCCAGAAGTTCTTGAAATTGCAGTTGATCACTTTCCGGTAACGCCACAATGACCCCTGAAATGTCAGGGCAGTCGCAAAGGTGACGCAGGGTGCGAATAATGATCGGAATTCCTGCAAGTTCAAGAAACTGCTTGGCTTTGACGGCTCCAAAGCGCGTACCAGAGCCGCCTGCCGGGACAAGCGCAATGTTCATTGGGTGATTCGTTTTTTCGAAAAGCCGGAACTCGGAACCCCGGTTCTTCAGGCTTTAGGCGAAGGCGTTGGCGTGATTGGTCGTGGCGCATTGAGTCGTTCCGGGCGTTCGGAACGTTCAGTTCGATCCATTCGGGCTTCGCGTGGGTCACGAGGTGGAATTGAAGCTTCGGGGCGGATACTGCTTTCGTCGTTAAAGCGCCCAAAAATCATCTTTCCAGCCGTTGTTTGCAGCACGCTGGTGACATTGACATCAATAGTTTTGCCGATGTTTCGGCGAGCATTGTCAACCACCACCATGGTGCCGTCATCCAGATAGGCGACGCCCTGATTGTACTCTTTGCCCTCTTTCAGGATAAACACCCGCATAATTTCGCCGGGGAGCACCACCGGACGCAGGGCATTGGCCAGTTCATTGATGTTGAGCACTGGAACGCCACGCAATTGAGAGACTTTATTGAGGTTAAAGTCATTGGTGACAATCTTTCCATCAAGCTGTTTCGCCAGTTCGATCAATTTGAGATCAACTTCGCGAATATCAGGGAAATCAACATCCGTGATGGTAATGTCAAGGTTGGGGTTTTTCTGAATGCGTTGAAGAATGTCGAGTCCGCGCCGGCCACGATTGCGCTTGGCTGAGTCAGCGCTGTCGGCAACCTGCTGGAGTTCGCGGAGTACAAATTGCGGAATCACGAGTCGGCCAGCCAGAAACCCAGTTTCAGCAATATCTGCCACCCGGCCATCAATGATGACACTGGTGTCGAGGATCAGGTGTTGAATTCGAGTTCCCGTCTGCAGTACGCCGCCAAGCGAGATCAAATCGCGAAAATCAAATTTGGTTGCACCGATCAATAAGCCGATATAGCCAAAGCTAAAAACGACGCTCAGTGTCACAAAAGATTTGAGTGCTGGTGATTGACTGGCAATGCCATCTTGAATGGAAAGCAGCGACCCAACCAGCGTGGCGCATAAAAAACCAAGAATGATACCCAGCGTTCCGCCAATGAGTGCTTTGAATGAAGCGCGACGGATCCGAAACTCAAAGAAGATGATAACCAGCGATGATGACAAGGCAATGACAGCAGAGAGCGGTGCATTCCCAGAAAAAGGACGAAGAAACCATGCGGTAGCCACAAAAATCACGACAAAAACTGCCCGGATCAGCAACACATCATAGTTCGGTGGAGTTTTCAAAAAGCCCTTCACAAGTGCGAGTCCTCTGTAACTACAGATCGTCTGTTCAAAACCCTCCGCTTCGAAAAAAAGGAAAGACACCACGCACGATTAGCGCATGGAAAACATCAGGCTTGGCTTGGATGTGGATGCAAGACAAGTTGAATCGGAAGAAGTTTCAGGGGGAATGAAACGAGCCAGACAACCTCGATAATAATTTATGATCTTATTTGGTAAATGAAATTAATGCTGCCTTACTTTGAACGATTCACCGTGTGCTTGCAAGATCTTTGAGCAACAACATGCCGCTGGTTGTCAACTTATGATTGCTCAAACTGTGCCCAAAGTGTACATTGACCCCTTTTCCCCTACATCCAAAGATTTTAAAGAAAGTTGAAAACCAGACCCACTTTGTCTCAGAGTGGGTTGATTGAGAGTACCACTACGTCATGGATAATTTAATCTGGGCCAATGTTCAGCACCGCCCCACCCGTTCTTTGGCCACGGCTCTTGGGGTTGCCGTGAGCACGGTGTTGATTTTATTAACAGTCGGATTAGCTCGGGGAGTTCTTCACGAGCGAAGCACGCGGGAAGCAAAAGTGGGTGCTGAAATCCAGGTTCGGTCAAGTGGGACGATGACCGCTGGTATTCCGACCAACCAGCCTTCGCTCCCGATTGCCCGGGCTGAAGAAATCAGAAAGATTGCCGGGGTGAAAATCGTTTCCCCGATTATTCAATATGTTCAGGCGTCGGATTCTGGTCTGGGTTTTCGGGCGATTGAAGCCGTCAATTTTGAAGAATACTCACAAATCAGCGGTATCCGGTTACTTGAAGGCAACCCACCTCAGACAGACGAAGAAGTCATCATTGATGATCATCTGGTCAAAGAGCGCAAGGTAAAAACAGGTCAGGAAATGGAAGTCATGGGCCGCATGATGAAAATTTCCGGAGTGTATGGACCCGAAAGCGGCGCCCGGATCAAAATGCGGCTTTCAACGATGCAGGAACGACTGGCGGCTCAGAATCTGTGCTCGATGTTGCTGGTCAAATGTGAGTCACCAGCCGCCCAGGATGCTGTGGCGATTCAAATTCAGAAAAACTCGGATGAGCGCGTTCGCCAGGATAAAGCCGGAACTGAAGTGGCGGATCAGGTTATTTTGACTCGGGATCTCCCCAATTTTTATGCCAAGGGTCTGCCCGCCCTCGATACCTTTCTCAATGTGGTGGTCGGGGTGGCTATGGGCATCAGCGTCCTGGTGACCTTGCTGGCGATGTATACCACGGTCTCGGAGCGAACCCGTGAGATCGGGATTTTAAAATCACTCGGTGCCCCCAACAGCTTTATTTTGCGTGTAATTGAGCAGGAAGCATTGTTGATTAGTGCAGCAGGTGCTTTGCTTGGGTATGTTCTGGCCTTGAGCGCCCGGTTTGGCATCACGCACGCCACGGCAATCAAAAATATTGAATTTGAGCCCCACTGGATCTTGATTACGTTTGTCATTGCGTTACTGGGTGGTGCGATTGGGGCACTGTACCCGGCCTGGCGTGCGGTTCGGCTCGACCCGGTGAAGGCGCTGTCATACGAATAGGCGGAAAATCGGGGGTTCAGGGCTCGGGGCTGAAGAAGACGGGCTGGAGAAGACGGGCTCAGGGTTTGGGGCTGAGGGCTGAAGAACATAAGCGCCAGGATAAGGAAAACTGTGTCCTTTCCGTTGGCATTGAACAATGACCTTGTGTGGCCTGGGTCTCGTCCTGGCCGTCCCCGTGGGCTTCGCACCACGGCTATTACACGACGACCCTACGGGCCTAAAACCCTTATCCTGGCGCTTATGGGGCTGAAGAATGGGTTTTCTTTCATCCTTCATCCCTCAGCCCGGTTTCTTCAGCCCGATATTCTTCGTCCCGGATGTCTTCAAATCTGGTTTTTCAATGCTTTCACACCTGCGTCCGACCGAAATTAGCCGCCCTTTTGGGATACCAGTGCTGCTTGACCCAAGCTGGTATGTCATCTTTGTGGTGTATTTATGGCTGATTGGGTGGGTGTATTTGCCTGGGCTGGTTCCTGGACTTTCGGTGGTAACCTATCTTGGGTTTGGCGTCCTCACGGCACTTTTATTTTTCCTGTCAATTTTAATTCATGAACTGGCGCATTCGCTTGTGGCCCGAGCCGAAGGTGTTGGAATTCACAATATTACACTCTATGTGTTTGGCGGCCTGGCTCATTTAACCGGAGAGCCAGCCAGTCCAGGCGCTGAATTTCGCATTGCGGCAGCCGGTCCGGCAGCAAGTTTTGTGCTTGGCGTTATGTTTCTGGTGGCTGAGTGTTTGTTGCAACAGATTGCTCATCGTGCCGTTGCCACTCAAATTTGCCACTACCTGGGCTGGCTCAATGTGATTTTGGCCGGGTTTAACCTGATTCCTGGGTTTCCGCTGGATGGTGGGCGGATTGTGCGAGCTGGTTTGTGGTGGAGGCAGGGAAGTTTTCACCAGGCAACGCTTCAGGTGATGCGCTTCAGCTTATGGATTGCCAACGTGCTGATGGTGGTGGGTGGTGCCTTATTTTTTCTGCGGTGGAATTTGGGGCTTTCGATTGTGGTGACTGGGGCGTTTATGCGGGTTTTAACGCTGAGATCACTGCCTCGATCTCCAGAATCTTCAGTGAAGCCAGTCAGCCCGCCCACCCGCTCTGGTCCAATCGCTCAGGACGCCGTTACGACTCCACTGATTTCAGTGACTCCTGACACCTCAATTGCGGCTGTGATGGCCCAGGTTCAGGCCCAGCATCCATTCGTTGTTTTTCCTGTCATCAGTCAACGTCGGCTCCACGGTATTGTCCAGACCAGCCGATTGCAGGCTGTTCCAGCCGAAGTTTGGGAGACAACCCAGGTCCGGGATGTGATGGAGCCGGTCCACCACGCTTTATTTATTGATCGTCAGGCGCCGCTGGCTGAGTTAGAGCATCTGGTGTTGACCAACCAGATTGGGCATGCTGCGATTTTGGATGGCGATGGATATGTGATTGGATTTGTAAGCTTGCGTGATGTCAAACGGGCCATGTCACGCTAACCGGGCACTGGTTTTTCGGAAAGTTCCGTCAAAAACCCGAAAAAAATGATTGACGCCTCAAGTTCCCTCGTGTAGTATCCGCGCCCTTGAGCCAGAGGGTTTCAAGCTCAATGACTCAAGCCCCTATGTCTCGTTCGTCTAGGGGCCTAGGACACCGCCCTTTCACGGCGGTAACACGGGTTCGAATCCCGTACGAGACGCCAGCAATAAAAAAGCTCCGGCAGGTTTTGCCGGAGCTTTTTTGCTTTTGATGGGAATTTTGGATTAGGTTTCTCACTTTTTCGGTTTGGGGGAAGACGGCGGGCCGGTTGTGGGGCCATCTCCGTCAAAGAATTCAATCTTTGGTTCCGTACTGTCGCTTTCACTTTGATAGACATTGATGTCACCAGTCATAATGTCGTGCATCAGGAAGTTTAACTCGCCTTCAATTTCCTGATTAATTCGGCCAGCTTTGAGTTTCTCGTTCACGACAAATCCAATCACATTCTCTTTAATCCCAAGCCGAACCATCCCGCCCTTTTTTTTACCTTCCTTCATTTGCCAGACCAGATCAGCCAGCGCCGCCGGCACGTTGGCCACATAGCTCATCAGTACCTGATCAGGTGCTGATTTAATCTGGTCAACCCAGGCGCCAAAGACGAGTACTTTCCGTTCTTTGACAGCTTCAAACACGCCGGGGGTAGCCGCGCCACAATCGTGAGCCACGAGGTCAGAGCCCCGATCAATCAGAGCCAGGGTTGCTTCACGGGCTTTGGCAATGTCTTGAGAGTCATCCAGATAGGCAAGGGAAAAGTGGATGTCTGGATTTGCTTTGAGAGCGCCATTGCGAAAGGCCGTCAGAATTTTCCGAGAGTCAGGGTTGCCCTTGCGACCGATTGCCCCAACATGGCCGGTTTTGGAAATTTTGGCTGCAATCGCACCAGCCAGATATGATGCCTGTCCAAGTTCAAAAACGAGACTGGCGACATTGCTTGCTTCCTGGTCACCATTGGTGACCACAAACAATGTATTGGGATAAGAACCAGCAATTAATAAGGCTTCCGGCATAAATTCGCGGCCATGGCCAATGATCACATTGCAGCCTTCTTCAGCCAGGGCTGTAAATGCCCGTTCCCGCTCCTTGGGGGTCAACACCTCATCTCGTTTGATAATGGTGGCCCCAAATTCCTTCTCCATGATGGCCAGTGCCTGATTTCCCTGATCATTCCATACATCAACGGAGGCTGAGGTTTGAGTTGAAATAAACCCAACCCGGAATTTTCCATCAGCAAGCGGGCCTTTTTTCGGAACTGAATCTGCCGTGGTTGGTGAAGAGGGAGGGGGAAGCGTACAGGCGGTTTGGGCGAAAAGCAGGGCTGCCAGGATACCGACTCCCACAATGACCCAGCGTGACCGGTTCTGTTTTCGCTCTGGATGGTTTGGTCTGACCTGGTTGACCCGGTGAAGGTGCATGGGGCTGCCTTTCGAACAAAATGATGAGTCAGTTGCCGATGGTGGGTGGCATAGCACACACCCGGCGTCGCGATCAGGGCACGTGATGAAGCCAGATGGAGCAAGCACTATTGCGAGCCGGCGCAACTTCCCGGAAAATATAACTGCACTACTTTGAAAAAGGAAAGTCTAACCATGCCGAACCAAGCTGTTAACCTACCGGCGCCCGGTGTGCTGTCTCGTTGGATTCTGGTGACTGTTTTTTCCCTGAGCCTGATAGTTGGAGTTGTTGTGGGCATGCTCGTGATGGTGGTTTTCGGCCTGCCTCAAGATCGCTCGCTGCGGCAGGTATGGGCTGCAGCCTGGTCGCCTGATCAACCAGCCGGCTCCCTGTCCTTCTCGATTGCCCGGGTGGCTGAAAATGTTGAGCCCTCAGTGGTGCATATTACAACGGTGGATAATCCTGAAGGCGATCTGGTTGGGCGTGGCACCGGTTCCGGGTTTATTGTTGATAAAGAGGGGTACATCCTGACGAATTATCACGTCGTCCGCGATGCCACGCGGATTAATGTCAAATTATTTAATGGTATCGAGTCGCCGGCCCGTCTGATTGCCGTGGATGAAGAAACTGACATTGCAGTGGTCAAGATTTCATCCCGCACGCTCCTGCAACCCGTCAAATTTGGTGATTCCGATGCCTTGAAGGTAGGTGAATGGGTTGTTGCGATTGGAAGCCCCTTTGGTTTGGATCAGACGGTGACTGCCGGGATTATCAGTGCCAAAGAACGAGTCACCGACAAACGGCGCAATTTACAACAATTTATCCAGACTGATGCCGCGATCAATCCTGGGAATTCAGGTGGACCATTACTGAATCTGGAGGGAGAAGTGGTGGGGATCAACACCCAGATTGCGACCCAGGATGGCCGATTTAACGGCATTAGTTTTGCCATTCCTTCAGTGACCGCAAAAGACGTTTATCGCCAACTGGTTACGACAGGGCAGGTTGTTCGTGGCTATGTGGGGGTATTCCTGGATCAGGTATCACCGCAATTTGCCCAGGTGTATAACATTCCTCGTGGACAGGGCGCTCTGGTTCAGTACGTTGAGGAAAACGGACCGGCAGCCCGCTCAGGTTTAAAAAGCGGAGATGTAATCGTTGCGTTTGACGGCCATGGGGTACGTGATGACCGTGATCTGGTTCGCTGGGTTGCCTCAACGCCGGTTGGGAACGAGGTGAAAATTGAATTTTATCGCGATGGTCGTAGTCAGACGACCCGGTTACGGGTTGATGAACGGGTAATGCCGTCAACTAAATTCCCGTCGGTGCCTCCGTTGCTCAGACGCAACTATAGCCGTTCGATTGAGCGCCCGGCCCCACGCGAGTTTGGCGTCCGGGTTGGAGTATTGACCCGGTTGAAAGTTCAGCAAATGGGACTGGCGGGAATTCTCAATGAATCAGACCCTGGTGTGGTTGTGACGGGTGTTGAACCATTAAGTGTGGCGGCTGATGCAAAAATTCGCGAACGCGATCTGATTATTGCCATCAACCGCAAGCCGATTTCCTCTGAACAGGATTTCTATGAGGTTGTGAAAAAACTGGGTCCCAACGATGATGTGGTAGTGGTTGTGAAACGGGCCCTCCCTGGCGAGCGACGAGCTGTGGTAAATTTCCTTTCGTTCACCATGCCGTAAGCGGGGCTGAAGACATCGGGCTGAGGGTGTGGGGCTGAAGACATCGGGCTGAAGAAAACAGAGTTGAAAAATCAGTCATGCACAGCCTCAGATCTAAACCTCAACACCTCAACTCTGCAAAAATTCAAAAAGCGAGGTATTTCCCGTGGTTGAAGTCACTCTTGTGGTCTGCCCCCTCTGTAACCGAAATAACAATTCCCAGCGTCTCTTGTGCATTTACTGTGGTGGGCAACTGCCGGTTATTGAAGGTTCTGAGTTTCACAAGCTGCCTATCGTGCGACCTATGGAGGAAACCGAACTCGGGGTCAATCTGATTTTTTTTCCTGAAGAAAGTCTGATTGATCAGCATACGCGGCACGAAATCGAAACCGTAAGTCGGCTATCAGCCGAGCTGGTTGATTTATATTTGCAAGCGAAATCACCTGTGCCAATTTTAAGACTGCAGGATGAAACTGATGCCAACCTGACGCGCCATCGATTGCTGGCGGCTGGTGTCCGGACGGCAATGATTCCTGATGCTGATCTCACACTCAAACAGGTGCCCCACCGGATTCGGCAGGTTGTCTGGCAATCTGATTCACTTGATTTATGGGGGCCCGATCAAACGCTCCTGGCCAGAGTACCGTGGTCAAACCTGACGCTTCTGGTATTTGGCGCGCTTCGATTTAAACAAACACAGGTTGTCGAAGCGAATAGCATGTATGGTCGGGGGCGGGAAATTAAAGATGTTTCAGAGAATGTGACCGAGGAACTGACGATTGATCTTTTTGGTGAGACCCTCCAGCACCATTTTCGAATCCGAGCTGATGTGTTTGATTATTCTTGTTTGGGGAACCGAAAGCGGTTGCTCGTTGCCGAGAATTTTCGCGAGTTTGGTACGATCTTGGCTGAACGAGCAACCCAATCTACTATTGATCGAGGATTTCGGGAGGTAACCCGCCTGATAGAGTCAGTATGGCCGCTTGAAAAAAGCACAGAGCGGTTGCCCTTAAAACGGATTGGGGTTGGAAAAGTCGCGTCTGAGTCAGTTGTCCTGGCTGATAATCAAGCCCAACTCACCCGCTATAGTCGGATGTTATTTCTGCTTCGTTCACGCCAGATTTGGCAACCCAGCGGAATGAAGAAGTGAGAATGAAGAATGAAGAATGAAGAAAGTGGTTAGTATTTGGTACTTGGTACTTAGTGCTTTGGAACCGATACCTTCCAAGAACTAAGAACCAAACCGTTTCTTCATTCTTCATTTCACTTCTTCATTCTTCATTCTTTATTTCTACAGGCCAGGGGTTGCCGGGTAATTGCTGCGCAGATCCAGATAGGCTCTGGTAATGATAACTTTGGTTTGTGGGCGGGTGGTGCCTTCGGTGACGGGCGATTGAGAAATGATATCAACCACGTTCATTCCGGAAATGACCTGTCCAAAAACGGAATACTGGTTGTCCCATTCAGGATGTGGACGACAGCAAATAAAAAATTGGGTTGTGGCGCTGTTGTTATCATTGCCTTTACGGGCGGCAGAAACGGTTCCCCGGATGTGATTTTTCTTACTGAACTCAGCCGGAATGGTTTTCAGGTCTGGTCGCCCCAGCCCCCAGGTGTTTTCAGGACCCCGGATCGTGTTTGGATCACCGCCTTGAATGAGGCTATTGGCTTCGACGCGATGAAATGCGATTCCGTTATAAAACCCTTGTTTGATCAGCTCCTGAAACTGTTTGACGTGTTGGGGGGCAATCTCCGGGTAAAATTCAAAGACAATTTTTCCATATTCCGTTTCCAGGACCGCCACAGCCTGATTGGATTTATTATTACACCCGGTCAGTAGGGGAAAAACCAGCACCAGACCAAACATCAGGAAAAGCAGACTCTTCTTAATCACAGTTTTACTCCTCACACAAATTTCGAAATCAAAAATTGAACCGGCAATAATTCCACAGGGTACCCACTGTGGCAACCAGGAGCCAGTGCTTTTTGAAACAATCAGAAAGGATTCAAGGCTAAAAAGCAGAAAGGCAACACTCCGAAGCGTGTTGCCTTCAAAACAACGCAGGTGGCCACTGAACCTATGCCGCCGCAGTCGTTGAGGGAGATGATGTGTCATCTCCACTACTGGTCGTCACCGTGGTTGAAGATTCAGTTTTTGGCTTTTCAGCCGCAGTTGATTCATCTGAGGAACTCTTGCTGCTGGCCGGGGAAGTGGATTTTCCAGCGTAGTCACTCACATACCAACCTGATCCCTTAAACGCAAAACTGGATTGTGAGATTTTCTTATGAAGTGTGTCAGAGTCGCACTTCGGGCAGGTTGTTAGCGGAGAGTCTGAAATTTTCTGAATGACTTCAACGTGCTCATGACACTTTTCACAGACGTACTCATAGATTGGCATATTGGCTTTTAAAACACCTCCGAATGAAAGACAAAAAGATTATTCGATATAATCATTTACACCAAGTTCCTGGAATTTGTCAAAAGCAGCCTCCGTTCCCGGCTACCCAATTGACGCAAATTGCTTCACAGAGCCTGAGTCAGTGTGGTAAACCGATAGATCCAGTTAAGAATGAAGAATGAAAAATAAAGAATTGAGAATTGAGAGTGAGGAATTGAGAATGAAGAACGTGCAAGTGGTTAGTGGTTAGTGGTGCTTGGTATTTGGTACCTGGCATTTAGTGCTTTGGAACCGATACCTTCGAAGAACCAAGAACCAAGAACCAAGAACCAAGAACCAAGAACCAAGAACCAAGAACCAAGTTTCTTCACTCTTCATTCTTCAATTCTTCATTCTCAATCCTTCATTCTCAATTTGTCATTCGGCCAGACAGAGGTGCGTTCATGCCTGTAAACAGTATTTTTACTCGATCTGAATTGGATGATTCCCGAAAGAAAAAGCCGGCGATGGTCCAGCGGTTTTTTCGGAAATCTACATTCTTTGCGGTGTTGTTACTCTCGGCGCTGGCAGGCAGCCTGGCCGGGCTGGCCGTGGCGTATCAAAGCAGCCTGGCTGGTCAGGATTGGGGCGTGGGCGAGCTGGCCAGCTATCAGCCGTGGGGCATTACCCAGGTCTATGCGTCAGATGGAAAATCGGTTATCGGTGAATTTGCCCTTGAGCGGCGCATTCCGCTCAGCTATGACGAAATTCCGCTGCATATGCGCCAGGCCATTCTCGCCATCGAAGACGCCCGGTTTGAAAAACATCTTGGGGTTGACCCAATTGGAATCACCCGTGCTCTGGTCAAAAACACGCTGGCTGGGCGGACGGTGGAAGGTGGCTCAACGCTGACACAACAGCTTTCCAAAATGCTGTTTTTGACCGACGAACGCACCTACACCCGCAAAATCAAAGAAGCCATTTTGTCGTTGCAGATCGAGCGGGAATTTAGCAAACAACAAATTTTTGAACTGTATGCCAATCAGATCAACCTCGGAGGCGGGGCCTATGGCGTTGAAGCCGGTGCTCAATATTATTTTGGAAAACCTGCCAAAGATCTGACCATTGAAGAGTGCGCCACGCTCGCCGCCATTCCCAAAGCGCCATCAAATTATTCGCCCGCGCTCAATCCTGAAAAATCATTAAATCGCCGCAATCTGGTGATCAACAACATGATTGAAGAAGGATTTATTTCTGCTGCTGAGGGGGAAGCCGCCAAAAACAAGCCAATTAAGCTTAACCTGACCCCACGTGAAACCAACACCAGCGGCCCCTACGCGTTTTTTGTCGAAGAAGTCCGGCGCGAACTTGAAAACAAATTCGGATCCCGCGAAACGCACTCCCTTGGCTATAAAGTCATTACAACCGTTGATGCTGAAGCTCAAATCAGAGCCGTCCAGGCGGTTCGTGCCGGGTTGCATGCTTATGCCCAGCGCCACGGCGCCAAATGGCGTGATGAACTCGACAACATCTTTGATCAGGGTGTGAAAGACATCAACAAATACAAACATCCGGAATGGAGTCTCACCCTCGCTGAAGGCATGTATGTGTATGGACTCATTACCGAAATCAATAGTCGTGAGGCGAAAGTGTCGTTTGGCGACTATCACGCCGTGGTTACTGAAAAAGAGATTGCCATTGCTGGTGGCTCTCCGTCTAAGGTTTTTAAAGTCGGTGATTTAGCGGTCTTTCAAATCAAAAAAATGAACCAGCCTGAGAAAGACAAAGAAGCCGAAAAGAAAGACGCAAAACCAAAGACTGAATCCACTGGTGACAAAGAAGCGAAGAAAAAACCCAAAGCCGAACCACAGGGTGACCCGTTTGAATTGTCGGTCGAATTACAGGTCGTTCCAAAAGTGACGGGCGCATTGTTGTGTATTGAAGCCAAAACTGGCGAAGTCACTGCCATGGTTGGCGGATATGATTTTTCAATCTCGCGGTTTAACAACGCCACCCAGGGAAATCGCCAGACCGGTTCTGCCTTTAAACCTTTTATTTATGCCACTGCGGTTGAAAACGGCTGGAAACCAGAGAGCCTGGTTCTTGATACCCCATTTACCCAGGGAAACTGGTCACCGCGCAACTATGACGGCTCTTTTTCAGGCGCGATCCCTTTGACCACGGCGATGGCCAAATCACGCAATATTCCAGCCGTTCGCTTATTAAAATCGGTTGGAATTCCAAAGGGAACAGAGATGGTCAAGCGGTTTGGGGTTACCAACCCCATGGCCCCGTTTCTCCCGTCGGCGCTTGGGGCAACTGAAGTTCCGCTGGTCGAAATGGTATCAGCCTACTCGGTTTTTCCAAACAAAGGGACTCGGGCACGTCCGCACTACATTCGCCGGGTGACTGACCGGAATGGAATTACCATTTATGACTATGCCAATGATGAAAAACAGCAGGCATTCAAGGTGTTGTCTCCCTACGTCGCCGGTCAAATGGTGACCTTAATGCGTGGTGTGGTTGAATCTGGAACGGCGGCGGCGATCAAAGGCGTGACCCAGGGCGATCTGAACAAACGTGAAATCGCTGGTAAAACCGGTACAGTCAACGATTACACCGATGCCTGGTTTATTGGCTATACCCCGTCAGTTGCCTGTGGTTGCTGGATTGGACATCAAGGCGAAAAACGTTCGCTTGGCGAAGGCGAAACCGGCGGAAGTGCTGCCCTGCCCATGTGGACGAAATTTATGGGCTTTTATATGAAGGGCAAACCGATTGAAAAATTTGGTGAAGTCCCCGCACCTGACGAAAAGACCAAATCAATGATTGCCGCTCGAACCCGCGAAGCCCAGAAAGAGCTTGAAAAAATGGCCGAAGAATCCGCCATTGATACTGGTGCTGATTTAGCCAAGGAAGCAATTATGGGTGATGGCGATAGTGAAGCGCCACCAAAGCCATCCAAACCCAAAGACCCGGCCAAATCTGGGACTGATGACAAAAAGAAGCCGACCGCTGGCGACGACAAAAAGAAACCGCCCACCGCTACGGGCGCCGATAAGAAAAAACCTCCAACTTCGACCGGTTGGGTCAAACCGGGTGACAAGCCACCCGCTGCCAA
>CAZXCE010000183.1:0-13941 GCA_964639175.1 uncultured Clostridia bacterium
CTCACGTCCCACCAGCCGGAACCCGGAACCCGGAACCCGGAACCCTCGCTTTTGTGGATTTGGGGGAGGCCGAACCGATAGACAAGGCCGTGAGTGCACTGCGGCAGGTACTCAAAAACCCATCCAACAAGCTGAAAACGGAGGTACAACCCCGCTCACTGGCACTGTACAAACTGGTGGTGAAACCTATTGAAGCTCTGGTGGGAAAAAACTCTCACCTGCTGATTTCGCCGGATGGGGCCTTGAACCTGATTCCATTTTCAGCCTTGATGGACGAACGAGGTCAGTTCCTGGTTGAGAAGTACACGTTGACGTATCTGACCAGCGGGCGGGATTTGCTGCGGTTGAGCGTCAAGCTTCCATCTGAGGAACCACCCCTGGTGCTGGCCGATCCGGAGTATGCCTTGGGCACTGGACCAGTTGTGGCTGGTCAAACCTTGAAACCGCTCGTTTCGCTCCCGGCGACGGCCAAAGAAGGACAGGAAATTCAGAAACTGGTGGGGGATGCCCGGCTCGTCGTCAAAACGGAAGCCACTGAAAATGCGATCAAAGCGGTCCGACGACCCTCGCTGTTGCACGTGGCGACCCACGGCTACTTTCTGACCGATACCCCACGCGAGACGCCGATTGACCCAATCCGAAGTTTGTCGGAGAAGTCAGTCATCAACGCTGACCAACTCCGGATTGAGAATCCACTGTTGAGATCATGGCTGTTTTTTGCTGGTGCCAATCAGGGCGGCAGCGAAGACAATGATGGAATTATGACAGCACTGGAAGCGGCGCAACTTAACCTGTGGGGGACAAAGCTGGTGACACTCTCGGCCTGTGAAACCGGGATCGGGGAAGCCAAAACCGGGGACGGTGTGTATGGGTTGCGACGGGCACTTGTCCTGGCTGGGAGCGAAGCCCAACTGATGAGCCTGTGGTCGGTGTCAGATCAGGCAACGCGGAAATTGATGGTGGACTACTACACGCGGTTGAAGGCAGGTGAAGGCCGTTCGGAAGCACTCCGCAATGTACAATTGGAAATGCTCAAAGACCCAAGGCGGCAGCATCCATTTTATTGGGCGTCGTTTATCCAATCAGGCGAATGGGCCAATCTGGACGGGAAGCGATAGATCAAACCATGTAAGGGTTGAGGGTATCGGGCTCAGGGCTGAGGGAAGTACCGGTCTATAAGAAAGGGGCGTTGTTCCGCGCCCGGCGGAATTTTTTTGCTTGAGGTCTCCCAGGTTTTTTCCTTTTTTTCGGCAATCCCTCTACAATGTCCAAACTTCAGTCCCTTCCACAGGTGTGCCCCGTCTGACCCGGCAGGCTCGTAACTGCTTCAAAAAACTACGTCACGTCACCAAACCATACCCTGCCATCTCAAAAGAGGAGAAATTCCGTGTCGTCACTTCTGACTGAACGCCTACCCGTGCGGTGTCTGTCCTGGGTATTGTTGAGCTGTCTGCTGTTCAATGGCTGGACAGCAAAACTGGACAGCCAGTCTAACCCCCAAAACCCACAGTCCACAGCCCAGGACCGCCGTCTTCCCACTGAACCGCAAACGCTAAACCCTGGAGAAAAACACACCTACCCGCTGACGCTCAAAGCCAATGACTTTTTGAAACTGGTGGTGGAGCAACAGGGGATTGATGTGGTGGTGCGGCTGCTGGGACCGGATGGAAACAAACTGGCCGAAGTGGATAGTCCCAACGGTACACAAGGTCCAGAACCGGTGTCTGCGATTGTCGAGCAAAGCGGCAGCTACACACTTGAAGTGGAATCGTTGGACAAAGCAGTCCAGGCGGGAAAATATGAGTTAAAGCTGGAAGCCGTGAAACCAGCCACCGACCAGGATCGGGCCAGGATTGAAATTGAAAAACTCAATGCGGAGATTGGCACGCTCCGGCAAGCTGGAAAACACACTCAAGCCTTGCCTCTGGCGCAACAGGTGCTGGAAAAAAGCGAAAAAGTATTTGGACCTGATCATCGTCTGGTTGGCAATAGCCTCAACACCCTGGCAAATCTCTACCTGACCAAAGGTGACTACGTGCAGGCCGAGCCGCTCTTTCAGCGCGCGCTCGCAATCTCTGAGAAAGTGTTTGGTCCTGACCGTCCAGAGACGGCCACGAGTCTCAACAGCCTGGCTTTGCTTTATCAGGCCAAAGGCGACCATCCACGAGCCGAACCACTCTATCAACGTTCCCTGGCTATCCGTGAGAAAACACTGGGTCCCACCCACCCACTTGTTGCTCAAAGTCTCCACAACCTGGGTTTTCTCTACCAAAGCAAAGGGGACTATCCACGGGCTGAGCCGCTCTATCAGCGCTCGCTGGCCATCCGGGAGAAAACGCTGGGTCCTGATCACCCGGAAACAGCCACCAGCCTCAACAACCTGGCTGGACTCTACAAAGCCAAAGGCGACTACGCCCAGGCCGAACCACTCTATCAGCGTTCACTGGCCATTGATGAGAAAGCCCTTGGTCCTGACCATCCGAAAGTTGCTGTGAGCTTCAACAACCTGGCGTTGCTCTATCTGGACAAAGGCGATTATCCACGGGCCGAACCGTTCTTGCTGCGTTCCGTGGCTATCCGGGAGAAAGCGCTCGGTCCCAATCACCCAGATGTCGCTTTTAGCCTCAGCAATCTGGCTGGACTCTACAAAGCCAAAGGCGATTTTGCCCAGGCCGAACTGCTCTTTCTGCGCTCTCTGGCCATTCGTGAGAAAGCGCTGGGGCCTGACCACCCGGAAGTTGCCCTCAGCCTCAGCCCGCTGGCGAATCTCTACCGGGAAAAAGGCGACTATTCACGGGCCGAACCGCTCTTGCTGCGCTCTCTGGCCATCCGGGAGAAAGCGTTTGGTCCCGACCACCCATCCGTTGCCATCAGCCTCAACAATCTGGGGTTGCTCTACCAAATTAAGGGCGAAACAACCCAGGCTGAGTCACTTTTGAAGCGTGCGCTGACCATTACAGAGAAAGCGCTCGGTCCAGACCACCCATCAGTTGCCATCGGTCTCAACAACCTGGCGGTGCTCTACCAGACCATGGGGGAAACAGCCCAGGCGGTTGTGTATCAGACACGAAGTAATGACGCTGCTGAACGCGACCTGATGCGCAATCTGGTTGCTGGTTCTGAACAGCAGAAAGCGTTGTACCTGAGGAAAACCGGAGGACTGACGGATCAATCCATTTCGTTCAACATCAAGGACGCCCCCCAGGACCGGGCCGCGCTCCAGGCGGCGCTCACGGTGATTCTGCGCCGCAAAGGACGCTCGCTCGATGCGATGACCGGCGCCATTGAAACGCTCCGGCAACGGCAAACGCCGGAAACCCAAAAGTTACTGGATGACTATGCCAGCCTGGCCGGGCAACTCTCGGTGTTAACGTTGCGCGGGCCGGGTACCCGGAAACTGGGAGATCATCTGGCCTATTTAAAAGAACTGGAGCAGCAGAAAGAACAACTGGAAGTTGAAATCAGTGCCAAGAGTGCCGAATTCAAGGCCCAGGTGACACCGATTACGCTGGAAAATGTACAAAGCCAGATTCCAGCGCAGGCCAGCCTGGTCGAATATGCGGTGTACCGCCCGTTTGACGCCAAAACCCGCCAGTATGGAAATCCACGCTATGTGGCGTATGTGGTCAAGCCGGGTTCCGGGGCTGGTCAGGGGTCAGGGAGTTCAGTCCAAAATCCAGAATCCAAAATCCAAAATCAAATCTCACCACCCGGAACCCGGAACCCGGAACCCGGAACCCTCGCTTTTGTGGATTTGGGAGAAGTTGAAACGATAGACCAGGTCGTGCTGGCACTCCGGCAAGTGCTCAAAGATCCATCCAAAAAGCTGAACACAGAGGTGCAACCGCGCTCACAGGTACTGTACAAACTGGTGATGAAACCCATCGAAGCCCTGGTAGGAAAGACTTCTCACCTGCTGATTTCGCCAGATGGCGCCTTAAATTTGATTCCATTTTCAGCCCTGATGGACGAACGAGGCCAGTTCCTGGTTGAAAAGTACACTCTGACCTATTTGACCAGCGGACGGGACTTGCTGCGGTTCAATGTCAAGCTTCCATCCGAGTCTCCATCCCTGGTGCTGGCCGATCCGGATTATGCTTTAGGCACCGGACCAGTGGTGGCCGGCCAATCCTTGAAGCCACTCCTGCCGCTCCCGGCGACCGCCAAAGAAGGACAAACCATTCAAAAACTGGTGGGGGATGCCCGGCTCGTCGTCAAAACCGAAGCCACCGAAAACACGATCAAGGCAGTTCGCCGCCCCTATCTGTTGCACGTGGCAACGCACGGCTACTTTCTGACTGATACTCCGCCTGAGATGCCGCTTGATTCAGCGCGAAGTTTGTCGGATACGCCGCCCATCAATGTTGAAGAACTCCGGATTGAGAATCCACTGTTGCGGTCGTGGCTGTTTTTTGCGGGTGCCAATCATGGCGGCAGCAACGACAATGACGGCATTATGACGGCGCTCGAAGCCGCCCAACTGGATTTGTGGGGTACAAAGCTGGTGACGCTTTCGGCCTGTGAAACCGGGGTTGGCGAAGCCAAAACCGGCGATGGCGTGTATGGGTTGCGCCGGGCACTGGTTTTGGCTGGGAGCGAAGCGCAAATGATGAGCCTCTGGTCGGTGTCAGATCAGGCAACGCGGGAATTGATGGTGAAATACTACACGCGGTTGAAGGCGGCTGAAGGCCGGTCGGAAGCGCTCCGCAATGTGCAATTGGAAATGCTCAAAGACCCCCGGCGGCAGCATCCATTTTACTGGGCAAGCTTTATTCAATCCGGCGAATGGGCCAATCTGGACGGGAAGCGATAGATCAAACCAGGTGGGGCTGAGGGGATTGGGCTCAGGACTGAGGAAAGAGCAGGTGGTTTGTTCAGTTCCCCGCCCAGCGGAATTTTCGCTTGAGGCCAATCACGTTTTTTTCCCTTTTTTTGGCAATCCCACCTGGAATGTTCAGGTTTCAGTCCCTTCTGCAGGTATATCCTGCCAAACGTGGTAGGATCACAACTGCTTCAAAAAACCGTGTCACGTCACCCCCACAATTTCCATTGCAAAGAGGAAACATCGATGTCGTTACGTCTGGCCCATTCTATACCCGTGGTGTGTCTGTCCTGGGCATTGGTTGGCTGTATGCTGGTCAAGGGTTGGACGTCAAGCCATTCCACAGCCCAAAGTCCAAAATCCACAGCCCAGGACCGTCGCCTTCCGGTTGAACCTCAAACCCTGAATCCTGGAGAAAAACACACCTACCCCTTGATGCTCAAAGCCAATGATTTTTTAAAACTGGTGGTGGAGCAACAGGGGATTGATGTCGTAGTGCGATTGATTGGACCGGACGGAAACAAATTGGCCGAAGTGGATTCTCCCAACGGAACGCAAGGCCCAGAGCCGTTGTCCCTGATTGTGGAGCAGGCAGGCAGCCACACCCTCGAAGTGGCCTCATTGGAAAAGACAGTCCCACCAGGAAAATACGAGTTGAAGCTGGAACCACTCCGCGTGGCCACTGACGAGGATCGAGCCACATTTCAAATCGAGGCATTGCTGGCAAAAGCTGAAAAACTTCGGTCAGCGGGCAAATACAATGACGCTTTGCCCCTGGCAACCCAGGCGCTTGAAAAGAGCGAACAATCCTTTGGTCAAGAGCACCTTCTCCTGGCCCAAAGCCTCAACCTCCTGGCGAGGCTCTATGGGGCCAAAGGTGATGTTCCCCGGGCCGAACCGTTCTATCAGCGCTCCCTGGCCATCAAAGAGAAAGCACTCGGTCCTGACCACCCCTCTGTCGCTACCAGCCTCAACTACCTGGCGACGCTCTACCGAGACAAAGGTGATTTTTCCCGGGCCGAACCGATCTATCAGCGCTCTCTGGCCATCCGGGAAAAAGCGCTCGGTCCTGATCACCCGGATGTCGCGGGCAGCCTCAACCACCTGGCCCAGCTCTATATTGCCAAAAGCGATTATGTACGGGCCGAACCGCTCTATCAGCGCTCCCTGGCCATCAATGAGAAAGCGCTCGGTCCTGACCACCCGGATGTCGCCAACAGCCTCAACAACCTGGCCCAACTCTATATGACGAAAGGCGATTATGTACGGGCTGAACCGCTTCTTCAGCGCTCCCTGGCCACCTATGAGAAAGCGCTCGGTCCTGACCACCTCTATGTCGCGGGCAGCCTCAACAACCTGGCGCATTTCTACAAGACCAAAGGCGATTATGTACGGGCTGAACCGCTTTTTCAGCGCTCCCTGGCCACCTATGAGAAAGTGCTCGGTCCCGACCACCCATTGGTCGCCCGAAGCCTCAACAACCTGGCGGGGCTCTATCAGGACAAAGGCGATTATGTACGGGCTGAACCGCTTTTTCAGCGCTCCCTGGCCATCCGGGAGAAAGCGCTCGGTCCTGACCACCTGGATGTGAGCACCGACCTCAACAACCTGGCTCTGCTGTACCTGGCGAAAAGCAACTACCTGCAGGCTGAGCCGCTTTTCCAGCGGGCGCTGGCCATCCGTGAGAAAACGCTCGGTCCTAACCACCCAACTGTCGCCGCCAGCCTCCAGGCGCTGGCTATGCTCTACCGGGACAAAGGCGATTATGTACGGGCCGAACCGCTCTTTCTGCGCTCCCTGGCCATCCTTGAGAAAGCGCTCGGTCCAGACCACCCAACTGTCGCCGCCAGTCTCAGCAACCTGGCTCAGCTTTATCAGAACAAAGGCGACTATCTGAAGGCCGAACCGCTCTTTCTGCGCTCCCTGGCCATCCTTGAGAAAGCGCTCGGTCCAGACCACCCGAATGTCGCCATCAGCCTCAACAATCTGGCTGCGCTCTATCAGAATAAAGGCGATTACGTCAGGGCCGAGCCGCTCTATCTGCGCGCACTGGCCATTTTTGAGAAAGCGCTCGGTCCAGATCACCCGGAGACGGCCAGCAGCCTCAACAATCTGGCTGCGCTCTATCAGGACAAAGGGGACTCTTCCCGGGCTGAACCGCTCTATCAGCGTTCCCTGGCCATCCGGGAGAAAACGCTCGGTCCTGATCACCGGGATGTTGCCCTCAGTCTCAACAACCTGGCGACACTCTACCGGGACCAAGGCGATTATGTCCGGGCCGAACCACTCTCTCAGCGTTCGCTGGCCATCCGAGAGAAAGCGCTCGGTCCTGACCACCCATCGGTCGCCAACAACCTCAACAACCTGGCGGTGCTCTATCAGGCCAAAGGTGAACCAGCCCAGGCCGTTCAGTATCTGACACGTGGCAATGACGCCACCGAACGCGACTTAATGCGCAATCTGACTTCGGGTTCCGAACATCAGAAAGCACTGTATCTGAAAACCACGGCAGATCGGACGGATCAATCCATTTCATTGCATGTCCAGCAAGCGCCTCAGGATGGAGCGGCACTCCGGACGGCATTGACGGTGATTCTGCGCCGCAAAGGGCGAACCCTGGATGCGATGACCAATGCGATTGCGATTTTGCAAAGCCAGAGCGATTCCGAAACGCAAAAACTGCTCGATGAGTACACCAGCATTGTGGGTCAAATTTCAGCTCAAACGCTGAGAGGCCCCGGAAAGAAAAAGCCCGAAGAACATCTGGCGTATCTCAAATCTCTGGAAGTCGAGAAAGACAAGCTGGAAAACGACATCAGCCGGCGGAGCGGGGAATTCAAAGTGCAAACCACGCCGATCACGCTCGAAGGGGTGCAAAAACTGATTCCGTCCGACGCTGCCCTGGTGGAATATGCCGTGTATCGCCCGTACGACGCCAAAACCCTAACGTACGGCAAGCCACGGTATGTGGCGTATGTGGTCAAATCGGGCTCCGGGTTCCGGGTTCCGGGTTCCGGGGCTGGTCAGGGGTTAGATGGTTCAATCCAAAACCCACAATCCAAGATCCAAAATCAAATCTCACCACCCGGAACCCAGAACCCGGAACCCGGAACCCTGTCTTATGTGGATTTGGGTGATGCCGAACCGATTGATCGGGCGGTGGCTACATTGCGCCAGATGGTAAGTAACAGATCCAAATCAGTCAGCAGCCAGGTCAAGCCAGCGGCCCAGGCACTGGACCAGTTGGTGATGAAGCCAGTGCGCATTCTGGTAGGAGCCACCCGACACCTGCTGATTTCGCCGGATGGGGCCTTGAACCTGATTCCATTTTCAGCCTTGATGGACGAACGAGGTCAGTTCCTGGTTGAGAAGTACACGTTGACGTATCTGACCAGCGGGCGGGATTTGCTGCGGTTGAACGTCAAGCTTCCATCCGAAGAATCACCGCTGGTGCTGGCGAATCCGGATTATGCTTTGGGCACCGGGCCCGTGGTGGCAGGTCAAACCCTGAAACCGCTCATTTCGCTCCCGGCGACCGCCAGGGAAGGACAGGAAGTTCAGAAACTGGTGGGAGATGCCCGGCTGGTTGTCAAAACCGAAGCCACCGAAAACACGATCAAAGCGGTCCGCCGTCCCTCTTTGTTGCACGTCGCAACGCACGGGTACTTTCTGACCGATACCCCACGCGAGACGCCGATTGACCCAACCCGAAGTTTGTCGGGGAAGTCAGTCGTCAACGCTGACCAACTCCGGATTGAAAATCCCTTGTTGCGGTCGTGGCTGTTTTTTGCGGGTGCCAATCACGGCGGTGGGGAAGACAACGACGGGATTATGACGGCACTGGAAGCGGCGCAACTCAACCTGTGGGGTACCAAACTGGTGACGCTCTCGGCCTGTGAAACCGGGGTCGGCGAAGCCAAAACTGGCGATGGCGTGTACGGATTGCGGCGCGCACTCGTCCTGGCAGGAAGCGAAGCGCAGATGATGAGCCTGTGGTCGGTGTCAGATCAGGCAACGCGGGAATTGATGGTGGACTACTACACGCGACTCAAAGCGGGTGAAGGCCGCTCAGCGGCGCTGCGCAATGTGCAGTTGGAAATGCTCAAAGACCCCAAACGAGGCCATCCATTTTATTGGGCGAGCTTTATCCAATCAGGGGAATGGGCCAATCTGGACGGGAAACGATAGACGGGCATGACCGAGGTGCCCGGAATCACCTTGAGCATTTTCAATCATAAGGATGTTTATGACTACACTTAGCTTCATATGTCTGATTTTGGTTGGAAGTCAATTGACCTGGTTCCCCGTACCTTCCGGCCAGATGGTTTCTTTCCAACATACCAGGACGCCCAATACTCCCAGCGATCCCAAAACTGTCCGGAATCCCACGTCACCTGAGATCCCGAACCTGCAGGATTTATCTGGAGACCGGGAACTCAAAGGCGGCGAAAAGCATCGTTTTCCATTCCAACTCCCTGCAGGCAGTTTTTTGAAATTTGTGGTCATGCAAAAAGGAATTGACGTGGTGGTGCGGCTGGTTGGGCCAGATGGAAAAACCTGGTCGGAAATCGACAGTCCGAATGGAATTCAGGGAATTGAACTGCTTTCCGGTCTTGGGGAACAGGCCGGCACCTATGTGCTTGAAATTGAAGCCTTGGAAAAAACAGCTCCAACCGGAATGTATGAAATCCAGACCGCAACCGTAAAGCTGGCCACCGCGCAGGACCGGGCAGAAGCTGGTCTCTCCAGGCTCAATATCGAGGTGACACAGTTGGTGAGTTCCAGAAAATTTGACCAGGCGCTTTTACCCGCCCGGCAGGCGGTTGATCAAGCCAACCAGTTGCCTGAAATTGATCCAATGGTTGCCGCCGTCAGTTTCTCGAATCTGGCTTTGGTCTATCAGTCCAAAGGGGAACTGCTTCAGGCGGTGCCACTTTTCTTGCGCACGGTGGAAATTGAAGAAAATATCCTTGGCCCCAGGCATCCCGAGGTTACCCGATGGCTGAGTCACCTGGTTGACATTTCCCTGGCTCAGGGGGATTCCGCCAAAACAGCGACGCTTTATCAACGGATTCTCACTAATTGTGAAAAGGCTTATGGCCCAGATCACTCAGAAACCATCGCGGCTTTCCAGAAATTGGCTGATTCGTACAAAACCAGAGGAGATTCTGCCCAGGCAGTGTTTCTTTACGAAGAACGACTGAGCCTTCGGGAGAAAGCGCTCGGAAGCGACCACCCAAACCTGATTCCGATTCTGATACCCCTGGCCGACCTGTACTATTATCTGGGTGATTTCGTCCATGCCGAACAACGGTTTCAGCGGGTGTTGGAGGTCCGTGAGAAAGCCCTCGGCCCTGACCACCCCAAAGTTGCGACTGACCTCAATAACCTGGCCGATATCTATCGATTACAAGGCTATCGAGCCAAAGCGGAATCGCTTTACCGACGTGCTTTGGCAATTCAAGAAAAAGCGCTCGGCCCCGAACACCCGGATACCGCCCGAACCCTGAATTTTTTGGGAATACTCTATCATGGCCAAAGTGAATACGTGGCGGCTGAACCGTTCTTTCAACGGTCGCTGCTGATTCGTGAAAAAGTCTTTGGCCCTGACGACCCGGTGATCGCCGAAAACCTCAACAACCTGGGGGTTCTCTACAAAGACAAAGGCGACCTGGAGAAAGCCGAAGCCATGTACTGGCGGGCTTTGAAGATCTGGGAGAAAGCGTTTGGTCCGGAACATCAAAATATCGGGTTTATTTTCAACAATCTGGGAATCATTGCCTATACCAAAGGTGATTACCCTCAATCTGAGGCAAGATACCTGCGGGCCTTGGCGATCTGGGAGAAGGCTTTTGGTCCCAACCAGCCCAATCTGGCCATCTGCCTCAACAACCTGGCCAATACCTACCGCGAAATGGGAAACTATCTTCAGGCGGAACAGGTTTTCGGCCGATCCCTGGCGATTTACGAGAAGGCTTTTGGCCCTGACCATCCATCCGTCGCAATTAGTTTGAACAATCTTGCGGTCGTGTTTCGGCTCAAAGGCGACTTTGACCGGGCGGTTCCACTTTTGCAGCGCGCCCAGGCCATCTTTGAAAAAACGCTCGGACCTGAGCATCTCAATGTTGGTTCAGCCCTCAACAATCTGGCTGCCACCTATCACGCCAGGGGGGAAACTGCGCTCGCGGTTGAATGTATGAGCCGCAGCAATCACATTATCGAACGTGATCTGGTTCGCAATCTGATTGTCGGTTCGGAAAACCAGAAGGCACTGTACCTGAAACAAACTCTCCTGCGAACAGATCAAACCATTTCGTTGCATGTCCAGGCTATGCCGCAATCCAAAGCCGCCAGACAGATGGCGATGACGGTGCTTTTGCGCCGGAAAGGCCGCACTTTGGATGCCATGTCCGGAGCGATTGCGGTGCTTCGGAATCGCCAGGATGGCAAAATTCAAAAACTGTTCGATGAATATGCAAATCTGGCCAGCCGGATTTCAACTCTGACATTACAAGGTCCGGGCCAGAAGAAGCCGGAAGATCATTTGGCTGATATCCGGGCTTTGGAAGAACAAAAAGACCAACTGGAAGATGAAATCAGCCGCCAGTCACAGGAATTTCAATCGCAAAACACCCCCATCACATTGGAAGCGGTTCAGGATCTGATCCCAGGCGACGCGGCTTTGATTGAATATGGGGTGTACCGCATTTTTGACCCCAAAACCTCCAAAGTAGGAAATTCCCGCTATGTCGCGTATGTCCTCCATCGAAATGGGGAAATCCAATTTTCCGATTTGGGTGATGTCGGTCCTATCGACCAGGCCGTGGTCGAATTCCGCAAGTATCTCAAAAACCGATCCGGCGAGAGTTCCGACCTGACTAAAAGGCCGGCTCAAGTCCTGGAGAGATTGATCATAAAGCCGGTCCGGGCCCTGCTCGGGCCGACCCGACACCTGCTCGTGTCGCCGGATGGCGGGTTGAATCTGATTCCATTTGCCGCCTTGATGGATGAAAAAGGAAAGTACCTGGTTGAAAAGTATACTTTGACCTATCTGACCAGCGGGCGTGACCTGCTCAGATTGCAGTATCAGGTGCCGGCGAAAACCCCCGGAGTCATCGTTGCCAACCCGGATTACGATATCGGACAGGGGCCTCTTCTGGCTGGCATGTCGCCCAAACCTCTTCTGCCGCTTCCTGGCACCGCCAAAGAAGGAAAGGAAATCCAAAAACTGTTGAAAAATGCGAAACTCATCGTCCAGGCTGAAGCAACCAAAGATGCCGTCAAAGCAGTACAACAGCCGGAAATTCTTCACATTGCCACCCATGGGTACTTTCTGAAAGACGTACCATTCGAAGCCCAGCCGTCCGAAACCCAGCATCTGACCAATCGGCAATCAACCAGTCCTTCCAGCCCTGGGAATTTGCGGTTTGAGAACCCACTGTTGCGGTCGTGGCTGTTTTTTGCGGGTGCCAATCGAGGCGGCAGCAACGACAATGACGGGATTATGACCGCGCTGGAAGCCGCCCAATTGAATTTGTGGGGCACGAAACTGGTGACGCTTTCAGCCTGTGAAACCGGGGTTGGCGAAGCCAAAAACGGCGATGGGGTGTACGGATTGCGCCGCGCACTGGTCCTGGCTGGGAGCGAAGCGCAACTGATGAGCCTGTGGTCGGTGTCAGATCAGGCAACGCGGAAATTGATGGTGGACTATTACACGCGACTCAAAGCCGGTGAAGGCCGCTCAGAGGCGCTGCGCAATGTACAGTTGGAAATGCTCAAAGACCCCAGACGAGGCCATCCGTTTTATTGGGCGAGCTTTATTCAATCGGGTGAATGGGCCAATTTGGAGGGAGTGCGGTAGCTGGTTTACGCTCCGTAGCGCTGAAAGATTTTGCATCAACGCACTCAAGCTAAGGAGAAAACGCTCTATGTCCCTTTGTTCCTCCCCGCTTCGCCTGTGCCCCCTACGGGGCACAGGCGAAGCGGGGAGGAATCGGAGGAGCGAACCGTTTCCCGGTGGTAGCTCACAAAGCCTCGCAACCACCGGCTATCCGAACGGCAGCCTTTCAGGATGCTCAATCCAAATGCCTTCCCTAAAACGAAAACGGGAAGTTGATTTTTAACGCTCCCTTAGTCGGTCAATAACTGTATTTTGAAGGGTTTAGAATTCAATCTTTAGATTTCCCTGTGGTCAAGGAACACGGGGAGTTCCCTGATCAAGTATCGGAGACTGATAAACGTCTGTTACGTATTCTTTCAGAGTATCATCCCATTGACCACCAGCTTTAAGTTGAGTCTTTATAACTAAATCCTTATCATTCTCAACTTTATTTTCGATTTCTGAGGAATTGAGGTTTTCATTTGGTTCGGACATGAATTTCTCCTTTTGTGATTCAAATTAAAAGATTTCCTCTTTAAAAGAGGAGCCGGAAAATGGAGATTTTCCAGAATAGTTTAGATTGCCATAAAATTTAGGTTGCTGGCCTGAGTTGCTTTGTCAAAGAAAAACAAATTCAACCCATTTGGTAAGACAAAGATTCCGACTAATGCACTTTGGGGTAAACCTATAGTCAGAAAAAAATCTCAATCAGAAGGTTTTCCAGGTATCTGAAAACAAGCCTAAATTTCAATTGCGAGCTGGAAATTTAGGCCAAGATTTGGATAAAATCAAGCTGCGAACAAATCTCAATTAGTCCACATTGCTACCCACGGAATTTTTTTGAAGATACTCTTCTAGAAGAACCACAGAAATCCGCCTTGCGGGGCTGGATCTGTTAACTACGAAAAACTCTGCGAATCAAATCCCTTGCTGCACTCCTGGCTGTTTTTTGCGGGTGCCAATCGAGGCGGCAGCAACGACAATGACGGGATTATGACCGCGCTGGAAGCCGCCCAATTGAATTTGTGGGGGACCAAACTGGTGACGCTTTCAGCCTGTGAAACCGGGGTTGGCGAAGCCAAAACCGGCGATGGGGTGTATGGACTGCGACGCGCACTGGTCCTGGCCGGAAGCGAAGCGCAACTGATGAGCCTGTGGTCGGTGTCAGATCAGGCAACGCGGACATTGATGGTGGACTATTACACCCGACTCAAAGCTGGTGAAGGCCGCTCAGCGGCGC
>CAZXCE010000184.1:0-13929 GCA_964639175.1 uncultured Clostridia bacterium
ATCGCTCCACAATTGCTTAAAGACCACCCGTTGCTGTTCAACCAGACCAATGCCGCCGGGCTGACCGCCAATCAGACGGGCGCTTTCTTCAGCAATGTTTTGGAGCACAGTTGAGAGTGCCAGTTGCGAATTGATGATCCGAATACTTTCCAGGAGCCGACGGAGCGAGGCAAGCTTTTGCTGGTGACGATGTTCGAGGGTTTGGATCCGCCAAGCATATACGCTGGAGCCAATTCCAACAACACCTGCCACAACCAAAAACCGGAACCACCAGGTTTGCCAGAATGGTGGTTCAATCACAATCTCAACCATCTGTTGATCGCTCCAGATTCCAGTGGATGATTGAGCCTTGACCAGAAAGCGATAGCGACGCGGAGGCAAATTGGTATAGCGTGCAAACCGTTGGGTTGATGGTGGTAACCATTCCGGGTCAAACCCTTCAAGCTTGACAACATACCGGACAGCCGCTTCATTGGTAAAGGATAATCCGACATATTCAAACGTGATACTGTTTTGATCATAGCGCAATGGCGGCGGCAATTGTGTCCGGTGAAACGTCACGTTAATCGCATTGCCCACCATTTGCCCCTGAACATGAATGGAATTGATGTGGAGCCGGGGCGGGACTGGCAACCGTTGTTCACGATCAGGCCGGCAATGAACCACACCTTCGTTGGTGCCAAACCAGATACTGCCATCCTCGGCGGCCAGGCACCCGGTGCGGGAAATGTCGTTGCTGATCAGACCGTCCTTGACCGTGAAGTTGCGAAACTGCTGGCCGTCAAATGCCGATATGCCCTGGCGAGTTCCAATCCAGAGGGTTTTTTTAACGCTGGTCAGGCAGTAGACACTGTTGGATACCAGTCCATCTTCCGGGCGATACACCCGCAAGACCTGCGTCCGGTCAATAAGGCACAATCCATTTGAAGTGCCAATCCAGAGTTGCCCCTGACCATCTTCGTGGAAACACTGGACATATTTGTTTGGCAGTCCTTTGATCTCGTGAAAGGATTGGCCATCAAATCGGCTCAAGCCATTGTCGCTGCACACCCAGATTGCGCCCTCCCGATCTCGAACCAGGGCGTTGATTTGAGCATGGGGCAATCCCTGTTCCAGTCCATATTGCCGGAATTGCTGGCCATCAAACGCCAGCAATCCGGGGCTTGAAGCCGAATCACTTCCGAGCCAGATCCATCCCTGTGCATCTTCAACAATGCAGGAAATCCGTGTTCCCGCTGGAATAAACTGTTCAAACCGGTAGGTCTGAAACTTCCCATCGGTGTAACAGGTCAACCCCTGTGAGGAACCAATCCAGAGCCGCCCCACATGGTCCACAAAAATGGCCCAGATTGATTCTTCGAGCAATCCGTCTTTGACGCCAAAGCGTTGAAATTGACCGGTTTTATCGAGTCGCGACAATCCGCTGTTGATCGAAGCAAACCATAAGGCCCCATCCGGAGTCTGGGCGACACCTGTGATAACGCCTTCACCAATCCCGGATGACGTGGCGGTATAGTTGGCAAACATTTCGCTGCCCAGGTGACAAACCCCGCTCCAGCGTGTTCCGCACCAGAGATTTCCTTCATAATCCTCAGCCATCGAGGTAATGTAGTCATCCGGCAGCCCATTTGAGCGATTCAATGTCACAAAGCGACCATTCTCAAGCCGGGCAACCCCGCCACCGAAAGTTCCACACCAGACCTGGTTGTTACGATCAACCAGCACGTTGCTGACATCAGTACTGGGGAGCGCTTCTGCCGCACCATAGAGCCGAAAGCGCGATGCCTGAAACTGCACCACCCCGGCCCCAGTCGCCAGCCATAAACTGCCGAATGAATCTTCAGCCAGGTCAAAGACATTTTCATTCGGCAGCCCATCTTTCAAGCCGTAGGTGACAAAGGTCTCTCCATCAAATCGCGCCAGCCCTCCACCGCGTAAGGCAAGCCACAACATACCATTGTGGTCTTCAATCATGGCCCAAATCGGTTTATCTGGGAGCCCCTGTTTGGGCCCGTAATGTGTAAACTGTCCGCCTTCATAGCGATTTAAACCGCTGGCGGTGCCAATCCACATAATGCCATCGCGGGCACAGAGCAGGGATCGGATTTCAGCATTTGAAAGCCCTTCTTTGGGGGTGAAATTGGTAAACGTCGTTCCATCAAAACGGCTGATTCCGCCACGTGTCCCCACCCACAGATTTCCCGATTGATCTTCGGCCAGCGCCCGAACTGGGGCATCCGCCATTCCCTGCGGCACGCTCAAATTGACGTAGTTTTGCCCGTCGTAGCGGGACACTCCCTGATCCGTACCAAACCACATATAGCCGTGGCTGTCCTGGTAAATTGCATAAACCGCATTATTTGGGAGGCCGGTATTGGTCGTGTAGACCCGAAACCGATAGGTTTGCCCGCACACCACGACACTGGTGAAGACAAGGAAGAACCACAAGCCGGCGAAACAGGCTGCCGCTTTGAGTGACATCTGCATGAGTGAAAGGTCTTTCAGGGGAGAGAGAATTTGAAGCGCGTGATTATAGGACGAAGAGGGGGCTACGCAGAAGCCAACCAAAGCAGTTTCTTGAATGAAGAATGAAGAAAATGCCTGGTGGTTAGTGGTTAGTGGTTAATGGTTAGAAATCAATAGTTTCGAAGAAGAGCCAGGAACCAGGAGTTTTCTTCACTCTCAATTCTCAATTCTTCATTCCCTCAATTTTGCTCAAAATAGCATTGCCCTGCCGTAAGATTGCCACCGATTTGTTCAGGATAAAATCCAACCAACCAGTTAATATCTTCTCCTTGCTGCGTTCTTGCTCGCCCCGCTTAACCCCTGGCAAAGGGTAAAAGTGTAAAAGTGCATAGCGTTACCGATCCACTGTCCTCACAAGGCGGAGACCTGGGCCACGGAAGTCAGGAAGTTGACGGCGGCGGTTCGCCGACCGGCAAATGACGGCAGTGGTGTTCCAACTGCCGCCCCGAAACACCCGGTCCGAACCCATACTCGGCCCCTGGGGATCTGTGCCAGGACTATTCTGGTAATAGTCACCGCCATACCAATCCTGACACCACTCCCAGACATTGCCGTGCATGTCATACAGTCCCCACCGGTTGGGCGATTTCCATCCGACTGGATGGGTCTGATTGCCCGAGTTACCATAATACCAGGCCCTGGCACCCAGCTTCCCCGCATAGTCGCCGGTCGTTCCCGCCCGGCAGGCATATTCCCACTCTGCTTCGCTCGGCAACCGGTAGGTGTACCCATCTCGCCGAGCATTGAGTTTACGGATAAACACCTGGCAGTCGTCCCAGGAAACAGTGTCCACCGGCAGGTTGTCACCTTTGAAAAAGGAAGGGTTGTCGCTGCCCATCACTGTTTTCCACTGTGCTTGTGTTACTTCATATTTCCCAAGATAAAACGGCTGGCTGATTCTCACCCAATGGACTGGTTTTTCGTCACTCTCCCCAGTGGTTGATCCCATCTGGAATTTTCCGGCTGGAATCAAGACAAACTCCATGTCCAGTGCTGGAGCTTGTTTTGATGGTTTGGTGTCAGGCTGGGCCGGTGGTGTTGGGGTGGAAGTATCCTCTGGTTTCGGTTGTGCTTTTTGCCCGAAGACTTCCGGCAATCCGAATCCGGCCACACTTAACATCAGCATCAGCCCGATGGTCAGCCACCGGCTTGTTTGTATTCTGGTCATAGGCATCATTCTTCATTTATAAACATTTTTGGAGTGCGCCGACTTGTCGGCGCTTTCATTGGTGGCGACCTGTCGCCGGTAGATCAAATCGTTCAGCGACAAGTCGCTGGAAAACAAAGCTATGACAAGTCATAGCACTCCAAATTCTTTTTCTTGCGTTCAGGTCTGGTCAGATGATTCAGCCTCAGTTTGCCGCCGGAGCTTGTCCAGGTAGGCTTCGATGTCTTCAACCTTGAGGTGTTTTAAAACCTCATCTGATGGCAGGTCTTTGAGACGCTCTTCCGGTGGCAGTCCTTTGAGGCGCTCTTCCGGTGGCAGTCCTTTGAGGCGCTCTTCCGGTGGCAATCCCTTGAGGCGCTCTTCCGGAGTTAACTCTTTCAGCAATTGCTCTTTCACATCCCGTTTGAAATCTTCCATTGTGTACGGCATATCCAATCCCTCCTGTTGATACCACGTCAACACCTGATCCAGCATGGTGCTCGCTTCACGGTGTCGGGTCTGAATTTCCTGAGCCGCAGATCGAACCCGGTTCGGATCATTGCTGAACAATTCCCAAATCCAGTTTCGACTTACGTCCTCAATCTCACTGAGCACAATCAGCCGAATCCGGTCGGTTCCTCGCTGGATGTCATAGACTCCCGCCATGATTTCCTCCAGTTGGATTTGGCCTTTGAGCTTCTGTGGAAATCGAGTGCAAATTCCATACAGCCGAAATGCTTCCTCAGGCAATAAATTGTTGAGTGTCGGACTTATCTGCTTGCGGTAATTGACATAATATCCGGTCAGTTCCTTGAGCGTCCAATCGTCAAATGGTTCTTGTAACGACTTGTAACTCATCAGGTTATGATCGGCCAGATTCTCTAACCCATCCGGTAATGGCTGCTCCCACCGGTCACCCGTTCGACGGACAATCACAATATCGAGGAGTTGCCGCTTCACCGACAGGTCTTTTTCCAACTCCACTTCATATGGCGACCCTCGGAAGAAATCCATCAATGCAATCCCAAACAACCGATGCCAGTTGATCATTCGATTTTGGCTCCTTTATTTCACAGATGGGGGCTTGCACCATTTTGGAATGATGACATCAGATTGGCAAACAGCGAAAACACTGAAGCGATTGTATTTCCCCACAACCTTGAACCCTGAACCCTAAACCCTGAACCCTAATTGGTATTACTCACGCTGGCGGCACAGACCCGATGGTCTGAGGGTGAACAGAACCGCTGGGGTTTCCACCAACCGGCATCAGCGGGATCATCAGGTGCAGGGTGCTGCCTTCGCCTTTTCCTTTGGATTCAGCCCAAATCTGACCGCCGTGAGCGTCAACATAACTTTTGGCAATTGCCAGCCCAAGCCCTGTGCCGCGTGCTGAAAACTCATACCGCCCGGAACTATGCGTCGAAGGATCCGGCGTGGTGTAAAACTTGTCGAAGATGCGTTCTAACTCGCTGGCGTCAATGCCAATCCCGGAATCAATCACCCGAATGTGAGCTGACTCGCCTTCGCGCTCCAGCGAAATTTGAATCGTGCCGGTGTCCTGGGTGAATTTAATGGCGTTTTGCACCACATTGAGCAACACCAGACCAAACTTCTCCCGATCAACCGTGGCCATCACATCCGGTCCGACAATCGTCAGCGTTTGCTTTCGTTTTTCAACAAAAGGTTGGAGTTCCTCCAAAACCGCCTGAACCAGATCCTTGAGATTGGCGGGCTCGCGCTTGAGCGTAAACTGGCCTTCGTTGATCTTGAGCATCTCCAGGATGTCATTGAAACTATTGACCATGCGGTCAATCATCCGCTGGGTGACCGAAAGCGATTTGTGCTGCATCGGGTTTAATTCACCAAAAAATTCACCCAGGAGCGCTTCGTTATAGCCGCGAATGACCGTCAATGGGGTTCGCATCTCGTGCGAGGTGACCACGATGAAGTTGGTCTTCATCTGGTTCAACTCCTGCAGGGTACGCGACACTTCCTGTTCCTGTTGGTAGAGCCGTTCCAGTTCGCGGAACGATTCAGCAATCATCAAATTCTTTTCTTCCAGTTCGCCATACAAACTGGCGTTTTCAATCGCCACGGCGGCCTGACTCGCCAGTGACTCGATCAGGCTGATGTCTTCATTGGTAAACGGAGGCCGTCCTGGTCGGTGACGAATATCAAGCACCGCCGCCACTTCGCCAGCACGGGTGAGAATTGGCACATCCATCCATCCGTCAGATGTGTTTTTGCGGGCCTGTTCCGGAACAAAACTGACAGGCTCATCATCCGGGTCGTTCACAATAATCGCTTTGGCTGACCTCGCGACTTTCCCCGGTGTGCCTTCCCCAAACTGAAACGAAACATCACCGGCCTGCCAGCCTCCATTGACCCACTGCCGTTTAAACACCACTCGATCTTCCTGAACCAGTCCGATACCGCCGGGTTTGCCATCTACCAGCCGGGCGCTTTCCTCGGCGATGTTTTGCAGTACGGCAGTGGTTTCCAGTTGTGAATTGATCACCTGGATACTTTCGAGCAATTGCCGCATGACCATCATTCGCTGTTCCTGCAATTGCCGCAAATGCTCAAGTTTCTGTTGTTGCCGCTGATTGAGGGTATGAATGCGCCAGGTATAGAGCACCGAAACAAGCGTGATCAGTGCCACAAAGCTCAGGGCGCGGAACCACCAGGTTTGCCAGAAGGGTGGGCGAATGGTGATTTCGAAATACTGTGGTTCGCTCCAGGTTTCGCGCACGGAACAGGCTTTAATCGCAAAGCGATAGCGTCCAGGCGGCAGATTGGTAAATCGAGCGGTGCGTTCCGGGCTTGGCGCCGACCACTCCTGGTCAAAGGATTCAAGCCGATAGGTATAGCGAACCGCCGTTTCATCAAGAAAGGTCAGGCCTAGAAATTCAAACGTCAGGCTATTCTGGTCATAGTCGAGGGCTGGGAGCGGCGCTGACTGGGTGTTCCCTGGGGCGACCAGATTCGGCGCCCCCGCACCAGTCACGCGAATCCCGGTCAGATGAACTTTGGGTGGCATGGGGCGCGCAATTTCCTGCGCCACTCGATACCGAACGACGCCTTCGGTCGTGCCAAACCAGACACTGCCATCACGTCGCTGGAGACAGGCATTATTGATAATTTCATCATTGACCAGCCCATCCCGAACCGAATACACCCGGACCACCTGCTGTCCGTCAAATTCGGCAATGCCCCGCTGAGTGCCAATCCACAGATTTTTGTCAAAACGCTGGATGGTCCGAATCAGGCTCCCTGGTAACCCTTCTTTTTCCTTGAAGATCTGAGTCACTCGCGTCCCGTCAAACCGGCACAAACCATCCGTAGTCCCAACCCAATAGGTACCGTCACGGTCCTGGTAGAGCGTTCTGACACGGCGTGAAGGAAGTCCATCTTTCTGGGTGAATGCCTGAAAACGCTGTCCGTCATACCGGGTCAGGCCATTTTCAGTACAAAACCAGATGTCTCCTTTTTGATCGAGCCGAATTCCTGAGACCTGATTGCTGCTGAGTCCGTCCTGGTCAGTAAATCGCTGGAAAGTTTGCCCATCATATCGCACCACGCCATTGCTGGTGCTGGTGGCCGATCCAAACCAGATATGGCCCTGGCGATCTTCGCCAATTGCTGTAATGCGGTCTTGAGCCCCCATCTTTTCGCGCGGAAACTGAATAAACCGCTGACCGTCAAAACAGGAAACACCCTGGTAGCCACCAACCCACACGCGGTCTCGCCGATCAACCAGGAGGCACCACAGGTTGTTTTCTTCCAGAATGCCGTCTTTGCTGGTGTAGCGGCGCATTTCCCCAGATGGACTGAGTGACGAAAGCCCGGTGGTCATCGAAGCCACCCACAATGTTCCATCTGAAGCTTCGCCCACCCCGGTCACCATGCCACGGGTCAAACCAGTGGTGTTATAGCTGGCAAATAGCTCGCTGCTAAACCGAAAAACACCGTTGAGCAGGGTTCCACACCAGAGATTCCCTTCGGCATCCTCCAGCAACGTAGTGAGATAGTTACTTGGCAACCCGTTGATGTCATTAAAGTTAATAAAGTGATCATTTTCCAGGCGGAACAGCCCGCCGCCAAACGTCCCACACCAGACTCGTCCGTGTCGGTCCACCAGAACGCTGCTGACCAGCGGGCTGACCAATCCCTGCTCCTTTGAATAGAGTTTTATTTTCTGACCGTCAAAGAAACACAACCCGCCACTGGTGGCAATCCACATTCCGGAAGCGGGGTCTTCGGCAAAATCAAAGACATTGGCATCTGGCAAGCCCTGTTCACGCCCCCAGGCCGTAAAGGTCACATCATCTGGATAAGCCTGTCCAGTCGAACGTTCAGCTTTGACAAAGCCGCCGCCACGAATGCCAATCCAGAGGACTCCGGCACGGTCTTCATACAGGGTCCAGACCCGGCCCGGCGGCAGCTTCCCGGCCCCGTAGGAAAGAAAGCGCTGACCGTCAAACCGACTGAGACCTGCTGCCGTGGCAATCCAGACCGTTCCATCACGGGTACAAAGTCCGGCATAGGTTTCATTACTGCCAAGACCGGATTCCGCACGGAAAGTCCGGGTGGTGTCGCCGGTAAGGCAATTGACCCCGCCCTGGGTTGCAATCCAAAGATGTCCCTGATGATCCTCAAAAACCGACCGAATGCTTGGGTCAGCCAGTCCCTGCTCGACACTTTTCACCACGTAGTTGACCCCGTCATAGCGACAGGCACCACTTCCGGTTGAAAACCAGAGATATCCTTTCTGATCCTGATAGAGGTGATAAATGGCATTACTGGGCAGACCGGCACTGGAAGTATAGGTTTTAAACCGATACACCTGCCCCTGCCCGCCAACTGTCAGAAGGAGCCAGCAAACGGCGGTGAATACCGAATTTGCGCACAGAACTTTCCAATTTCGTCCCAACAGCGACGAATCACGGTGGCGCATGATCTTACCTTGAAACGCAGGCGACTGCCGGGACCGGGATTTGGTCGTTGGTCACGCAAGCCAGCGTATGGTGTTGTTTGGATTGTGGGTGAGAGCGTTGATGAGGAATGAGCGCCCTAGACTGCTTTATCGTTCTTATGGACCGTAGCCAGGGAGTATCCCACGGTCCGATGAAACCTGCAAGATGGCTGAGTAACAAGGACAAAATGACAAAATGACAAAATGACAGGTGACCAGATGACAATCGTTAAAGTCATCCTGGTCACCTGTCACCCGG
The DNA here is from genome assembly GCA_964639175.1 of uncultured Clostridia bacterium. GTDB lineage: Bacteria > Acidobacteriota > Blastocatellia > Chloracidobacteriales > Chloracidobacteriaceae > JACQXX01. The sequence continues at coordinate 8,911 of CAZXCE010000184.1, forward strand.
TCAGATGTCACCTTGTCATCTGGTCAGCGTGTCACCGAATTTTGGACGGGTTGCGAAATTGCCCGGCACTGCTGCCGATGTTGTTGGGAACACCCACAAGCTGGAAGGTTCCGCCAGCAACTGGACGGCCCTGAATCCGGTTGTTTCCGGTATCACCGATGACGAGCAGGGATTGTCCAGCAAAGGTGCCAGCCGTGAATTGACTGACGGTAACCCCTTCGGGGGCATTGGTTTGCCCCAGTGAACTGCCCGTCGAAGTAATGGCCGTACCAGGTGCCGCCGCCAGACGAACCGTGCCAGGTCTGGGGGCAAGGGTTGAAAATTGCAGTACCCGATGATTTCCAGTATCAGCCACAAACAGGTTGCCAGTGTTATCAACAGCCACGCCTTCTGGATTTCGGACCTGAGTCAACCCGGCACCAGGGCCACTCACAAAAATGGTTGAGGTATTGGCGGCAGCCACCGCATTTGCCTGAGAGAGAATTAAAATACGGTTGTTGTCACGGTCGGCAATATAGAGATTGTTTTCTGGATCAACCGCCAGCCCATTTGGATTTCTGACCTGCCCGCCGCCGCTCCCAATTGTTGCCAGCACGACGGCAGCACCGGGAACACCATTGTTAAAGCGCAATACCCGCTGGTTGCCGGTATCGGCCACATAGAGGTTGCCCTGCAGATCAAGTGCCAGCCCTTTCGGTGCTTTGACCTGATTGAGACCAACGCCGCTGGCCGCCAGAACCGACCAGCTTGCGCCACTGTTGGTCGAGCGCAAAATGCGGTTGTTCCCGGTATCAGCCACATAAATGGTGGAACCATCGAAATTAGCGGTTACGGCTTCAGGAGCACTGGCTTGCGTTAACGAGCTTCCCCGCACGCCATTGCCAAGAATGACGCTCCAGGTCGCGCCATCAAATCGCTGAACCCGATGATTGTTGGTATCTGCGACAAAAAGCACGGGCAATTCAACACAGGCTTCAAAATTAATTTGCACCTCATCCACGCTATTGCCACAGACGTCAGCCGGTGCGTTCGGACTGGTTAAGGTCAAAAGAACAAGTCCATCCTCCAGATCAAGCGCAGATGGAATGTAAATCGCATTCAAGGTATTGGCATCGGGCGAAAAGGTCCCGGTGCCTCCGGTTGTCCAAACCGGGGCAAACGCGGCATCTCCGACAAAACTCCCCGCAAGCTGGACGGTTTGCCCAATGCACACCACCTGATCCGGACCGGCATTGACCACCAGGTTGGGCAACACATTCACGTCAATGCTGGCTGCGGAGGTACCACATCCGCCACCTGAAATCGTCCAGGTCAGTGTGATTGTTCCGGTAAAGGTGGACGGTGGGGCATAACTGGCGTCGGGGGTATTCGCATCTGGAATAAAGGTACCGCCGGCGCCGCCATCATCCCAGAGCCCGGTTGAGCCGTCGGGCGGAACATTTCCAAGCAATGATCCGGTTGCGGTTCCCTGGCAGGCCGTCAGTGGGGAGGGTGCCCCAATGCTGGCATCACAACTCGCCTGTTCAACATAAAACACGTCTGTCTGGTCATTAAAATCGGCTTCGATCAAGTCTGAAGCGTTACTTTCAAAGGCAATCAGCGACCCAGTTCCACTCACCACTGCCTGGGCTGAGTCTTCATTTCCGGTTGTGGTTTGCGTTCCGAGCTGGCGACTGACCAGTTCTTCGGTTCCGGCAATCTGGTCAAATACAAAAACATCAGCATCTGAATCAGCATTGGCTTTGACCTGATTCTCGACCTGATTGGTCGCCCGTGATTCAAAAACAATGATCCGGCCATCAAAACTCAAGGCTGGCTCGGTGGAAAGCTCATCGGCACCATTCACAGCAGAGGTCCCAGCCCCGCTCACCAGTTGATTGAGTCCAGTGGTCAGGTCAAAAACAAACACATCGGTGAAACCGGCGCCATTGCCATCAACAAAACCAGTCACCAGATTGGTGGCCTTTGACGCATAGGCCACAAATCGCCCATTGGCACTGATGTTCAATTTGCCACCTTCTGACAATTGCGAGCCATCAGACCCGGTCGTGTTGACCGTTCCAGCCGCACGGCTGACCAGATGGTTCACCCTCGCAATTCGATCAAATACAAACACGTCCTGATTAAAATTATTGCTATCAACCTGATTCTCAACCAGATTGGTGGCCTGGCTTTCAAAAACAATAAAGTTTCCATCAGCACTCACCGTTGGCGCTGCCGAACGCTGATTGGCTGTAATGAATCCTCCAAATACCTGGCTCACCAGTTGCGTCGTACCAGTCAACCGATCAAAGACAAACACATCAACATTTGAATTGAGGTCGTCAATTCCGGCGACCAGGTTGGTGGCCTGGCTTTCATACGCAATATATCGTCCATCTGCGCTGATGGATGGGCCTCTGGAGTTCCCATTGGCCGTGGTGGTTGAGCTTCCAGCCTGAGCGGTCACCAGTTGTACCGTTCCGGCTTGCCGGTTGAAGAGAAAAATATCCGTGGTCTGATTGGCGTCATTCACACCCGCGACCAGATTGGTTGCCCCAGATTCAAACGCGATGAAATTGCCATCGGCACTGATGGCCGGGTTGCTCAGGGCGCCGCCAGTCGCGGTATTGGTGGTTCCAGCCACACGTGAAACGAGACTCGTCGTTCCGCTGACCTGATCAAAGACAAAGATATCGTTGGTAAATGGCTCATCCACCTGCCCGGCAATGAGATTGACGGCATTACTGCGAAAGGTAATAAACCGACCATCGGCGCTGATTGAACCAAATTCATGATCAACCTCAAAATCAGCCACCGTGGTTGTGGTTGAGCCCTCAACCCCAGTCACCAGACGCGTGGTGCCAGCCTGAGTGTCAAACACAAACAGGTCTTCCTGAAAATTGGTGTCATTTTGCCCAGGGACAAGGTTGGTGGCATCACTTCGAAACACAATAAACCGCCCATTGGCGCTCACATTTTCAATATCCGACGTGCCAAAAGGCGTGACAGATGGCACCCCGGCGCGCAGGGTTGCCAGTTGGGTCTGGCGGTTTGAAGTCTGCACCACCATCACATCCAGCCCCTGATTGAAATCATTTGGAACGAGATTGGAAGCCGCACTTTCAAACGCGATGATACTCCCGTCCTGGCTCAGGACGGGTTTGGTGGAAAACCCGGTCCGATTGCCGGTCAGGGTTGACCCATTATCGCCGGAAAAGAGTTGAGTGGTGTTATTGGTCAGCGAGAAAACAAAAATATCTTCGCTCTCAAGCTGGTCATTCTGACCGGCAATCAGGTTGGTTGCTTCGCTTGAGAACGCAACCGCGCTGCCATCGGCGCTGATCAGGGCCGTATTTGACGGATCATCCGCAGCCGTGGTGGCGGAACCGGCCTGATGACTGATCAGGCGAGTGGTATTGGCAATTCGATCAAACACAAAGACATCTGCGTCTTGATTGATATCCACCTGCCCCGGCACCAAATTGGTGGCCTGGCTCAAAAAAGCAATCAAATTGCCATTTTCGGTGGTTGAAATGTTACTGGCTGAAAATTCGTTTCCGGTCACCGTGGCTGAGGCCGCAGCCCCACTGACCAGTTCCGAAGTTCCATTCACGCGATCAAACACAAAAAGGTCAGCCGTGTTATTGGCATCAACCTGACCAGTCACCACGTTGGTTGCATTGCTTGAAAACACAACCGTATCGCCATTGCCGCTGATGGCTTCGATAAATGAACTCTCATTGGCAACGTCCGTGCTTGAGCCGGCCACCCCACTCACCAGGCGGGTGGTGCCATTGACCTGATCAAAAACAAACACGTCGGCTGAATTCGCACCAGCGTCAACCTGACCCGGCACCAGATCAGTCGCAAAACTGGTAAAGGCAATAAACCGTCCATTGGTTTGATTGATCACTCCGTTTAACGAACCGCCATTCCCAGCCTGGGTCGCCGAACCATTTACCCCACTGACCAGACGGGTCGTGCCATTCACCCGGTCAAAGGCAAAAACATCAACGGCATTATTATCTGTCTGGCCAGGAACCAAATTTTCAGCATCGCTCGAAAAGACGATAAACTGTCCATCTCCACTGATATCCAGCCGAAATTGACCGTTGACCCCATCGTTGCCGGTCTGGGTGGTTGAGCCATTGACACCACTTGCCAGCCGGGTCGTGCCGTTCACCCGGTCAAACACAAACGCATCCAGCTCGTTGTTGGTATCAACCTGGCCGGGAACCAGGTTGGTGGCCTTGCTGAGAAAAGCAATAAATTGCCCGTTGCCACTGATGGCCGGCCTGGTGGAAAAATCATTGCCAACCACCGTCGCTGAACCATTGACCCCGCTTACCAGCCGGTTGGTGCCAGCCACCCGATCAAACACAAAAATGTCACTGTTGACAGCGTTATCAACCTGACCGGCAACCAGATTTGGTGCCTGGCTCCGATAGACGACAAACCGGCCATCGGCGCTCAGGTTCCGCTCCCGGCCAGTCAATTCAAGCAAAAAACCGCCGTTGACCGTTGTATCCCCGACCTGATTGGGGTCGGCGGGCGAAGCCAGCGAAACGTCGGAAATCACATTGGGTCGAACTTTGATATGGGGTCTTCGGGTATCAGCCGAAATTTGATGGGTTCTAAAATGTGGGATGGCAACAAGTGTAAGAAAAAAGAACAATACACAACTGAAATAAACTTTGCTTTTTCCATTCTGAAAATTGAGATGACTCATGTCTGGAAGAAACTCCTTTTCACTCTGAACAAGTGATCTATGCCAGGGAACGTAAATGTAAGGAACAACCAGAGACGAGGTGCGGGGTCAGGAAAGGCAAAGCACAGGCAATTTGTGTACCATCAGAGGAAAAATCATTCAAACTCTTGAGTATCAATCGGATAAGTCGGAAAAAATAATTATCGATTGTTTTGCTGAATGGCTTATTTAGAGTCATCTAGCCCTAAAAGAGACATACTAAAAGACTCATTTAGTTTCATTGTCACAAGGCTGGGAAGGTAGAAACCCCCACCTTTAGGTGGCAGCTT